>JBEIQP010000030.1:0-25088 GCA_040376455.1 Planctomycetaceae bacterium | reverse complement strand
GACTGCGAGAGGCGGGAGTCGAACCCGCACGCCTTGCGGCACTGGAACCTAAATCCAGCGCGTCTGCCAGTTTCGCCACTCTCGCGATCGACCCGAGCGTCGAGCCCCAGTCTACTCGGCAGACGGCGCGGGCGCTTCAGGCCGGGGTGACGTCGCGTCCAGCAACCGGTCGAGATTGCCGCCGCCGGACCGGTCGCGGTCGGGCCAGGAGGCGACGAGGGCCTCGTGGACCGGAGCCTCGGCAGCGGTCATCGGCTGGCTCCCGAACCGGATCTCGAGCGACGCCACGCGGTCTGCGGGGGCATGACGCCGGTTCCAATTGCGGACGAGGGCACTCGCGACGCTCGGCGCGAAGATCCTCACCCGCGGCAGCGGCAGCACCCAGAAGAGTTTGTGCCAGCGGTGGTGCGGCAGCGTCGTGAAGCCACCCGCCGGCCGCACCGACTCGAGCGGTCGGCCCCCGCGGAGGAGATCGACGGTGCGACCATCGGCCAGTTCAGCGCGGCCGTAGACCCACTGCTCCCGCGGCGCCACGAAGCCGAACATGCCCCATTCCTGCTCGAGGCACGCGACGTTGATCGCGGCGCGGATCGGCCGCGGGAGCGGCTGCGATCGCCAGGGGGTGGTGCCGTGCACGAAGCTCACGATCGCCAGCAGGATCGCCGCGCCGCAGAGGATCGTGGCGACCCGGTTCGGGGCCGGACCGACGGCCGGGGCAACCGGGCCGCGCGACGGCCAGGCGGCCGCCGGAATCAGGGCGAGCCAGGCGGCGATGCCGATGGCGGCGAAGAGCCCGACCGACATCGTCGCCCAGATCAGTAGGTGAAACAGCACGAATGCCGCGACGATCGCCACGCGGATCGGAGCCGACGCGCAGCCGATCCAGGCGATCGGGAGGATGAGTTCGAGCGCGAGCACCGCCCACGTGAGCGGGCGGAGGAGCCACCCCGACTCCGCGAGCCACATGCCGAGAGGCGTGCCGTGGTCGTGCACCGAGAGGGCCCGGCCCATGGCATCGCCCGACAGCCACGAGTCGTTGCATTTCGCCATCCCGGCGTGGAGATAGACCGCCATGATCTGCAGCACGAGCCCGATCGAGGCCAGCGAGAAAACGGCAGTCGCCGCGGCCTCGGGCCCGGCGGCGGGCGATCGACGTCGGCGGGCATCGACCGACCAGGTGCCGCCGAGCGGAAGAAACATCGACCAGAAGAGCAGGCAGCAGAGCCAGACGTCGCCGGCGTTGGTGGCCGGCATCGTCCGGCGAACCACGCTGACGACGGCCACCCAGGCCACGACGGTGGCCCAGGTCGTGGCCCAGCCGCAGGCGAGCCAGACGCCGGCGAGCCCCTCGAGGGCGAGCACGGCGGCCCCCCACCACGACGCATCGACGGCGAACGCAAGCGACCAGGCGGAGGGGTCGTGGTCGTAGAATCGCCGCAGCAGGTCGAGCGGAAACATCCCGTCGGGGGCGAACATCAGGGAAAAATCCCTGGTTCGCAGGGCCGCGTCGGCGACCAGGATCACGCCGACCGCGATGCGGAAGCAGGCGAGGCTGCGGCCGTCGAGCGCGAACGCTCGCCGCAGGAGATGGCCGACCGCCCCGGCGCCGTTGAAAAGACCGCCTCTCATGGCCACCCGACGACTGCCCGTCCCCGGCGTTTCTTGTGCGAACCGTGCCGTGAAACTACAACAACCGGCCTTCGGCGATCGATCCCAAAACCGGTCGCCCCGCGAATGTGGCGGTAGTCCTGGTCTTCGAGGAGCAACGAGATGCACGTTCCCGTGGTGGTGCTGGGCGGCGGCCCTGGCGGCTATGCCGCCGCGTTTCTGGCGGCCGATCTCGGCATGGAGGTGGCGATCGTCGAGCGCGACGAGCGGCTTGGCGGAACCTGCCTGCTCCGCGGATGCATTCCGTCGAAGGCCCTGCTGCACGTCGGCCGCGTCCTCTCCGAGGCCCGGGAAATGGAGGATTGGGGCATCCACTTCACCACGCCCTCGGTGTCGATCGACGCCTTGCGGTCGCGGAAGGACAAGGTGATCGCGACGCTCACCGGCGGGCTGTCCCAGCTCGCCCGGCGGCGCAACGTGAAGGTCATCCGCGGCGCCGCGCGATTCACCAATTCGAGCACGCTCGAGGTGGCCTCCGTGGAGGCCGGCGGCGGCAGCCAGACGATCACGTTCGACCACTGCATCCTCGCGAGCGGCTCGCGGCCCGCCCGCATCCCGGCGTTCGACATCGGAAGCCCCCGCGTGATGGATTCGACCGGCGCCCTGGAACTGGCCGACATTCCGGAATCGCTGCTCGTGGTGGGGGGCGGCTACATCGGGCTCGAAATGGGCACTGTGTATGCGGAACTCGGGGCGAAGGTCTCGGTGGTGGAACTCACCGACACGCTCCTCCCGGGCGCCGATCGCGACCTGGTGAAGCCGCTGCAGCAGCGGCTGGAAAAGCTCTTCGAGGCGATTCACCTGCGGACGAAGGTCGTCAAGCTCGAGGATGCCGGCAAGGCGATCCGGGTGCACTTCGAGGGGCCGGAGGGGGCGAGTTCCCGGGAATTTTCGCGCGTGCTGGTGGCCGTCGGCCGCCGGCCGAATTCCGACGGCATCGGGCTGGAGAACACGGCGGTGCGGGTGAGCCCGAAGGGATTCGTCGAAGTGGACGGGCAGCAACGGACCGCCGACCCGCGCATCCTCGCGATCGGCGACGTGTGCGGCGAGCCGATGCTGGCCCACCGCGCCAGCCACCAGGGCAAGGTTGCGGTCGAGGCGCTCCACGGCGAGGCCGCGCTCTTCGCGCCCCGCGCGATCCCGGCCGTGGTCTTCACCGATCCGGAGATCGCCTGGGCCGGCCTGACCGAAAGCGAGGCCGCCGCGCAGGGCCGCACGGTCGAGATCAGCCGCTACCCCTGGGCCGCCAGCGGCCGGGCGCACGCGCTGGGCCGCACCGACGGGATGACCAAGATCCTCGTCGATCCCGAAACCGACAGCGTGCTGGGCGTGGGCATCGTGGGGCCGGGCGCGGGCGAACTGATCGCGGAGGGTGTGCTCGCCATCGAGATGGGCTGCACGGCCCGCGATCTGATGGAGGCGATCCATCCGCATCCGACGCTCGGCGAGACCGTCGCCTTCTCCGCGGAGAACTACTTCGGCCTCGCCACCGAGATCTACCGTCCGCGAGCCGACGCCGCGAAGTCCTGACGCTCCGCCCCCCACCGGGGCGCGGTTCCGCCGCTGCAGGCATAAGCCGCAGCGCGGCCGCAGCCGCGCGGGTCACGGAGCCGCGCGGGTCACGGAGCCGCGAGAGCCCCCCCGTGGGTCAATATCCTGCTGCGGCGCGTGTGGGATGTTTCGGCCTTTACGGGGTCCGAAAGCATCGGAATAATGGGAAAAGTCAGCCCACCTTCACGGAGCCCTCAGCCCATGGCCAGCCCCGACATCGACCAGACCGGCAGCGACGTAGCAGGCCAAGGGCTGCCGCGCGGGGCCCATGCCCCGATGGCGATCGGGCAGGCGACCGACTCCTCGACCGGTCAGCCGGAATTGCTGGACGGCGTCGCCTCGGTCGATGCCGATCCGACCGAAACCCGGGAATGGCTCGATTCGCTCCGGTACGTGATCAACAGCCGCGGCGGCGAGCGGGCCGCCTACCTGCTCCAAGCGATCGAGCAGGAGGCCTACCGGCTCGGCGTGCCGATTCCCTTCTCGGCGACCACGCCCTACATCAACACGATTCCGGCCGACAAGCAGCCGCCGTTCCCGGGCAACCGCGAGCTCGAGCGGCGGATCAAGAGCATCATCCGCTGGAACGCCATGGCGATGGTGGTCCGCGCCAACCGCGAGGACAAGAGCATCGGGGGGCACATCTCCACGTTTGCCTCGTCCGCCACCCTCGTCGAGGTGGCGATGAACCACTTCATCCGTGGCCGCGGCAACGACTACTCCGGCGACCAGGTGTACTTCCAGGGGCACGCCTCCCCCGGCATCTACTCCCGGGCGTTTCTCGAGGGGCGGCTGTCCGAGAAGCAGCTCGAGAACTTCCGCCGCGAACTGGCCGTCGGAGGCGGGCTGTCGAGCTACCCGCATCCGTGGCTGATGCCTGAATTCTGGGAGTTCCCCACGGTGTCGATGGGCCTCGGCCCGCTGATGGCGATCTATCAGGCACGGTTCAACAAGTACCTGCAGGACCGCGGCATCAAGGACACCAGCAAGCAGCACGTCTGGTGCTTCATCGGCGACGGCGAGTGCGACGAGCCGGAGACGCTCGGCGCGATTTCGCTGGCCACGCGCGAGTGCCTCGACAACCTCGTCTTCGTGATCAACTGCAACCTGCAGCGGCTCGACGGCCCGGTTCGGGGCAACGGCAAGATCGTCCAGGAACTGGAGGGGGTTTTCCGCGGCGCCGGCTGGAACGTCGTGAAGGTCATCTGGGGCGACGAATGGGATTCGCTCCTCGCGAAGGACGAAAAGGGGCTGCTCGTCAAGCGGATGAACGAGGTCGTCGACGGCCAGTACCAGAAATACGTGGTGATGCCGGGCGGCTACATCCGCGAGCACTTCTTCGGAGCCCAGCCCGAACTGGCCGAGATGGTGGCGCATCTCTCCGACGAGAAGCTGAAGAAGCTGCGCCGCGGCGGCCACGATCCCGAGAAGGTCTATGCGGCCTACGACGCGGCGATGAAGTGCCACGGCAAGCCGACGGTGATCATCGCCAAGACGATCAAGGGCTACGGCCTGGGCGAGGTCGGCGAGGGCCGCAACGTCACCCACCAGCAGAAGAAGCTGAACGAGGAGGAGTTGCGGGCCTTCCGGTCGCGGTTCGGAATCCCCATCTCGGACGACGAGGTGGCCAAGGCCCCGTTCTATCGCCCGCCGGAGGATTCGCCGGAGATGCGCTACCTGCGGGAGCGGCGCGAGGCGCTCGGCGGGTACGTGCCCAGCCGTCCGAAGCAGGGGCCGGTGCTGAAGACGCCGGCGCTTTCGGAGTACATGGGCTTCATCGAGAAGAGCGCCGGCCGCGAGGTCTCCACCACGACCGGCGTGGTCACGCTGATGGCCTCGCTGCTCAAGGACAAGTCGATCGGCAAGTACATCGTGCCGATCGTGCCCGACGAGTCGCGGACCTTCGGCATGGATCCGCTGTTCAAACAGTGCGGGATCTACGCCCACACCGGACAGCTGTACGAGCCGGTCGATTCCGACCAGTTGCTCTACTACCGCGAGGCCAAGGACGGGCAGATCCTGGAGGAAGGGATCACCGAGGCCGGGAGCATCTCGAGCTTCATCGCCGCCGGCACGGCCTACGCCAGCCATGGCGTGCCGATGATTCCGATCTTCATCTACTACTCGATGTTCGGTTTCCAGCGGATCGGCGACCAGATCTGGGCGGCGTGCGACTGCCGGGCCCGCGGATTCCTGCTCGGCGGCACGGCGGGCCGCACCACGCTCAACGGCGAGGGGCTCCAGCATCAGGACGGCAACAGCCAGATGTTCGCGATGGCCTACCCGACGGTGCGGGCCTACGATCCGGCGTTCGTGTACGAAGCGACCGTGATCATGCTCGACGGCATGGACCGGATGTACGCGAAGGGAGAGGACTGGATCTACTACCTCACCGTCTACAACGAAAACTACGAGATGCCGCCCATGCCGGCCGGCTGCGAGGAGGGCATCCTGAAGGGGATGTACAAGCTCCGCGAAGTGGCCGCCAAGGACGGGGCCGCAGGCAAGGGCAAGGGCAAGGCGAAGGTGCCGCACGTGAACCTGTTCGGCTCGGGGGCGATTCTCCGCGAGGTGCTCCGCGCGGCCGACCTGCTTGCCGAGCACTGGGGCGTGGCGAGCACGGTCTGGAGCGTGACCAGTTGGAAGGAGCTCCGGCGCGAGGCGCAGGAGTGCCGGCGCTGGAACATGCTCCATCCGGAGGCCAAGCCGCGCCGGAGTTATCTCGAAAGCCAGCTCGCCGATGCCGAGGGCGTGTTCGTCGCGGCCAGCGACCATGTTCGTGCCGTGCCGGAGCAGCTGGATCCCTGGGTGCCCGGCGGCCTGTTCGTCATGGGCACCGATGGGTTCGGCCGCAGCGAAACCCGCGGGCCGCTGCGGCGGCACTTCGAGGTTGATGCCGAGTGCATCGCGATCGGCACGCTTTCGCGGCTGGCGGCCGCCGGCGCCATCGGCGCCGAGGTCGTCGCCGAGGCGATCCGTCGGCTGGGCGTCGATCCCGACAAGATCGACGCCGCCTCGGCGTGATGCCGGGGCCTGGGTTCGGCCCGCGGCCGTTCCAGAAGCCTTTTGACCAGTCCCTGTTCCCCGTTCGTCCGCCACCGAAACCGAGAGTCAACGCATGGCCACTGAATTCAAGCTTCCCGATCTGGGCGAGAACATCGCGTCCGGCGACGTCGTCACCGTCTTCGTGTCGGAGGGCGACGTCGTGCGGCCCGGTCAGCCGCTGCTCGAGGTGGAGACCGACAAGGCCGTGATCGAGGTGCCCTGCCCGCCGGGCGGCCGGATCGCCCAGGTGCTCGTCAAGAAGGGGGACACGGTCAAAGTCGGGCAGACGCTCGTCGTGCTGGATGCGGCTGGTGCCGGTGGCGCCGCCGCGCCGGCGGCTCCCGCTCCCGCGGCGAAGCCCGCGCCCGCGGCTGCTCCGACTCCCGCTCCCGCGGCGCCGGCGGCTGTTGCGAAGGCCGCGCCTGTGGCCGCACCCGTGGCCGCGGCTCCGGTTCGTCAGGAGGCGCCCGCGCCGGTCGCGGCGCCGCAGCCTGCGGCGGTGTCGGTGGAGCCGGCGGGGCCGGCCGTGCGGCGGCTGGCCCGCGAGCTCGGCGTGGATCTGGGCCGGGTGCGTGGCAGCGGGCCGGCGGGCCGAATCGTCCGCGAGGACGTGATCGCCGCCGTGCGGCAGGCCAGTTCGGCCGCGCCGGCCGCGCGGACGCGGCCCGACTCCGGGGCCACGGAACGCGACGACTGGGGCCCGATCCGCCGCGAGCAGATGTCGCGGATGCGGAAGACGATCGCCGCCAACATGGTCCGCAGCGTCACCACGATCCCGCATCTCACGAACTTCGACGACGCCGATGTCACTGAGCTCGAGCACCTGCGGAAGGCGAGCGCCGCGGAGTATGCGAAGAGCAACCTGAAGCTGACGGCGCTGGCGTTTGTCATCAAGGCGGTGAGCCTGTCGCTGCGGCAGCATCCCGCCGTCAACGCTTCGATCGACCCGGAGAAGGGGGAGATCGTCTACAAGGATTACGTGAACGTCGGCCTGGCGGTCGATACGCCGCGCGGCCTGGTCGTGCCGGTGCTGCGCGACTGCGACCAGCTCTCGATCCCGCAGATCGCGCAGTCGATCGCGGATACCGCGGAGAAGGCGAAGAACGCCCAGTACGGTCTCGAGGACCTGCGGGGCGGAACGTTCACCATCAGCAATCTGGGGGCGGTGGGGGCGCGTATTCCACGCCCATCATCAACTGGCCGGAGGTGGCGATTCTGCTGCTCGGTCGGTCGCGAAAGATGCCGGTCGTCCACGACGACCGCGTCGAGCCGCGGCTGATGATGCCGCTCTCGCTCTCCTACGACCACCGTCTGATCGACGGCGCGATGGCGGCGCGGTTCCTCAACGAGGTGATCGGTTACCTGGAAAGCCCGGGCCGGCTGTTGCTGGCCATGTGAGCCCTTCGGGAATAGAAAGCGAATGTCCCACGTGAGCGCCATCGACAGCATCGACTCCGCAGGCACGGCGAATCTCGCCTTTCTCGAGGAGCTGTTCGAGCAGTACCAGAACGATCCGGCGAGCGTCCCGGCCGATTGGCGGGCCTACTTCGACGCGTTGCAGTCGGCGGCGCCGCACCGGGTGAACGGATCGACCGCCGGAGCGGCCGCCCCCGCGGTCGCCGGCAACGGCGGCCTGCCGGCCCGACCGTCGGCCACGAAGCTGGTCACGCCCGACGGCATCGCGACGGCCCACGCCGTCGCCCTCGCCAACGGCGACGTGAAGCTGCCCGCGGCTCCGGCCGGCGAGGCGATGCCGTTGCCCCTTCCGGTGGCGACGGGCACGAAGGGGGAGGAGCGGGTCGCGTTTCTCCAGGATCGCGTGGACCAGTTGGTCCGCGCCTACCGCGTCCGCGGCCATCTCATGGCGGAGATCGATCCGCTGGGCCGGCCGCGACCGGGCCTGCCCGAGCTCGATCCGCAGTTTTATCACCTCACCGAAGAGGACATGGACCGGGGCTTCTCGACCGACACGATCGAAGGCCCCCAGTCGATGTCGCTGCGGCAGATCATCAAGCGGCTGCGCAACACCTACTGCCGATCGATCGGCGTGCAGTTCATGCACATGGACGATCTGCGGGTGCGGCAATGGCTGCAGGTCCGGATGGAAGGCTGCGAGAACCGCATCCAACTCGACCGCAAGCAGCAGTTGCGGATCTACCGTCAGATGACGACGGCGGCGGTGTTCGAGGAGTTCATCCAGAAGCGGTTTCTCGGCGCCAAGAGCTTCTCGCTCGAGGGCTCGGAGAGCCTGATCCCGCTGGTGGAGATGGCGATCGAGCGGGCTGCGTCGCAGGAGATCGGCGACGTGGTGCTGGCGATGGCGCATCGCGGTCGGTTGAACGTGCTGGCCAACATCATGGGCAAGAGCCCGCAGCGGATCTTCCGCGAGTTCGCCGACATGGATCCCGAGCTCCACGTGGGCCGCGGCGATGTGAAGTATCACCTGGGCCACTCCACCGACTACGCGGCGGCCAACGGCAGGAATGTGCACCTCACGCTCTGCTTCAACCCGAGCCATCTCGAGTTCGTGAACCCGGTGGCGATCGGGCGGATGCGGTCGCGCCAGGATCGGGCGGCCGATCAGGCCCGCCAGAACGGCATGGTGATCCTGATCCACGGCGATGCCGCCTTCGCCGGCGAGGGAATCATCCAGGAGACGCTCAACCTCAGCGAACTCGAGGCCTACCGCGTGGGGGGCACGCTGCACGTGGTCGTGAACAACCAGATCGGGTTCACCACCGGCCCCCGCGAGGCGCGGAGCTGCATGTACGCCACCGACGTGGCGAAGATGCTCCAGATCCCGATCTTCCACGTCAACGGCGAGGATCCCGAGGCGGTCGCCCAGGTTGTGAATCTTGCCATGGATTTCCGGCGCGAGTTCCAACGCGACGTGGTGATCGACATGTACTGCTTCCGCCGCCGCGGCCACAACGAGGCCGACGAGCCGGCGTTCACCCAGCCGGCGCTCTACCGCGTGATCGAGAAGCGGCCGAGCGTGCACGAGAGCTACCTCGAGAAACTGCTCAAGCTCGGCGAGGTGACGCGCGACGAGGCCCGCCAGATCGCGGAGCAGCAGCAGGCCAAGCTGTCGGCGGACCTGTCCGTGGCCAAGAGCGAGGACTACGTCTACACGAGCGACATCGGCGGCGTCTGGTCGTTCTACATCGGCGGCCGCGAGAAGGAGGCCGCCGACGTCGATACGGGGGTCCGCCGGGACGTGCTCGAGCATCTGCTGAAGCGGCTCGTGGCGCTGCCCGACGGCTTCCAGCCGCACGCCAAGATCCAGAAGTTTCTGGAGAACCGCGTGCAGATGGCGGCCGGCGCCATGCCGCTCGATTGGTCCGCGGGAGAGGCCCTGGCGCTGGCGAGCCTCGCCACCCAGGGGCTGCGGATCCGGCTGTCGGGCCAGGACAGCCAACGGGGCACGTTCAGCCACCGCCACGCCGTGATCCACGACGTCGTCACGGACGACACCTATTGCTCGCTGGAGCACCTCTCTCCCGACCAGGCTCCGGTCGAGATCTACAACAGCCCCCTCTCGGAGGCCGGCGTGCTCGGCTTCGAGTACGGCTACAGCCTCGACTGCCCGGACGGGCTCGTGATGTGGGAGGCCCAGTTCGGCGACTTCGTCAATGCGGCGCAGGTGGTGATCGATCAGTTCATCGTCAGCGCCGAGGACAAGTGGAACCGCCTTTCGGGGATCGTGATGCTCCTGCCGCACGGCTTCGAGGGGCAGGGCCCCGAGCATTCGAGCGCCCGCCTGGAGCGGTTCCTCTCGCTCTGCGCGAAGGACAACCTGCAGGTGGTGCAGCCGACCACGCCCGCGCAGATCTTCCACTGCCTGCGGCGGCAGGTGCTTCGGGTCTGGCGGAAGCCGCTCGTGGTGATGACGCCCAAGAGCCTGCTCCGCAATCCGGCCTGCGTGTCGGATATGGACGCCTTCGTGAAGGGCACCTTCCAGCGGGTGATTCCCGATGCGTCGGGCGTGCCGGCCCGCGATGTCCACCGGATCCTGCTCTGCAGCGGCAAGGTGGCCTACGAGCTCGAGAAGCGGCGCCAAGAACTGGGACGCCGCGACGTCGCGATCGTGCGGGTCGAGCAACTCTATCCGCTCCCCCGCGAGGCGCTCGAGTCGGCGTTGGCCGGCTACGCGGCCGGCACTCCCGCGGTCTGGGTGCAGGAGGAGCCGGAGAACATGGGCGCCTGGCGGTTCTTCCGGATCCACTTCGGCGAGAAACTGCTCGATCGCTTCCCCTTTTCCGGGGTCTGTCGGCAGAGCGCCGCCAGCCCGGCCACCGGTTCCAAGAAGAGCCACGACCTGGAGCAGAATGAGCTGCTCAGTGCCGCCTTCTCCAGCTGAGATTCCCTCCTCCAACCGCCTGTAGACGGCACCCCAACCACCCATGGCACTTGAACTGAAGGTTCCCGAGGTCGGCGAGTCGATCACCGAGGTCATGATCGGCACCTGGAAGAAGCGCGAGGGCGACGGCGTCGCCATGGACGAGTCGATCGTCGAGATCGAGAGCGACAAGGCGACGGTCGAGCTGCCCGCCCCGGCCGCCGGCACGGTGTCGAGGATCCTCAAGGCGAGCGGTGAGAAGGCGGTGGTGGGCGAGGTGATCGGCTACATGGAGCCGGCGGGCGCCGCCGCGGCGCCGGCCCGGCCGCAGCCGGCTGGGCAGCCGGTCGTCGATGTGAAGCGCAAGGAGGGCCGCACGGACATCGGCTCGGTGCAGGCGGCCCCGGCTCCCGGAGCGGCTCCGCGCGTGATGCCCGCGGCGGCCCGGGTGCTCGGCGAGGCGGGCATCCCGCCCGCGACCGTCGCTGGAACCGGACCGGGCGGCCGGATCACGAAGGCCGACGCCGTGCAGGCCGCCACGCGGCCGGCGGCGGCGATCGCGGCGCCGGCCGTAAAACCCGCGCTCCAGCCGGTGGCGACCGGCGGTCTCCGCGAGGAGCGGTTCGTCCTCATCAGCCCGATCCGCCGGCGGATCGCCGAGCGGCTGGTGGAGGCTCAGCAGCAGGCCGCGCTCCTCACGACGTTCAACGAAGTGGACATGAGCGCGGTGATGGCGCTGCGTGCGAAGTTCAAGGACGTGTTTCAGGAACGGTATGGCGTGAAGCTCGGCTTCATGTCGTTCTTCGTGCGGGCGGCCGTGGAGGCGCTGCGGGCGGTGCCCCAGGTGAACGCCGAATTCCGCGACCCGCACATCGTCTATCGGGACTACTACGACATCGGCATCGCGGTGGGCGGCGGCAAGGGGCTCGTCGTGCCCGTGCTGCGGAACGCGGAGATGATGTCGTTCGCCCAGGTGGAGCAGGGGATCGGCGACTTCGCCCGCCGGGCCGCCGACAACAAGCTCAAGCTGGAGGAACTCCAGGGGGGCACGTTCACGATCTCGAACGGCGGCGTCTACGGCTCGATGCTTTCGACGCCGATCATCAATCCGCCCCAGAGCGGCATCCTCGGCCTCCACACCATCCAGGATCGTCCCATGGCCGTGAATGGGCAGGTGGTGATCCGACCGATGATGTACCTCGCGCTGACCTACGACCACCGGCTGGTGGACGGCCGGGAAGCGGTGACGTTCCTCAAGCGGATCAAGGACACGATCGAGGATCCGAGCCGGCTGATGCTGGAAGTGTGACGTGCGGGCGAGACACCAGCTGTGCCCATTTTCGCCGCTGCCGCGCCCGCGGCGCCGGGTTTCATGACGTCTTTCGGACTTGTGTATGAATCATGACGTGGTGGTGATCGGCGGTGGTCCGGGTGGCTACGTGGCGGCGATCCGGGCCGCGCAGCTTGGCATGCAGGCTGCGGTCATCGAGCAGGAACCGCAGCTCGGCGGCACCTGTCTCCGGGTGGGCTGCATTCCCTCGAAGGCGCTGCTGGAATCGAGCCACAAGCTCGAACTGGCGCAGCACGAACTGGCGACGCACGGGGTGCACGTCGGCCCCGTCACCTTCGATCTCGCGACGATGATGAAGCGGAAGCAGGACGTGGTCTCCACGCTCGCCAAGGGGATCGACGCCCTGCTCGCCAAGAACAAGGTGACGCGGTACCGGGGCACCGGTCGGCTGGCGGGCCCGGGCAAGGTGGAGATTGCCGACGCGGACGGCACGCGGACACTGCTCGACGCGCCGCGGATCGTGATCGCGGTGGGCAGCCGGAGCGTGGTGCTTCCGGGCATCGAAGCCGACGGGCGGCTCGTGGGAACCAGCACCGAGGCGCTGTCGTTCGATGCCGTGCCGGGCCATCTGGTGGTGATCGGCGGCGGGTACATCGGTCTCGAGCTGGGCAGCGTCTGGCGGCGGCTGGGCTCCACGGTCACGGTGCTCGAGTATGCCGACCGGATTCTGACGGGGATCGACGCCGACATCGCCGCCGAGGCGCTGGGGCTCTTCAGGAAACAGGGGCTCGACATCCGGCTGGGCGCGAAGGTGAAAAGCGCACGGGCCGTCGGCGCGGGCTGCGTGGTCGAGTGCGACGGCATGGAGCCGATCCGCTGCGACCGCGTTTTGGCGGCGACGGGCCGCAAGCCGGCCACCGATGGCCTGGGCCTGGAGACGGTCGGCATCGCCACCGACACCCGCGGCTGGATTCCGGTGGACGGCCAGTTCCGCACGTCCGCGGCCGGCGTGTGGGCGATCGGCGACTGCATTCCGGGGCCGATGCTCGCCCACAAGGCCGAGGAGGACGGGGTGGCGTGCGCCGAGGCGATGGCCGGGCAGTGGTCCCACGTGGACTACGATCTCGTGCCGGCGGTCGTGTTCACGCACCCGGAAATCGCCGCGGTCGGCAAGACCGAGGAGCAGCTGGTCGCGGCGGGCACGCCGTACAAGAAGGGCGTGTTTCCGTTCCGCGCCAACGGTCGCGCCCGCACGATCAACGACACGACCGGCAAGGTGAAGGTGCTGGCCGACGCGGCCACGGATCGCGTGCTCGGCGTGCACATCATCGGCCCGGCGGCGGGCGATCTGATCGGCGAAGCGGCGGCGGCGATGAACTTCGGCGCCACCGCCGAGGACATCGCCCGGGTCTGCCATGCCCACCCCACGCTGCCGGAGGCGCTGAAGGAGGCGTCCATGGCCGTCGCGGGCAAGTCGATCCACAGTTAGCCGACGGCGGCACGAGGCTGCCGCCGCGGCAGGCACGCCGGCTTCGAAGACCTGCTCCGGCGACGGGCCGTCACGAGCCCATCTTCATCGACCGCAGCCGCAGCGCGTTGGCGACGACCGACACGGAACTCAGGCTCATGGCGGCCGCGGCGATCATCGGGTTGAGCAGCAGGTGGCTCGAGAGCGGATAGAGCACCCCCGCCGCGATGGGAACCCCCAGCGCGTTGTAGACCAACGCAAAGAAGAGGTTCTGGCGGATGTTGCGCATCGTGTGGCGGCTGAGGTCGATCGCCTTCACGATCCCCCGGAGGTCGCCCTTTACGAGGGTGACCCCGGCCGACTCGATGGCGGCATCGGAGCCGGTCCCCATGGCGATGCCGACGTCGGCCGCGGCGAGCGCCGGCGCGTCGTTGATGCCGTCGCCTGCCATCGCCACCGTGCGGCCCTCCGCCTGCAAGGCCCGGACGATCGCGTGCTTTCCTTCCGGCTTCACGCCGGCACGGAATTCGTCGATCCCGAGCCCGGCGGCGACCGTGCGGGCCGTTTCCTCGCTGTCGCCCGTGAGCATGATGAGCCGCAGGCCGAGGCCATGGAGGCTGCGCACCGCCTCGGGCGTCGAAGCCTTGATGGGATCCGACACCGCGATCAGGCCGGCGAGCCGCCCGTCCACGGCGACGCGCATCACCGTGCGGCCCTGTCGCTGGAGCGCCTCGGCCCGGTCGTCGAGGGCCGCCAGATCCGCCACCCGCTCCTCGGCGAGCCACTCCCGCTTGCCGACGAGCACCTGCTTGCCCTCCACGATCCCCCGGGCGCCGCCGCCCGTCACGGAGTCGAAGTGGGCCACCGCCGGAACCGGGATCGTCCGCGCCGCGGCGCCCGCCACGATCGCCCGGGCCAGGGGGTGTTCGCTGTTCTGTTCGACGCTCGCGGCAAGCCGCAGGAGATCCGCCTCGGTCAGCGACGCGACCGGGAGGCACTCGGTCAGCGACGGGCGGCCGGCCGTCAGCGTGCCCGTCTTGTCAACGACCACGGTATCCACCTTCTCGAGCCGCTCGAGCACCTCGGCGTTTTTGACCAGCACCCCCTCCCGGGCCCCGCGGCCGATGCCGACCATGATCGACATCGGCGTCGCCAGCCCGAGCGCACAGGGGCAGGCGATGATCAGCACGGCGACGGCATTGACGAGGGCCCACGCCAGCGGCGGCTGCTCGGGCGCCGCGATGGCCCAGACCAGGAACGTGATGACCGCGATCGCCAGCACGGCGGGCACGAAATAGCCCGCCACGGCGTCGGCAACCTTTTGGATCGGCGCCCGGCTGCGCTGCGCCTCGGCCACCATGCCGATGATCCGCGAGAGCACCGTGTCCTTGCCGACCTTGTCGGCGACCATCAGGAACGAGCCCGTTTGGTTGAGGGTGCCCCCGATGACCGCATCGCCGGCGCCCTTCTCCACCGGCATCGGCTCGCCGGTGATCATCGACTCCTCGACCGCGCTGGCGCCTTCCGTGAGCCGGCCATCGACGGGGATCTTCTCGCCGGGCCGCACCCGCAGCACGTCGCCCTGCCGCACCTCGTCGAGCGGCACCTCGCGTTCCTCGCCGTGGCGCACCACCCGGGCCACGGGCGGGGCGAGCGACAGCAGCTCGCGGATGGCCGCCCCCGTGCGGTGCCGGGCCCGCAGCTCGAGCAGCTGCCCGAGCAGCACGAGCGTGATGATCACCGCCGCCGCCTCGAAATACACCGGCACGCCGCCATCGTGCCGGAACTGCTGCGGGATGAACGCCGGGAACAGGACGGCGACGAGGCTGGAGAGATACGCGGCGCCCGTGCCGATGGCGATCAGCGTGAACATGTTCAGGTGGCCCGTCACGAGCGACCGGAATCCCCGTTCGAAGAACGGCCAGCCGGCCCAGAGCACGACCGGTGTGGCGAGCACCAGTTGGAGCCACGGGTGGGCCGTCGGTCCCAGCCAGCGATCGACCGGCACACCCAGCATGGGCAGCATCGATAGGAGAAACACCGGCAGCGTGAGCGCGGCGGCGATCCAGAACCTCCGGGTCATGCCGCGGAGTTCGGGATCGTCCTCTCCTGCATCGAGTTGCAGCGTCTTCGGCTCCAGGTCCATGCCGCACTTCGGGCAGGCTCCCGGCCCGACCTGCTCGATCTCCGGGTGCATGGGGCAGGTGTAGATCGCATCGGCGCGGCCCGCGGCTGGAGCGGCGGCTGGGCGGTGCGACCCGCAGCAGGGCGATGCCGTCGATGGCGACGACGTTGCGATGGTCGGCAACGCGTCGCCCAGGAACTTCCGGCGGCAGCCCTCGGAGCAGAAGTAGGAGGTGACGCCGTCGCGAACCGCGCTGCGGGCGGTCTTGTCATCGACGGTCATGCCGCAGATGGGGTCTGTAGCCATGGGCGCCTGTTCCTGGTGAGGCCACCAGCCTAACCGAGGATGCCTGGTCGGAAAAAAAGGCGGCGGGAGACGTCCTGCCCCCCGCCGCCACACAACCGCACGGATCGGCCGTCAGGTGCTACTGACCGCAGCATCCGGAGCCGCAGCACGCCTCCCGCTCGGCCTTCAGGCCGGCGGTCGGGCACTCATCGACGCAGCAGACGCAGGTGCATTGCGTGCACTCGCACCTGCCCGTCTCGCAGCAACCACAGCACTCGCACTGGTCGCAGCCGGCGTTCTGGCCGCCGGTGGTGGCGGGCACGAAGGCCAGCGCCGCCAGGAGAATCAGACTGTTCATGGGAAACATCCTTTGCATGGGAACACTGAATCGATCACTCCACGCCACGACGTGTGAACGTGGGCAGGCCACCGCAGAGATCCACGCGCCTTCGGGCTCGCGCCCGCGGACGGGAAGACAGCGGCACGGCGGGCGATTCAGTTCCGCCAGACGCTACAGAGGATCCGCTGGGGGCGGATCGGCACGGCCAGTGATGATGTCGGCGGCCGCTGGTTTGCGGGACGGGTCGTGGGGGGCCTCACCACCGCCAGCCGATGCCCGCGTCGGAGAAGAAGGGGGCCGCCTCACCGGCGAGCCCCCAGCCGACGCGAACGCCGATTTCGAGATTCTCGGTCAGCATGAAGTGGGTGCCCGGGCTGAAGAAGGGCCGGCTCGTGTTGTCGGTCAGGCCCGCGGTGAACGAGCTGAAATACTCGACGTGAACCTCCCACCGCTCGGTCACGGGCATGCGCAGCACGGCCGACGGGCTCCAGCGGCTGAACCAATCGACTAGGCCCTCGGCGTAGGCGTAGCGGATGGCCGCGTCGAGCCGCCAGCCGGCCGGCAGTTCCCAGCCGGCGGCGTACGTGCCCACGGGGGACGTGCCAAAGACGTTCCCGTAGGCGGGGGTCGTGGCCTCCAGGATGACGCAGCTCTCCGGCAGCCAGCCGTCCTGGGCCGACGTGTTGACCTTGAAGCCGTAGAGGATGCTCGATTCGTAAAGCGTGCTGCCGTCGAGCGTGCCCTCGCCCACCTCGACGCTGGTGACGACGTTTCCCTGCGAGCCGACGCCGTAGTTCACGCCGAAGCGCCACTCGATCCGGTCGGTGCCACCGATCCGCAGCAGCCACTCCGGGTAGTTGTTGGTGGGCAGGCCGGCGAGGTTGTCGATGTAGACGTAGGACGCCTCGCTCAACAGCGTGCCCGGCGCGACCGTATGCGTGCAGGGGGTGAAGGCGTCGCGGTCGGTGCCGAGATCGCCCGCTTCGCCGACACGGAAGGCGGATGATGCGAACGCGGCGCCGAGCAGGAGAAGGGTGCCGAGCCGATGGCGCGGGGTGGTCGGCGCGGGGTCGGCCCGGCCGGGGCTTTGGGATGGGAGGCGGCGAAGCACGGCGAACCCTCGCGACGGCGGTGGCGTGGCAGTGAGGGTCGGCCGTGGCGGGCGTCGGCCGACGGCCTTTTCGCCACGACCGTCAGGCTCCCCCGGCCTTGCCCACTTTGTGGCAGCATGGGTGGGGGAGCCACGGGGTGGCAGAGCGCTCGACGACCGCCTCGTATGCGGCCGTCGGGTCAACTACGCCCGGCTGGACTCGAACCAGCGACCCTGGGATTAGAAATCCCATGCTCTATCCAACTGAGCTACGGGCGCGTGCTTCTGATTTCCAATTTCTACCACGGGGCCGGCCGAGGCGGCAGCAGCGGATTTCCCCGCGGAGACTCAGGCGCCGACCCGCGAGGCTCGGATTCCGGCGTACGTCCGCGTCGCGAGCGAGCCCCACGTCGCCCAGCCGAACATGGCCTCCGCGTGCAGGCGGGCCGCCTCGCCCATCCGCCGGCGTGCGCCGGGATCGTCGAGCAGGCGATCGAGCGCCGCCTCGTAGGGCGTGCCATGATCCACGAGTAGGCCTGTCTCGCCGTGAACGATCGCGTGGCGGAGCGGCTCCGTCGCCGCGGCGACCGAGGGCACGCCGATGGCGGCGGCCACCGTGACCCGCACCTCGCTCTTGGCCTCGCAGAACCGATTGCCGACCTCGAGCGGAGCCAGATTGACGTCGAACCGTGCCACCTCGGTGAACAGTTCCGAGAAGGGGACCGCCGGCCGACACTCGATGCGGTCGGCAAACGCGTCGAGTTGCGGGTAGGCGCTTCGATCCAGATGGCCGACGACGGTCAGGAGAGGCTCGGGCCGGCGGCGCAGCACGTCCACCAGTCCGCTGACGAGGGTGGCGAAGTCGCGCTGGTGCGTGGGCGTGCCGCTGGCGAATCCGAGCCGCGGCCGGCCATCGGTGTCGGATGGCTTGGGAAGCCCGCAGGCCGCGGTCGCCGCCCGCAGCATGCCGGCGCTCAAGGCGTTTGGAAGCACGTGCACGCGCGGGCAAAGCCGCGCCGCCGCCGCCGCCAGCGGCGCCGTCGTGAGCACGGCGGCATCGCTCTGCTCGACGGCCTGCCGGTAGGCGTCGGCATCCATGCTCCAGCGGAGTCGTTCCGATTCCGGCTTGTCATCGAGGTAGGCGAAGTGGCCGGCGGCCATGAGGTCCGGTTCGAACACCAGGTCGTCGATGTCGTAGACGAGCGGAATCCGGAGGGCGGTGCAACGGCCGCGAAGCAACGCGTACCGGTCATCCCAGCGGGCTCGGAAGACCGAGACCACGTCGGCCTGTGCCACCGCCTCCAGCACGTCCGGGGCATCGACGGGCATCCACGAGGCGCGCCACCCGCCCTCGGTCAGTGCCTCGACGGCATGCTCCACACGGTACACGTGCCCGATGCTTTTCGGCGCGCCGGAGAGAAACAGGATCGTCGGTTTCCGGCCGCCGAAGGCGGGGCAGGGCGGTCCGGCCGCCTGCACCGCCGCGAGCCGGGCGAGGATCGCCTCCGCCCAGACATCCCGGGGCACCAGCGGATCGAGCGGCCTCCGCACGGGGGCGTAGACGGACTGGAGGTGGTCCAGCGTGGCGGCGAGCGCATCGAGCGCGATCCGACCGTCGGAACCCGGTTCGACCGAACCGCAGAGTGCCGCGTGGACCGCACGCAGGCTCGCCAACCCGACCACGGCGTCTGGATCACCACCCTCCGGAGTCGGGACCGCCCCGGACTGCCGGCGAAGGCCGGGACGCAGAAACTCCGCGATGGCGGTCGCCGTGGGATCGCCATCGGCCGGGATCGGCAGGTCGCACGCCCGGGCCAGCGGCCCCAGCGCCCGGCGCCAGTCGTCCAGCAGGGAGACGTAATCGATCGCGAACCGGGGCAGATCGCGACTCAATCGCTCCGCATCGAGGACGTACCGCAGCCAGAGCAGCAGCCCCCGGCTGATGGCCGGGACCGCCGCGGGACGGAACGGATCCACCGCCATCCGGGCGGCCAGAGACCGGGCGACTTCCAGCGGGTCGCGCAGCATCAGCACCGCATGGCACTGCACGCGGGCTTCGTCGAGCACGGTCTTCCAGAACGGCAGCAACCGGCAGAGCCGCGGATCTTTCAACACCACGAGGGGCGCGGCGCCGAATTCCTCGTCGATAAGGGACCGGGCTTCCGCGCGATCAGCGGCGCGGGCCGGATCGCCGTGCCACGCGTCGGGAATGGCGGCGTCGTCGTTCCAGCGAGTTCCGGCTGATTCGAGAAGGCGGTTGTTGAATCGCGCGATGCGGCGCGACTCCCAGTAGCCCTCCGGATTGTCGTCGGTCGGCGGCATCAGATCCCGCGGCAGGCCCGCTCCCAGCAGACTGACGATCCGCGTCAAGGCCGATGTGCCGCTGCGGTGCATGCCGAGGACCAGAACGGCCCGGCGGCTCGTCATGGGGCGCTCTCCAGCCGAGTCAGGGCCTGCTGCACCGAGGCCGACAGGAACGGCATGCATTGGGCGGGGGCGTGGCCGATGTACTGCGCGACGGTCGTCGGCGGCGCGAAGGGGGCGTGCCGGATCGCGAGGTACTCGTCGTGAAACCGCGGCCACGGGTGCTCGGCGGTGGGCACGTTCGTGGCCACGCCGCCGTGAAACTGGTGAAAGGTGCCCTCGCCGAGCAGGAGCACGAGCTCCGGTAGGCCCTCGCACGCCCGCTTGTAGAAGTCGAGATTGACCAGGCCGCCACCGGGCGTCTGGAAGCGTTCGTCGAACCCGCCGAGCGACTCGTAGGCGGCGCGCCGCACGGCAAGGCAGTTGCTCTCCGAGAGCGAGCCGAACCAGCCCACGGCGCTGGAGCCGGCGAAACAGGCGATCCGGAACAGCTCGTAGCCGTCGGCTCGCCAGTCTACGGAGTCGAGGAGGCGATCCTCGACGGCCTGGTTGTAGCCTTCGAGCATCGAGAGGTTCTGTATCCGCGGCCCCAGATGCCAGGCCAGCGTGGCCACCACGGGATTCTCGAACGCCCGAAACGCGGCGAGCGTCGTCCGCACAACACCGGGGCTCAGCATGCGGGCACCGTCGATGCAGACCATCACCGCCGCGCCCCGCGACCGCCGCACCGCGTCGTTGATCGCGGCCGTCGGGGAGGGGGACGGCGGCCGCCGCAGCAGGCGGAAGTTCGGGCCGAAGCCCTCCACGAAGGCGGCGTCGAGCGGCACCGCCGACCCGTTGTCGATCGCCACGACCTCGTAGTCGTCGGGACCGACGCCGCGTTGGTAGGCCGGGGAGAGCGTGTGGAGCGTGCGGGGCGCCTCGCGCGCCATGTCGTGGAACACGACGATTACGGAAAGCAGGGGGGCTGCCATGCGTCAACCGTGGTGAGGGCCGTCCGTGTGGGGCCGAGGGGTCGCTTGCCGCACGAAAGCGGGGAAGTATAGCAGGGTGCGGGCTGTTCGTGGCTCACTTCCGCGCCAACGCGCCGTGCAGCATCGTGAGCGACGACGCGGCCGCATCCGGGTGCACGGCGTCGATCGCCGCGCGGTGGCGATCGACGAAATCGACCAAGGCCGTCAGTTCGTCGGCGGTGAGCCGCGAGTCCCAGATCTCGTTGCGGCCCGGATCCACCTGGCGCTCGAGCCACGACAAGTCGGGCCGAGGCACGCCGAGAAACTCGAGGCAGCGGGCGACCTCGTCCTCGGGCCGGGCAATCAGGTGCTCCTGATGAAGGACGAGGCTCCTGCCCCTGCCGCCCGCGGCGGCGAACCGGGAGATGGCGGCGTTGGTCTCCAGCCAGTATTCGGCAATGTGCCGCACGTCGCCCCCCGGAAAGCAGCGGGAGGCATCGGCGGAGGCGGGGGGCGGTTCGTGGTGGAAGGCCTCCCAGCACCGGGCACGAACATCGGGATCGGGCAGGGGCCAGTGATGCCATGTCTGTTGCCGCTGCGCGACATCCGCGAACAGTTTCTTGATGCTCGCGACGACCGTGGGCAGCCTCCGAACGATGAACAGAAACCTCGCCTCGGGAAACAGCGCCTGGACGAACGGCAATTTGTTGGCAAGGTGGGGATTCTTGTTGAGGAAGACGCCGCCGCCGGCTCGGGAGCCGCGATTCCGATCCATCTCGGCCACGAAGGCTTCCGTCAGGGCGTCCGCCTGCCCCGGCCGTACGTCGTCGGCGTCCAATTCCGCGCAGGTGGTGTCCCGCGTCTTCGGCGATGCCATGGAGACGCCGCCGACCTGCGACCAGATCTGCTTCAACTCGAACGGACAGTGCACCACGCCGTCGCAACGGCCGAGCAACCCCGCCAGCAGGGTCGTGCCGCTCCGCATGCAGCCCACCAGGAATGCCGGGTTATGGAGCCGCCGGTCGGGGGCGACGAAGCCGAGCATCGCACATTCCGCCTCCATGCCCGGAAGATCCCTGAGTTCGACGCGTTCCGTGAGTGCGAAGCCGAGTTGCCGGAGCTCCTCGATGACCCCATCCACATCGCCATGCTCGGCATCGGGTTCGACGATTTGGCCCCCGTTTCGATTCCAGAGCCGATTCGTCCCGGGCACGAGGTCCACGGTAATGAAGAGGGAACCGCCCGGTTCGAGCCAGTGTGCGATCCGGCCCCAGACCGCCCGCCGTGCCGTGGCGGGCAGATGTTCGAGGACGCTGACGGAATAGATGGCCGGGAACATCCCGGCCGGCTTGGCGGTGGTCGCGGCGTCGGCATGGATCGAGCGGATGCCCGGGTGCAGGGCCGAGTAGTCGAGGAAGCCCCAGCCATTCCACTGTCGCCCGCCCTCGTCGGGATCGCGGGTCAGCGGTGAGTTGTCCATCGTGACCACGTTGGTGCCCGTTTCGGCGAGGAGCAGCGGGAGGGGGGAGATGCCCGCGCCGATGTCGAGCACGGGCTTTCGCCCCAGCCGCTGCAACGCGGTGGCCACCCACGGGTATTCAAAGGCCCGCGAGACCTGTTTCGAGAACCAGCCAAAGTGCGTGCGGCTCAGGCCGACCAGCCTGCGGAGCGTCTCGGGCGTCGGCGACCGGTCGATGGCCCACTGCAGATGGGCCTCGCCGATGTCGTGATTCGCCGAGGCAGCCGCGGGCGGGGAGGCATCGGTGGCGCGGGTTCCGGCCGGGGAGGGGCCCCCCGCCGGGCCCGGCAGCGCACGAGCGAGTACGGCGTGCCACGTGGGCTCCCGTTCGAGGATCGCCCGCAGGCCGGGCTGCGCACGGACCAGATCGGCGACGTGATTCAGGACGAGCGGCTCGACGCAGAGCACGTCGGGGCGATGGTAGTGATAGAGGACCGGCAGATCGGCGCCGAGCGGCCGGAGATTTCCGGGAAAGTTGACCTCCTCCCCCAGCAGCGACACTTCGAGCCCCGACAACGCCGCCGCGACGGGGAGGCCGATCTGATCGAGATGGGGACGCTTCCGGCGGACATCCGCGCCGGCGTCGATCGTCCGGCAGCAGTCCGCCCAGAGCCGGCCGAAGCCCGAGTTAGCCGGAACGGCGATCACGCCCGCGTTGTAGTAGGGCCGCATCACCTCTCCCGACACGGTCGCGGACATCCGTGCGTCGGGTTCGGTCAACCCGAACAATCGATACACGGTCTTCCAATCGTCCTCCGCACCCGGCGCGGGGAACGATCGGCCGTCGGCCGGCTTGGCCGCGAATCCCGTGGCGAACCAGCGGGCGGGGCTCAGGTGACGGAGGCAAAGAATGTCGCTGTCGAGAAAAACCAGCCGCTCGGCGTCAGTCGGCACGTCGAGGCATGAAATCTTGTTGCCGATGGCGTAGCTGTCGTCGATCGGGTTGACGACGGGCAGCGTGCGGACGCCCAGCGACGCCAGCAGTTCCAGCGTCTCCGGGGACGGTTCGCCCCAGACCGAGGCCGGACCGGGAAGGCAGGCGATGAGTTCGACCCTGGCATCGGTGCTGCGGCGGAGCGAGGCCGCCAACAGGACCGATTTCGCCTCGAGACCACCCCGCTGGCAGACGAACGCGATGG
The DNA here is from genome assembly GCA_040376455.1 of Planctomycetaceae bacterium. Taxonomy (GTDB): domain Bacteria; phylum Planctomycetota; class Planctomycetia; order Pirellulales; family UBA1268; genus QWPN01. Next base: position 1,911 of record JBEIQP010000030.1, on the reverse strand, counting down.
CGAATCGCATCGAGATCCCTCTGCCTGGATGAAGACGACGCGCCGCTCCGTGGCGGCGAGCGGGAGCATAGCGGCGTCCGGAGCGGGGGGGCAAGCCGATCCGGCCTTCCGGCGCGGCGGCCACCACGTTGGTGAGGTCTCACCAATGTGGTGGAGAGCAGCGAAAAAGCCTGGGAAACAAGGGGGGATGGGCCCTCGTGCCGCACGATTCGCACGGTTTCGCCCACCAGGGTGGTGAGGCCGTGGTTCGGCCCTCGCGGTGCGGTCAAAAAAATAATTTCGTCTCGCAGCACTGGATTTCCAGCGTTTCTACGCGATGGCGCGACCCGGCGACGGCTTTGGCACGCGCCGTGCATTTCCTTTCTCCCGTCGCGAGGAGCAGCGAGAGCCGAGAAGGCTCGGCTCCCGTGCGATCGACAGATCGTTTGCGACAGGCCGGAACTCAATGGCGGTCGGTCCGCCGAAAGGGAGGTGCGAAATGATGGTCGTTGCAGTCGGCATTACGTCCGAAGAAGTGCGGTCGCTGGCCGGTCAGGCGGCGCCCCGCATGGGTCGGGTGCCCGGATTGATGAAGTGTCTGGTCGTTTCGGGCGATGGCGGCCTCCGCAATCGTCTGGATGCCGTGACGGAACTCAGCGGTTGGTCGGCCTGCGAAGCGCCGGTCGATGCCGCGGAACTCCGCTCGGCCGTCGAAGGCGACTATCAGCTCGTGATCGCCGACGTCGCCAACCCGCTTGGCGATCGCGTCAACGACACGGTCGAGATCGCCGAGGAGTTCGCGAGTCGTCCCGGCACCCTGCTAGTGGTCTGCGGATCCTCCGACAGCGTCGAGGAGGAATTGTGGGCCCGTCAACTCGGTGCCTGGGTCTATCTGCCGGGTGTTTCCGGCGGTGATGCCCTGGTTTCGCTGTTCGCCGAAGCCCGGCGAGTCGTCGAGCGTCGTGGGGCGTGGCAGTTGGTCTAGCCCAGGTTCAGGTTTCCCGGTCGATGTCCGCTTCCGGTCGTGTGACCGGACGGATCACACAAGTTGAGCGATTTGGATTTTTACACCGTCCTACGGGACATCATTCAAAGGAGCAGTGTCATGAGCGCAGCCGTGGGTATCTACCGTGACGAGATGGAAGTGAATTACGCGGTCGACTTCGGTCGGGATCGCGAGCCGGCAACGAAGCGGAGCCGGCATCCTGAGTATCGCCGCAAGGGGTCGTCGCCGACGCGGGTTGGCGGCATGCACTGCCGGCGAAGCAAGCGCTGGACCTGGGGCACTGGCCGCGGGGCGCGCACACTGAACATGAGGGCCTTTGCGGGCTGCCTGGCCTTCGCCGTGGCGAGCATGGCGGCCAACGCCTTCGGGGTTTCTTTCGACCTGAAGACGATCGGGAATCCGGGCAACAACGGCAACGTGATCGGCTCCGGTACGTACGGGGCCGTCTCGCAGGTCTTCAAGATGGCGAGCAAGGAGACGACCAACGCCCAGTACGCGGAGTTCCTCAACAAGGTGGACGCGAGCGGCACCAACCCCAACAGCGTCTACAACGCGAGCATGGGCTCGGCCGCCAACGGCGGGATCCAGTTCGTCTCGGGCAACGCGTCCGGGTCGAAGTATGTGGTCAAGAGCGGGGCGGGAGACAAGGCCGTCAACTATGTGACGTGGTTCTCCGCGGCCCGCTTCATCAACTGGCTCCAGAATGGGGAACAGACGAACTCCTCCTCCATGGAGACTGGTGCCTACACGCTCAACAACGCGACCAGCGGTGCGATCGTGGCCCGCAACGCGGGAGCCCAGTACTTCCTGCCGAGTGCCAACGAGTGGTACAAGGCTGCCTTCTACAACAACGCCGGCCCCAGCTACTACCTGTGGGGCACGTCGAGCAACACCCAGCCGACGAACACCATCACGAACGTGTCGCT
>JBEIQP010000017.1:0-33291 GCA_040376455.1 Planctomycetaceae bacterium | reverse complement strand
GGAGGTGATGCGCGACGCGGACGACAACGCCGTCGTGATCTGCTCGATCGAGAATTTCGACCCCTGCGGCGTGCACACCGGCGACTCGATCACGGTGGCGCCGGCGATGACGCTCACCGACCGCCAGTACCAGCGGATGCGCGACGCGAGTTTCGCCGTCATCCGGGCGATCGGGGTGGAGACCGGCGGATCGAACATCCAGTTCGCCGTCGATCCGCAGACGGGGCGGATGATCGTGATCGAGATGAACCCGCGCGTGAGCCGCTCGTCGGCGCTGGCGAGCAAGGCCACCGGTTTTCCGATCGCGAAGATCGCCGCGAAGCTGGCGGTCGGCTGGCGGCTCCACGAGTTGCCGAACGACATCACGCGGAAGACGAAGGCCTGCTTCGAGCCGTCGATCGACTACGTGGTGGTGAAGGTGCCCCGCTTCGCCTTCGAGAAGTTTCCCGAGGCGGACAGCCGCCTGACCACGCAGATGAAGAGCGTGGGGGAGACGATGGCGATCGGACGCACGTTCAAGGAAGCCTTCCAGAAGGCGCTCCGCGGCCTCGAGGTGGGCAGCTTCGGCCTCGGGTGCGACGGCAAGGACCTCTGGGGCACGACGGCCGAGCCGTCGCTCGACGACATCCGCGCCCGCGTCGCGACGCCCGACCCCGATCGGACCTGGTATCTCCGCTACGCGATCAAGGCCGGCCTGTCGGTCGAGGAACTGCACGACCTGACCGCCATCGACCCCTGGTTCCTCGACCAGCTCTGGCAGATCGTGGAACTGGAGAGCCTCGTCCGCACCGTCGGCTCGCTGGCGGCGATCGACGACGGCCTCCTGCGAATGGCCAAGCAGGCCGGTTTCTCCGACCGGCAGCTGGCCGTGATGCTCGGCTCCTCCGAGATGGAGGTGCGGGAGGATCGCAAGCGGCGGGGGATCGTGGCGACGTTCAAGGCGGTCGACACCTGCGCCGCCGAGTTCGAGGCGCAGACGCCCTACTACTATTCGACCTGGGAGGACGAGGACGAGACGCGTCCCAAGGATCCCGCGAAGAAGCGGGTGATGATCCTCGGCGGTGGACCGAACCGGATCGGCCAGGGGATCGAGTTCGACTACTGCTGCTGCCACGCGAGCTTCGCGCTCCGCGAGATGGGCATCGAGAGCGTGATGGTCAACTCGAATCCCGAAACGGTCAGCACCGACTACGACACGAGCGACATGCTCTTCTTCGAGCCGCTCACCTGCGAGGACGTGCTCAACATCGCCGATCGCATCCGGCCCGACGGCGTGATCGTGCAGTTGGGCGGGCAGACGCCGCTGAACCTGGCCCGGGCGCTCCACGCTGCGGGCCTCCCGATCATCGGCACCTCCGTCGATACGATCGAGATGGCGGAGGACCGGGAGAAGTTTCGCGAACTGCTCGACCGGCTGGAGCTCAAGCAGCCGGCCAGCGGCATCGCCCGAACGCTCGAGCAGGCCCGCCGCGAGGTGGCGCGGATCGGCTATCCGTCGCTCGTGCGGCCCAGCTTCGTGCTCGGCGGCCGCGCGATGGAGATCTGCTACGACCACGTGCAGTTCGAGCGCTACGTGGCCGAGGCCTTCGCGGTGGCGCAGGGGCAGCCCGTGCTCATCGATCGGTTTCTCGAGGATGCGATCGAGGTGGACGTCGATTGCATCAGCGACGGTAAGGACGTGATCGTGGCCGGCGTGATGGAGCACATCGAGGAGGCCGGCGTGCACTCCGGCGACTCGGCCTGCTGCATCCCGCCGCACAGCCTTTCGCCGGAGATGATCGAGGCGATCAAGGCGGCCGCCACGGGCCTGGCCCGGAGCCTCGGGGTGATCGGCCTCATGAACGTGCAATTCGCCGTCAAGAAGGAGGACGGCGGGCAGGCCCTCTACGTGATCGAGGTTAATCCCCGCGCCAGCCGCACGGTGCCCTTCGTGGCCAAGGCCACGGGCCTGCCGGTGGCGAAGGTGGCGGTCAAGGTGATGGCCGGCATGAGCCTCGCCGAGCAGGGGATCGACGCCGATCCGGTGCCGTCGCACGTGAGCGTGAAGGAGAGCGTGTTTCCGTTCGTGAAGTTCGCCGGCGTCGACATCGCCCTCGGGCCGGAGATGCGGAGCACGGGGGAGGTGATGGGGGTGAGCGACCGGTTCAGCATCGCCTTCGCGAAGAGCCAGATCGCGGCCGGCATCCTCCTGCCCGAGACGGGGCGGATCTTCCTGAGCGTGGCGAGCCCGCAGGCGAAGGAGGCGATGACGGGGCTGGCGCGGCGGCTCGTCGCCCTCGGCTTCGAATTGATGGCCACGGTCGGCACGGCCCGCGCCCTCTCCGAGGCGGGGATCCCCGTCGAGGTGGTCAAGAAATTGCAGGAGGGGCATCCGAACCTGATCGATCATCTGATCGACGGCCGGGTGCAGCTCATCTTCAACACGCCGCGCGGCAAGGGCGCCCGCACCGACGAGGGCCGCATCCGCGCGGCCAGCGTGCTCTACGGCGTGCCGTGCATCACGACGCTGCCGGCGGCCGAGGCCTGCGTGCTGGCGATGGAGGGGCTGAGAACGGAGCCGCTGTCGGTGCAGCCCATCCAGGACCGCTTTCGAGACGGTGCCGCGGTGGCGGCGCGTTGAGGTCGTTCGTGGCCACGGAACGTGCAGACGCGGCGCGGTTCCCCGCCATTCCGGCCGTCCCTCGCCCCCTTCCCGCTCCGGTGGTGGAGGAGCCGCCGCGGCCGACCGCCCGCACGCTCGAAGGACTCGAGTGGGTGCTGGCGCGGGAGTTGGAGGCGATCGGCGCCGGCGACCTGCGGATCGGCCGGCGCACGATCGAATTCTCCACCCCGGCCGGTCGCGAACGGGAAACGCTCTACCGGGCGGTGCTGGAATGTCGGACGGCGATCCGCGTGCTCGAGCCGCTCGGTCGCTTTCGGGCCGATTCCCCCGAGGGCCTCTACAAGGCCATGCAAGAGGTGGACTGGACCGAGCAGTTGAAGGCCTCCGATACGCTCCGGGTCGACGCCGCGATCCACGACACCTTCCTGACGCACTCCCTCTATGCCGCGCAGATCGTGAAGGATGCGGTCGTGGACCAGCTGCGCACCCCGAGCGGCCGGCGGCCGAGCGTGCAGCTCCGCGGCGCGACGCTCCGGCTCGCGCTCCATCTCGTCGGCGACACGGCGACGATCTTCCGGGACGCCGCCGGGCGATCGCTCCACCAACGCGGCTGGCGGATGGGCGAGGTCGAGGCGCCGCTCTCCGAGGTGCTGGCGGCCGGCATCCTCGCGATCGCCGGCTGGTGGCGGATGCCGACGGTGGCCGGCGGGCCGACCGTCGTCGCCGAGCCGCTCATCGACCCGATGTGCGGCTCGGGCACGCTCGCGATCGAGGCGGCCACGATCGCCGCGGGCATGGCGCCGGGCCTGTGGCGGGCCCGGCGCAAGGCGCACGGGTTTTTCAGATTCCGCGACTGCGACGGCCCCTTGGCCGACCGGCTCGTCGCCGAACTGGAGGCACGGGTTCGCGAGCCGGTGGGGATGTTCGCGGCCAGCGACCTCGATCCCCGGGCCGTGGAGGCGGCGCGGGCCTGCGCCGCGGCGGCCGGGGTGGAGCCGTTCATCACGATCCAGGAGCGGCATTTCGAGCAGGTCCGGCCGCCGGCCGACAGCGGGCTCGTCGTCACGAACCCGCCCTACGGCGAGCGGCTCCCCCTGCCGCGGGCCGGCGCGCTGTTCCGGCGGCTCGGCGACTGGCTCGTGCAACACTGCGGCGGCTGGCGTGCCGCCATCCTCGCCGCCGACACGCCCGCCGCGACCCAACTCGGCCTTCGGCCGACGCACCGCGTGCCGCTGATGAACGGCCCGATCGCCTGCCGCCTGCTGGAGGTGGAAGTGCGGCGGCGCGTGGCCGACCCCGTCGTGCCGGGTGACGGCGGCGGTGCGGTGGTGGCAGCCGGCGCGGCCGCGGCTCCCGGCCACCCGCGGTCGCGGACCACCGACGACCAGATCGGCGACTTTCGCCGCCGGCTCGCCAAGCGGTTCAAGCATCTCGCCAAGTGGGCGCGGCGGCAGGGCATCGAGGCGTTTCGGATCTACGACCGCGACATCCCCGAGATTCCGCTCGTGATCGACTGGTACGCTGGCTGGCTCCATGCGGCGGAGTACGACCGGCCGCACGACCGGACCGAGGTCGAGCACGAGGTCTGGCTCGACCGCATCGTCGAGGCGGCGGCGCTGGAATTGGGCGTGCCGCCCGCGCAGTGCTTCCTCAAGGTGCGCAGGCGGCAGCGGGACGGCGACCAGTACGAGAAGGTCGATCAACGCCGCGCCCTGGTGATGGTGAAGGAGGGGGATCTCGCCTTCGAGGTCAACCTCTCCGACTACCTCGACACGGGGCTCTTTCTCGACCACCGGCAGACGCGGGCCATGGTCCGCGCCGAGGCCGCGGGCAAGCGGTTCCTCAATCTCTTTTGCTACACCGGCAGCTTCTCGGTCTACGCGGCCGCCGGCGGGGCGGCGGAAACGGTGAGCGTCGATCTCTCCAATACCTACCTCGATTGGACGCGGACCAACCTCTCGCGAAACGGCTTCAAGGACGCCGGCCGGCACCGGATCGTGCGCGACGAGGCCCGCGCGTTTCTGGAGCACCGGGCCCTCCGCCACGATCCGCCGTTCGATCTGGTCGTCGTCGATCCGCCCACGTTCTCCCGCTCGGCCAGGAGCGAAACGCCCTGGGACGTCGAGCGCGACCATGCCGACCTGCTCGAACTCGTCGCCCGGAATCTCGCTCCCGGCGGGGTCGTCTATTTTTCCACCAACTTCCGGCGCTTCCACCTCGCGGAGGAGAGGCTTGCCGCGACCTACACCGTGCGCGAGATCACGAAGCGCACGATTCCCGAGGACTTCCGCAACGAACGAATCCACCGTGCCTGGAGGCTTGTGGCGCGAACGGATGGCTGACGTGATCGGTCGCGCGGGGAAGCCCCGCCGGTTTGACCTGTCGTCGGCGCCGGTCCTACATTCACGTTCATGAACGCATGGAAATGGGCGATCGGCTTGGTGCTGGCATGGGCGCCGCTGGCGGCGGGCTGCCGTCCGGCCGATCCGACCGTCGTGAAAATCGTGTCGAGCCTGCCGCGAACAGGCAGCGCCAAACTGCAGTCCGACACCATCGTGCGCGGCATCCGGATGGCGATCGACGAGGCCCAGGGCAGGGCGGGGCCCTACCGGATCGAATACCTCGACCTCGACGACTCGACGGCAGCCGCCGGGCAGTGGACGAGCGAGGCGGAGGCCGCCAACGCCCGCCGGGCCCTGCAGGACCCCGACGTGGTCGTCTACATCGGCACGTTCAACTCCGGGGCGGCGAAGGTCTCGATGCCGATCCTGAACCTCGGCGACCTGCTCATGGTCTCGCCCGCCAACACGGCGGTGGGCCTCACCAAGCCCGGGATGGGCGCGCCGGGCGAACCGGACGTCTACCGGCCCACCGGCCGGCTCAATTACGTGCGGGTCGTGCCCGCCGACGACCTCCAGGGGCCGCTCTCGGCCGACTGGGCCCGGCGGCGGGGCGTGAAGAGCGTCTATATCCTCGACGACAACGAGGTCTACGGGAAGGGCATCGCCGACCTGTTCGACGAGCGGTGCCGCGAGATCGGCATCCAGGTGCTGGGGCACGACTCGATCGACGCGAAGGCGCAGGAGTTCAAGTCGCTCATGGCCAGCGTGAAGGCCGCGAAGCCCGATCTCGTCTACTTCGGCGGAACCACCCAGAGCAAGGGTGGACAGCTCGCCAAGGACATGGCCAGCGCGGGTATCGGCGCGCTTTTGATGGTGCCCGACGGCTGTCGCGAGCAGGTGTTCATCGACTCGGCCGGCGCCGCCAATCTCGAGGGCCGTTGCTTCGTGACGTTCGGCGGCCTGCCTCCCGAGAAACTGACCGGCAAGGGGAGCGAGTTCGTGTCGCGCTACCGGGAGAAATTCGGTGAACTCCCGGAGGCGTACGCCGTCTACGGGTACGAGGCGGCCTGCGTGGCGATTCGCGCGATCGAGGACGCGGGCCGCAAGGACCGCCGGGCCATCGCCGACGCGGCCCTCGCCATCCGTGAGTTCGACGGCGCCCTCGGGCGGTGGGGCTTCGACGCCAACGGCGACACGACGATGCGGACGCTGACGGTCAGCGGCGTGAAGGACGGCCGTTTCGAATTCGAGGAGGTGCTCGACGCGAGCACCGTGGAAGACGACCCCGCCCCGCCCGCATCCTGAAGGGTTTTCCGTGTCGGTCCAGTTTTTCCTCCAGCAGTGCCTGATCGGACTGACCAATGGCGCCCTGATCGCGCTGGTGGCGCTCGGCTACACGATGGTTTACGGCATCATCGGCCTGATCAATTTCGCGCACGGCGACCTGATCATGCTCGGGGCCTGCCTCGCGCTCTCGCTCGTGACCGGCCTCGGGCTGGCGGCGGCCGGGCCGACCACGACCTGGCTGGGCGTCATCCTGCTGGTCGTGGTGTGCGGCATGTTTTGCGGGGCGCTCAATGTGGCCGTCGATCGGATCGTCTACAAGCCGCTGCGGACCGCTCCCAAGCTCGCGCCGCTCGTGTCGGCGATCGGCGTGTCGTTCATCTTCATGAACATCGGGCTGTTCTGGATCGGCCCCGCCGACCGCTCGTTTCCGGAACTGCTGCCCGGGGCGAACCTGCTGGCCGGCGAGGGGCTGCAGTTCACCGCGAAGGACCTGCTGGTCCTGATGGTGGTCGTGCCCTTGATGGTGGCGCTGTCCGTGCTCGTCCGCTCGACGCGGCTCGGCAAGGCGATGCGGGCGGTGTCGCAGGACACGACCGCGGCGGCGCTCGTGGGAATCGACGTCGATCGCGTCATCGCGTCCACGTTCTTCGTCGGCGGGTTTCTGGGGGGCGCGGCGAGCGTCATCTACGGGCTCTACATCAACACGATCGGCTTCCAGATGGGCTTCCAGAACGGCCTCTACGCGTTCACCGCCGCGGTGTTGGGCGGCATCGGCAGCATTCCGGGGGCCGTGGTCGGCGGCATCGTCATCGGGCTCGTGCGGGCCCTCGCCAGCGCGTACGTCGGCGAACGGTGGACCGGGGCGATCGTGTTTGCGATTCTGATCGTGATCCTGGTCTTCCGGCCCGAAGGCCTGCTCGGCAAGCGGCAGAAGGAGAAAGTGTGAGCGGACGGCCTGACCCATCCGGTGCGGCGGTCGGCGGCTCCCTCGGGCCGCGGTGGACGGCGTTCCTGCGGGAGCGCTGGGAGATCGTCGCGCTCGCCGCGCTCGCGCTGGCGCCGCTCGTCGTTCCCGCGCTCGGCGGCGCGCTCGGCGGGCAGGTGACCACGCTGTTCATCTACTGCATCCTCGCCCTCGGCCTCAACGTGATGGTCGGCTACACCGGGCTGGTCCATCTGGGGATCGCCGCCTTCTTCGGCATCGGCGCCTACTGCTATGCGATCCTCACGGTGCCGATGTATCCGTTTCAGATGCGGTTCGCCCTGGCGGCCTTTCTGAGCGTGCTGGCCACGGCCGCCGTGGGACTGGCGCTCGGGGCCCCCACGCTCCGGCTGCGGGGCGACTACCTCGCGATCGTGACGCTCGGATTCGGCGAGGTCGTGAAGGTCACGCTGCGCAACCTCGAGCAGATCACGGGCGGCATGAAGGGGCTCAACCCCGTGCCGCCTCCGGGCGCCGGCGTGAAGATCGGCGGGCTCGACCTCGGGCTGGCGTTCGCCGTCGATCCGCGGTGGTTCTACTACCTGGCGCTCGCGGCCCTCGCGGGCGTCGTGATCGCGATGCGCCGGCTCGAGAACTCGCGGCTGGGCCGGGCATGGGTCGCCGTTCGCGAAGACGAGTTGGCAGCCGCGGCGATGGGCATCTCGGCCACGCGCGTGAAGCTCTCCGCCTTCGCGATGTCGTCGGCCGTGGCCGGTCTGGCGGGGTGCCTCTACGCGGCGAGCCTCTCGACCACGGCCGATCCGAACGCCTACGACTTCAACCGCTCGATCATGGTCCTTTGCGCCGTGATTCTCGGGGGGCTCGGCAGCATCCCCGGCACGCTCCTCGGCGTGGCGCTCCTGGTGGGCTTCGACACGGTGCTGGCGCCCTGGGCCGACTCGTGGATCCAGCAGTGGGAGATCAATCCCACGGGGTCGAGCCTGCTCTCGTTCAGCGGCTGGCGGCTGGCGATCTTCGGGCTGGCGCTCGTGCTCGTCATGCGGTTCCGGCCCGAGGGCCTGGTGCCGTCGCGGCGGATGGCGGCCGAATTGCACGAGGTGCACGGATGACGCCCCGTCGCCGCGCCCCGTCGGGATCGTCGCCGGCTGCCCGCCCGCAGCCGCTGCTCGGATCGCAGCCGCTGCTCAACGTGGATCGGCTCACGATCCGCTTTGGCGGCCTCGTCGCCGTCTCGGAGCTCGATCTCGACGTGCCCGAGGGCAGCATCGTCTCGCTCATCGGCCCCAACGGCGCGGGAAAGACGACCGCCTTCAACTGCATCAGCGGCATCTACGCGCCGACGAGCGGCACGGTGCGCTTGCGCGGCCGGCGGCTGGAGCGGGCGCTCACGCCCGGCACGTTCTGGTCCGCCCTCGGGATCGGATTGCTCACCGGGCTGCTTTTCGCCGCGGCGGCGGTTGACGTGGACCGGCTCTGGATGGCGGTCGTGAAGCGCGGGATGCTGACGGGAGAACCGTTCACCGTGGCCGGCGTCGCGGACCGCCTGCGGGGCTACTTCCGCTCGGAGCTGGCCATCGACCAGATGGCGGGAAAGTGGCGGGTGGTGAGCGCCGACGGCGGCGACGTGCTGGCGATCAAGCGCGACTTGGCCGAGGCGCGGGCGCTGCGGAACGAACTGCAGGCGGCGGTGACCGCGCGGCGGGCCGGCCCCGGCACCGTGCCGGACGCCACCGACACCGAACGGCCCGGGGGCCCCTCCGTCGCGGCCGACGCGCCGGCGGTGACGGAGGAGATGCTGACCCGCCTCGCGGCCGGCAAGAAGCGGATCCGCTGGCGCGGCATCCTCGGGCTGATCGCCGGCTGGATCCTCGGCACCGCCGGCACGTTCGCCGTCTGGCGGCGCGGGCGCCGGTCGCCGGATGCGGTTGCCCGGGCGGGCATCTCGCGGACGTTTCAGAACATCAGGCTCTTCGCGAACATGACCGTGCTCGAGAACGTGCTGGTCGGGCTCGACCGCACGATCGGGGGCGGCGTGTTCGCGATGCTGTTGCGCACGCCCGGCAACCGGCGGGCGGAGGCCGCGGCCCAGGCCCGGGCGGTCGAGGCCCTGGAGTTCGTCGGCCTGGCCTCCGAGGCCAACCGGATCGCCGGGCAGCTGCCCTACGGCGACCAGCGCCGGCTGGAGATCGCCCGGGCCCTCGCGACCGGCGCCACCCTCATCCTGCTCGACGAGCCGGCGGCGGGGATGAACCCGGCCGAGACGGCCGAACTGGCGGCCCTCATCGAGGGCATCCGCGGTCGGGGCGTGACGGTGCTCCTGATCGAGCACCACATGAACGTGGTGATGCGGATCAGCGATCGCGTGGCCGTGCTCGACCACGGCGTGAAGATCGCCGAGGGCACGCCCGCCGAGGTGCGGCGGGACGAGCGCGTGATCGAGGCGTATTTGGGCGGCGCGGAGTGAACGGGGCCATGCCACTGCTGGAAATCCGAGATCTCGTCGCCGGGTACGGGCCGATCAGGGCGCTCGACGGCGTCTCGCTCGATGTCGAGGCGGGCGAACTGGTGGCCATCATCGGCGCCAACGGGGCCGGCAAGACCACGCTGCTGATGGCCATCTCCGGCGTGGTGCCCGCGCGGAGCGGCGAGATTCGCTTCGCGGGCCGGCCGCTCGCCGGGCTTCCCCCGCACGAGATCGTGCGGCTCGGCGTCGGGCATGCGCCCGAGGGACGCCGGATTTTTCCCCGGCTCACGGTGCGGGAGAATCTGGAACTGGGCGGATTCACGCAGGACGATCCCGCCCGGCTCCGACGGGACATCGACGAGGCATGCGGCCTGTTTCCGGTGCTCGGCCAGCGGTTCTCGCAACTCGGCGGCACGCTCTCCGGCGGCGAGCAGCAGATGCTGGCGATCGCCCGGGCGCTCGTCGGCCGCCCGCAGCTGCTGCTGCTCGACGAGCCCTCGCTCGGCTTGGCCCCGCTGATCGTGGCGAAGGTCTTCGGGGTGATCGCGTCGCTGTCGGCGCGCGGCATCGCCGTCGTGCTCGTGGAGCAGAACGCGCGGGCGGCGCTGGCGCTCGCGGCCCGCGGCTGGGTCCTGGAGACGGGGCGGGTCACGCTGACGGGCACCGGCGCCGAACTGGCCGCCGACCGCCGCGTCCGCGACGCCTACCTGGGCGAAGGCCAGGAGTAGCTGTCCGCGGAAAAAGGCATCCCGCACCTCGGCGGCAAGCGGCAGATGCGACCTCCGGCCACTCGGCCGTTCAGGCCACCGCCCGCGACTTGGCCTCGATCACCTGCAGGAGCTCGTCCCAGCTCTTCACGAAGGCCGTCGCGCCGTCCGCCTGCAGCTGGGCTCCCAACTGGTCGATGTCGATGCCGGCCGCGGCGATCGCGGAGAGCGTCCGCTCGGCCATGCCGCCGCCGGAAGAGAGAACGTCACCCAGGCCGCCGTGATCGGCGAAGGCGAGCAGCGTGGGCTCGGGCATCGTGTTCACCGTGTGCGGGGCCGCCAGCGACCGGACATAGAGGTGGTCGCTCGCGGACGGATCCTTCGTGCCGGTGCTGGCCCAGAGGAGCCGCTGGGGCAGGCCGCCGAAGTTCGCCAATCGCTGGCAGCGGTCGGAGGCGAGCAGATCCCGATACGCCTGGTAGCAGCGGCCGCCCATCGCGACGCCGAGCCGGTTGCGAAGGGGCTCGGGGAGCGACGGCGCCGTGGCCGTGTCCCAGCGGCTGATGAACAGCGACGCCACCGAGCAGACCCTGGCGTCGAGCCCGGCGTCGATCCGCCGCTCGATGCCACGCAGGTAGGCGTCGGCCGCCGCGAGGTACTGCTCGCGGGTGAAGAGCAACGTCACGTTGACCGGCACGCCGGCGAAGATCGCCTCCTCGATGGCCGGAAGCCCCTCCCGCGTGCCCGGAATCTTGATGAAGAGATTCGGCCTTCCGGCCCGGGCGTGGAGTTCGCGGGCGGCGGCGAGCGTGCTCGCGGTGTCGTAGGCCAGGCGCGGCGACACCTCCAGCGACACCCAGCCATCGACACCGCCGCTCCGCTCGTGGATCGGCCGGAAGCAATCGGCGGCCCGCGACAAGTCCTCGATGGCCAGTTCGAAGAACAGCCGCTCGCCGGACGCCCCCTGCCGGACCTTCTCCCGGATCGCGGCGTCGTAGAACGTCGTGTTCTTGACGGCGAGGTTGTAGATCGTGGGGTTGCTCGTCAGCCCGGTCACCGAGAAGTCGCGGATGTAGCGGGCCAGCGTGCCGTCGTCGAGCATGCCGCGGGTGATGTTGTCGAGCCAGAGGCTCTGGCCGAGCGCGCTGAGGGCGGCGGTGATGTTCGCCATGTGGGGCTCCTTTCTGATCGTGCCCGACATCTTACGCACCGCCCGCGATCGGGAGCCAGACGGGCGGTGCCCGGCCGCCGCGCGTCGTCACTCGGGCTCGCGACCGGCCACGAGGTCGAGGATGGCGGCGCCGAAGTCCGCCAGCCGTTTCTCGCCGATCCCGCGGCAGCGGAGCAGGGCCGCGGGGGAGCCGGGCTTGTCGCGGGCGATGGCCCGCAGCGCCTTGTCGTCGAAGATGGTCCAGGCCGGCTTGCCGCGGGCTTCGGCCACGCGGCGCCGCCACCGGCGCAGCCGCTCGAACAGGTCCCGGTCAACGCCCTGCCAGTCGTCGGCGTCGGCCTGCGTCGTGCGGGCCTTGCCCGCCTGCGGCTCGACGAGGACGACCTGGCGGGTGCCGCGCAGCACCTCCCACGAGCGGTCGTTGAGCATGATCACCGGCCGATCGCCGCCGCTCCGCGACAGCAGCTCCTGGTCGAGCAGCTGGTGGACGAGATTCTCGGCCGCCCGTTGATCGACGGCGGAGAGGAGTCCGAAGGTCGAGAGCCGGTCGTGGCCATGCCGCACGATGCCGTCGGTCTTCGCCCCCCGCAGCACCTCGCAGACATGCCGCACGCCGAAGCGCTCGCCGACCCGCGCCACGCAGGAGAGGATCTTCTGGGCGGTGACCGTGGCGTCGGCGAGGCTCGCGGTTTCACCCAGGCAGACGTCGCAGGCGCCGCACGACGCGGCGGCGTAGGGCTGCCCGAAATACTCCGAGAGGGCCGCGTGCCGGCAGCGGGCCGACTGGGCGTAGCGGCGCATCGCGTGCAGGTGCTCGGCCTGGGAGGCGATGAGCCGTTCCTGTTCCTCAGGCTCCAGCTCCGACTCCCCCGCACTCTTCCGGACGAGCGACTCCCAACTGAAGACGTCGGCCGACGAGTAGAGCAGCACGCACTCGGCCGCGAGGCCGTCGCGGCCGGCCCGCCCCGTCTCCTGCTGGTAGGCCTCCAGGCTCTTGGGGAGCGACGTGTGGAGGACGAGGCGCACGTCCGAACGGTCGATGCCCATGCCGAAGGCGACGGTCGCCACGACCACGTCGATCGTCTCCCGTGCGAACGCCTCCTGCGTCTTGTGCCGCTCGCGGGCGTCGAGGCCGGCGTGGTAGGGCCGGGCGAGGATGCCTTCCGCCGCCAGTCGCGCCGCCAGCCGCTCGGTCTCCTTGCGGGAGATGCAGTAGACGATCGACGCTTCCCCCCGGTGACGGCCCAGGATCTGCAACGTCTGCGCGGTGCGGTCGGTCCGCGGCACCACCCGGTAGACCAGGTTCGGCCGATCGAAGGTGCCGATCAGCACCGCGGGATCGCGCAGCTGGAGTTGTCGGGCGATGTCGTCGCGGACCCGGGGGGTGGCGGTCGCGGTGAAGGCGTGGATGCTCGCGGCGGGGAAGCGTTCGCGGAGCAGGGCGAGCTGCCTGTACTCCGGCCGGAAGTCGTGCCCCCAGTGGCTGATGCAATGGGCTTCGTCGATGCCGAACCGCTTCACGCCCACGCGGGCCAGCAGGTCGAGCAAGCCCGTGTTCACCAGCCGCTCCGGCGCCGCGAAGAGGAGCCGCAGTTCGCCGGCCGCCAGGCGGTCACGAATCCGCGAGCGCTCCTCCTGAGAGAGCGCGCCGTGGATGGCCGCGGCGGGGTAGCCGATCGCCTCGAGGGCATCGACCTGATCCTTCATGAGCGCCACCAGCGGCGAGATCACGACGTCGGTCGATTCGCCGATCAAGGGCGGCAGCTGGTAGCAGAGGCTCTTGCCCCCGCCCGTCGGCATCACGACGAGCGAGTCCTGGCCGGCGAGCGCCGCCCGGATCGCCTCGGCTTGCAGGGGCCGGAGGCGGTCGAAGCCCCACCAGCGCGCGAGCACCTCGGCGATCCGCGGGTCGTCGATTCCCGCGGCCTCGCCCGATACGGCATCGGTTTCGGCCGGCCCTGACACGGTGGCGCCCTTCCTGGTTGTCCGGTGTGGCGACAGGATACCAGACCCGGCCGGGGAGCCCCGCAGCGGATCGCGTGGCGTGGCGGCCGACGAGAGTACAATCGCGGCATGCTCTGGGTTGCGTGGAAAATGCTGATCGGAAACCGGGTGAAATACCTGGGCATCGTCTTCGGCGTGGTGTTCGCCGCGTTGCTCATCGCCCAGCAGGCGTCGATCTTCTGCGGCCTGATGTCGCTCACGATCAGCCAGATCCGAGACATCGAGGGGGTGCAGATCTGGGTGATGGATCGCAACGTGCAGTTCGTCGACGACGTCAAGCCGTTGGCCGACACGGAACTGTTTCGCGTCAAGGGGGTGCCGGGCGTCGAGTGGGCGGTGCGGCTCTACAAGGGCATCGCCCGGGCGCGGCTGGAGGAGGGGAGCTACGAGCAGATGATCCTCCTCGGCCTCGACGACGCCACGCTCGTCGGCGCCCCAGAGAGAGTCTTCATGGGCTCGATCGCCGATCTGCGCAAGCCCGACGCCGTGATCATGGACGAGGCCGGCTACCGTCGAGTCTGGCCCGGGGAGCCCTACCGCCTCGGCCGCGTGTTCGAAATGAACGACCATCGCGCCGTCCTGGTCGGCATCACCAAGGCCAGCCGCACGTTTCAGAGCTTTCCGATCGTCTACACTCTTTACAGCCGGGCCGTGGTCTTCGCCCCGCCCGAGCGGAAGGTGCTCTCGTTCGTGCTGGCCAACGCCGTGCCGGGGGTGCCTGTCGAGGAGGTCTGCCGCAGGATCGAGGCGCGGACCGGCCTCCAGGCCCTGACCCGCAGCCAGTTCGTCTGGAAGACGATCCGCTACTATCTCGCGAAGACGGGCATCCCCCTGAACTTCGGCATCACGGTGTTGCTCGGCTTCCTGGTGGGCACTGCCATCGCCGGACAGACCTTCTACCTCTTCACCGTGGAAAACATCCGGCAGTTCGGGGCACTCAAGGCGATGGGCACGAGCAACTGGACGATCCTGGCGATGGTGCTGGCGCAGGCCGTGCAGGTGGGGATCATCGGCTACGGTGTGGGCGTGGGTTTGGCGGCGTTGTTCGGCTGGGCGACGGCGACCGGCGGCACCAGGCTGTCGTTCTTCATGCCGTGGCAGGTGCTCGCGATCACCGCGGCGGCGGTGTTCGTCATCGTGCTCCTGGCCAGCCTGCTCTCGATCCGCAAGGTGCTCGTGGTCGATCCGGCAATCGTGTTTCGCGGCTAAATCGGTCGCGCGGAGTGAGCGTGTATGGTCGTGTTTCCCGAAACAGAAGCCCCGGGCCGCGACCTGGCGGTGTGCGCGCGCGGCGTGACCAAGGAATTCGGCTCCGGCGGTTCGCTCACGAAGGCGCTGCGCGGGGTCGATTTGGAGGTTCCCTACGGCGAACTGCTGATGCTCGTGGGGCCCAGCGGGTGCGGGAAGACGACGCTCGTGTCGATCATCGCCGGCACGCTCGAGCCGACGGCGGGCGACGTGGTGGTGCTCGGCAACGACCTGACGGCGATGAGCAACGGCCGGAAGGTGCGGTTCCGACGGGACAACGTCGGCTTCGTGTTCCAGTCCTACAACCTGCTGCCGGCCCTGACGGCGGCGGAAAACGCCGCCGTGCCGCTGCTGATCGCGGGCTGGCGGCGCGCGGATGCCGTGGAGGCGGCGGCCGGCGTCCTCACCGAACTCGGCCTCGGTGATCGGCTGGCCCGGCTTCCCAGCGAGCTTTCGGGAGGGCAGCAGCAGCGCGTGGCGATCGCCCGGGCGCTCGTGCACGGCCCCCGGTTGCTGGTCTGCGACGAGCCGACGAGCGCCCTCGACGCCGAAAACGGCAGGATCACCATGGAATTGATCGAGCGGGTCGCGGTGCAACCGGACCGGGCGGTGATCGTGGTTACGCACGACTCCCGCGTCTACTCGTTCGCCGACCGGATCGCGTCGATGGAGGACGGTAGGATCGACGCCGTCGAATTCGGGCCGCATCACGGCCATGCAAGGAGCCTTTGACCATGGCCACCACCCAGGCTGAATCCCGTCCCGTTGCCGCCGCGCCGCCGGCGGCCCGGCAGCGCGTGGACCGCCCCCGCAGCGCCGGCGAATTCGTCGTTCAATGGATGCTGCCGGCCCTGGCGCTCGGCCTGACGGCATTCGCCGGCTGGTACGTCTGGAACACGAAGCCGGTGATCCGCGATCCCGCGCCGCCGATTCTGCCCGCCCGTAGTCCCTATGCCGACACGCTGTCCGCGGCCGGCGTGGTGGAGGCGCAGACCGAGAACATCGCGGTCGGCTCGGCCACGCCGGGCGTCGTGGTGGAGGTCTCCGTCACGGTGGGCGACACGGTCGCGCCGGGCACGCCGCTCTTCCGGCTCGATGACCGGGCGCTGCGCGGAGATCTGGCGATCAAGCGGGCCGCCGTGTCCCAGGCGACGAGCGAACTCATCCGGCTGGAAGCGGAACCGCGCAAGGAGAAGATCCCGGTGCAGGCCGCCGAAGTCAACGAGGCGAAGGCGCTCGTCGCCCGCGAGGCCGACGCGCTCAAGCGGGCCCAGGAAACCTTTGCCAAGCGGGTGACGACGGAGGAGGACATGATCGCCAAGCGCGAGGCGCTCGCCTTCGCCGAGGCCTCGTTGGCGCGGGCGCAGGCAGACCTCGACCTGCTGAAGGCGGGCTCGTGGCAATATGACCGCGACGTGGCTGCGGCCGCGGTCGCGCGGGCCGAGGCGGACGTGACCAGGATCGAGGTGGAGATCGATCGGCTCGTCGTGCGTGCCCTCGTCGCCGGCCGCGTGCTGCAGGTCAATGTCCGTCCGGGAGAGTTCGTGGGGGCGCCGGCGAATCAGCCGCTTGTCATTCTGGGCAATACGGAGAAGTTGCACGTTCGAGTCGATGTCGATGAATACGACATCGAGCGGCTCGACGAACGGGCCGTCGCGGTGGCGGTGCCGCGCGGGAATCTGCAGCAGCGGTATCCGCTCGAGTTCGTCCGGGTCGAGCCGTTCGTGGTGCCGAAGAAGTCGCTCACGGGCGACAATACCGAGCGTGTCGATACCAGGGTTCTCCAGGTGATCTACAAGTTCGACCCGGCCGGCAAGCCGCCGCTCTTCGTCGGGCAGCAGGTGGAGGTGTTCATCGAGGCCGCCGCCGGCCCCGCGGCTGCGGATCCGGCCCCGTCGGGCTGAGCCGGCAGCGGGGGTCTTTCCCGGCGAAATCTGCCTTGCCCCCGGGGCGGTGGGTTGGGACAGTCCTCGTCTCATGCCCCCGAAACGCTGCACGATCGCCGCGGAGCGTCGGGGAACGGGCTGGCTCCATGGCGCTTCGACGCTGATGGCGTGGCTCGTTCTCTGCGGGGTGCCGCGCGCCGAGGACGGCGGCATGTTTCTGCCGGCCGCTGACGGCATGGCGCTCTGGCAGCAGACGCTCGAGACCGTCGCGGCGACATGGCCCGTGGTGCGGACCGTGGAGCCCGATTTCTTCTCGTCTCCCCCGCGCGACGGCGTGATCGAGTCGGCGTGGGTCGAGCCGACCGATGACGGACTCGGCTCGGCGCTCCAGACGTGGCCGCCCCGCCGGCAGCGGTTGGTCGTGCGCGTGGCCCCGGCGGCGAACGGGGCCTGGATCGCCGCCGCCGTCGAGTCGCAGTCGCTCACCGGCGAGGCCGCCGGGGGTGGCGGCATCGAACTGGTCGGCGGGTGGCGCCAGGACCGTCCGTCAGACAGCTTCACCACGCGACTGGCTGCGAACCTCGCGCCGGCCGCCGATCCCGTCTACGCGCTGCCACCGCTCGAACGCGAGACGTTTATCAGCCCCGCCACGGCCGAGCCTCCCTGGGCGCACAGCAACTACCCCCGGCTGTCCCGCGCGGGCTACAGGGTGCTGGAGGACTACCGGAATTTCTACTCCTGCGACAGCCTCGTCTGCCTCACGGCGGCGTTCGGTGCCGGCGCCCTGATGGCGAACACCGGTTTCGACACGACGATGCAGGGGGCATGGCAGCGAGGCGTCGAGCCGACGGGCCTGGGCACCTTCTTCTCCGGCTGCAAGGACATCGGCGAGGGTCGCTATGCCCTACCGATCTTCGGGGCCGCCGCCGCCGCCGGCCTCGTCTTCGAGGGCGGCCCCGCCGGCGATGTCGTCGGCGAGTGGGGCTCACGGTCGTTGCGGATGTTCGTCGTGGGGGCTCCGCCCCTCTACGCGCTACAGTGGGCGACCGGTGCATCGCGACCCGGCGAGAGCTCGGCCGGAAGCGACTGGCACTTCTTCAACGACAACAACGGCGTCAGCGGACACGCCTTCGTCGGGGCGATCCCCTTCCTGGCGGCGGCCGAGATGGTCGAGAGCCCGCTGCTCAAGGGCACGCTCTACGTCTGCTCGACCTTCGTTGGCTTTTCGCGGATGACCGACAACGCGCACTATCCATCGCAGGTGTTTCTCGGCTGGTATGTAGCCTATGCGAGCGCCCGGGCGGTGAGCGGCACGGAAACGCACTTCGCGGGGATGGAAGTCCGCATCGTGCCGTTGCCGATCGCCGACATGGGTGGCATGGCGGTCGAGGCCCGCTGGTGACGGCCACGACGATCACCGCCCGTCAACGGCGGGGCTGGGGGACGACGTGCTCCCGCCTCGGCCGCAGCGGCCGCTGCCGATGGCGGTTGGGCTGCCACGACTGGGCCGCCGGGGTGCGTTCGCGACGCGGCCGCGGTTCGGCGGCTGGAGAACGCGACGCCTCGATCTCGATCGCCCCGAAATAGGGGTCGGGATACTGCCAGTCGTTTTGGGCGAGGGCCGCGCGATCGATCTGGCAGGCGAGCAGCGCCGTCACGAGCAGGAGCCAGCGGGCCGGTCGCATGCGGTCGTTTCCAGGCGAATGTTCCGCACGAACCGCCGCTTCCCGCGAGGGAGGCTGCGAGTGCTTCAACCCATCATCAGCACGGCGATGGCGAGCACCGCGGCACCGACTCCGACCGGGAGGGTCACGAACACGCGGCGCGGATCGACCGGGCCGATGACCTTCGCCCGCTCTTCGCAGGGCAGGCCGAGCAGCGCCTCCAGATCCTGGAACGTGAGCGGATGGCCGAGCACGGCATCGGCGTCAGTCGGTTCCGAGGAGTCTCCAATCAGGGCGATCTTCGCCGCCGGACGGTCGCCAGACTGCCGCACCGCCCCGATCAACTCCACCAGATCCTGGCCGGCCATGTCGTCCAGATCGGCGGCGATCAGCCAGGCATCGACCCGCACCTGGCGGGCGAGCTTCATGGCGTCGGCACCGCTCGAGCGGAAGTGGAGGTTCAGCTTGCCGAGTCGGGCACTGGCCGCCAGCGGCTTGTAGGCCTCGAAGTGAGGATCGACGACCACGACGTTGGGAACGATCTGCTTCACGGTGTCGGCGGCGTTGGTCGTGGACATGGCACGTTCTCGAGAAGAGCGATTGTTTCGGTCACACAGGGACGAGCGGATCAGGGATCGGTGCGTTGGTCAGCGGGGCAGCCGTTCAGCCCCGACCGGCGATGCGGCGAGCGGAGCCCGCGAGCCGCGAATCACGTCGATCGTGACGGGCCGCACGAGATACCCGGAGACACCGGCGGCCAGCGAACGCTGTTCGTCCTCCAGCCGGTAGGTGTCGGAGACGACGAAAATGCCGCTCCGCATCCCTTCGCCGACGTGATCGAGCGAGATGCGGGAGCCCTCGAGCAGCGGATCAACGCCCCCTTGGAGGACGTGCTGCGAGAGCATGGACAGCAGGTCGAAACCGGACATGTCGGGAAGTTCGGTGCTGACGAGCCAGGCATCGGCGCGAAACCGCCGGGCGAGGCGGATCGCGGACCGGCCGTCCACGCAGAAGTGGAGCCCCACGTCGCCCGCCTGGGCCGCGGCGACGAAGTCGCCGTAGCGATCGCACTTGGTATCGACGATCACGATTTCGTTGATCCCCAAGGCACGCAGCGATGCACCGGCATCGGTGGCGGGAGTCTGGGGGCACGAAGTCGAAACATGCGGAGACATGGCGTGGATTCCTGGGTGGGGCACCGGGTTCAGCCGGCAATCAGAACCGTCAGAGCCGTGACCGCCATCAGGCAGCCGACTGCCAGGGAGGACAGGGCTCGCATCGGGCGGAGAACAGCGTTGAACAACATGACTCGAGATTCCTTCAGTGTGTCAGGCGTTGGAACAAAGGGACGCAAGACTCAGACCAGCGACATGATCGACATGAACAGCGCGATGGGCACGAAGCAGAGCAACATGTCGGTGCGCGTCAGCGACCAGCCTGCGACCGAGCCGCCGTACGGGACGGCAGAAGCGGATGCATTCATGAGCGGACTCCTGGATCAGGACCAATGGGCCGAACGGCGAAGGGCCGAGCGACCGCTGCTCAGTAGGCAGATGCACGGCGCATGCCAAAGCCTCGCGGGGCATCGAAAAAAACTCGGCCGTGCGATTTCGGCCGGCAAAAAGCCCTGTTTCCCCTCGTCGATGGCCTTGGGCAACGGCCGTGCCGGGAATCTGGGTCGTGCCGGCGCTGGAGCGATTCGCCCCAGCGCGGTGGTCGCCAGCGACCGGGGGTGGGGCGATTCGCTCCACCCCCTGTGGCTGGCCGCCTCATCGGAGGCGGCCGGGCGGCCGGGGCGATTCAGTCGGCCAGGACCCGGTACACGGCCGTGGCATCGACGCCGTCAACCAGCTCGACGTGGCCGAGGCGGCTCGGCAGGACGAATCGGAGCCGGCCATCGACCGTTTTTTTGTCCCGGCCCATGATGGCGACGAGGGCCTCAGGATCCATCGGGCCGGCCGTCGCGGCCGAGATCGGCAGTCCGAGCCGCTGGAGCAGCCGATCCTGCCGCCCGATCAGTTCGCGGTCAATTCGCCCGCTAGCGTGGGCGAGCCGGGCCGCCCGGGCCATGCCGATCGCGACGGCCTCCCCGTGCAGCAGGGAGCCGTAGCCGGCGGCGGTTTCGTAGGCGTGGGCGAAGGTATGGCCGTAGTTCAGCACCGCCCGCAGCCCGGTGGACTCCCGCTCATCCTGCTCCACGACCCGCGCTTTCAGGGCCGCCGAGCGCTCCACGGCGTGCGTCAGCGCCTCCGGGGCGCGGGCGAGGATGGCCGCCGCATGCTCCTCGAGCCAGGAAAACAGGTCCGGATCGAGAATGACGCCGTATTTCACCACTTCGGCGAATCCGCTGACGAACTCGCGATCAGGCAGCGTGGCGAGCGTGTCGACGTCGGCAAAGACGCCGGACGGCTGCCAAAAGGCCCCCACGAGGTTCTTGCCGCCGGGGAGATTGATCCCCGTCTTGCCGCCGATGGAGCTGTCCACCTGGGCGACCACCGTGGTCGGCACCTGCCAGACCGCGAGGCCCCGGCCGAAGGTCGCGGCCACGAAGCCGGCCAGATCCCCGACGACGCCGCCGCCCACGGCGACGACGTGGGTGCGGCGATCGACCGCCAGCCCGGCGAAGGCGTTCCAGAGCCGACCGGCCTCGGCGATCGACTTCGAGGCCTCCCCGGACGGCACGGAGAGCATCGAGCACTCGACGCCCGCTGCCCCGAGGGATGCGGCGACGCGGCCGGCATGGGTGGCCGCCACCGCCGCGTCGGCGAGAAGCACGGCCCGGGCGGCTCCGGCGGTGCGGATCGCACCGCCGACCGAGCCGAGGAGATTGCGGCCGACGACGATGTCGTACGACCGGTCGGCATCGCGGCCTCCCCCCTGCGCCGCAGGTCGATCGGCGGCCGGCAAATGCAGGCGAATCGTGGTCACGGTCAGGCCACGCTCACCCGTTCGAGGTCGGCGGCCGTCACCCTGATCACCCGGGCAAAACCGGTGTGCTGACGCACGTAGTCCAAATCCGCCGCCTCGCGGGGGCTCGCGTGCAGCAGGGCCTCCGCTCGGGATTTGTCGGCGGCCGACCAATCCTCGTACTCGTCGGGCCAGATCGTGTGGCTTTCCACCACGAGCGCTTCGCGATAGGGGTCGAATGCGTTGGGCATTCCCGGGCTCCTGCGTGCGTGAACGAAGGCAAAGAACTCCGCGGGAGTATACATTGCGGCTCGTCCGGTCGCCGCGTGCCCCGTGGCAGCGTGGCCGACCGCCGCCGCACCCCACAGCCCGCCGTCATGCCGACCAATCCCCTTGCCCCGACGCCGTCGCCGCCACCCCGGGGCCGTGGAGCGGGCACGGCCATCGTGCTGGGCTTGCTGGTGCTGGGAATGGCGTTGGCATGTTTTGCCTGGTGGTTCCAGTGGCGGCAGACCCGCCGGTGTCTCGCCCTCTACGGCAGCGAGGCCGCCCGCGCGATCGCCGTCGCGCCGCGGGTGGAACTCTGGGAGATCGGCCCGCGATCCGGGGGGCTTGCCGTCGTCGGACGCCGCGACATCTCCCGTGCGGCCGGCCTCGTGCATCTGCGGCGGGGTCTCGTCGAGGATGCGAACTTCGACTGGAGCCGGGGCCGCGAAGCCGGCCGACTGCCGCTGCAGGCGTGGGATTGCGGCCTCGCCTTCTTCAATACACCGGAGGCCTCCCAGCCCACCGCGATCCTGGCGATCGACTTCGCCACCGGCGGCGGCACCATGACGGTGGTGGGCCGGCCGGGTCGGGTCGGTTTGGGCCGTTTGGAGCGTGGGCTGGGCAAGTGGATCGACGCGACGCGGGCCGGGGCCCCGGCCCGCGGGCAAGGGCTTTGAGCCGGGCGAAACCGGGCTTTTGATCGCCGCTCCGGGAGCCTATCCTCCCCGCCCCGACGGCCCGCCAGGCCGCGGTCAAGGAGGGACGTGGAACCCATGCGCTCGATCGCTGTCGCCAACCAAAAAGGCGGAGTCGGCAAGACGACGACATCGGTGAATCTCGCCGTGGCGTTGGCGCGGGCCGGCCGCCGCGTGTGCCTGATCGATCTCGACCCGCAGGCGCATGCCACGCTCCACCTCGGCATCATGCCCGGATCGCATCCCCTCTCGGCATTCGACGTCCTCGCGGGGGGCCAGCCGCTGTCCGCGGCCTGCGTGGAGGCGGGCGACCGGCTCACCGTGGTGCCGTCGCACATCGACCTGTCGGCGGTGGAACTGGCGCTGGTGGGCACGGCCGGCCGCGAGTCGATCCTTCGGCAGCGGGTCGAGGCCGACCCGCGGTGCAGCGGCCCGGCGACCGACGATGCGGCGTACGACTACCTCGTCATCGACTGCCCGCCGTCGCTCGGGTTGCTGTCGCTCAACGCCATGGCCGCCGTGGACGAGGTGCTGCTCCCGCTGCAGCCCCACTTTCTCGCGCTCCACGGCCTGAGCAAACTGCTGCAGACCATCGAGCTGGTGTCGGAGCATGTGAATCCCAGGCTGCGGCTGCTCGGCGTGGTGCTCTGCATGTACGAGGCCAGCACCCGGCTGGCGGGCGAAATCGGCCGGGACGTGGCCGGGTTTTTCGAGGCCAGCGGCGAGGCGCACCGCTCGTGGGCCTGCGGAAAATTGTTCGAGGCCCGCATCCGGCGCAACATCCGGCTCGCCGAGGCGCCCAGTTTCGGGCAGTCGATCTTCGACTATGCCCCGGATTCCAATGGGGCCGAGGACTACGCGGCGCTCGCCGCCGAAGTCGATCAGGCGGCCGCCGTGCTGCGGGACGCCGCCCGGCGGGCGGCCTGATTGCCGTGCCGCAGGACCCGCTCGAGCGGGCCCGAGCGAACGACGCCCACGGTCTCTGTGGCAGGAGCGCAGGCCTCCGGGCCGTAGAGCTCGGGCATCCACCAATACCGCGATTCGCACAGGTCGACGCCGGCCAGGATGCCCGTGCCGTCAAAATCCTCGGCCGACACGAAAGTCGATCGGCCCGCGGCGGCTCCGGTCGTGCCAGAAGCCGGCGTCGTGAACGGTCGCGGCGGCTGAAGCGGGTTGTGCCGAAGCATCGAGGATTCGCCCTGCAAATGGCGATGAACGAAGGGGTGCTGCGATCCGGCGTCAGTGTCTTTCGGAAGGCCAACCGGGCGTAGCCCAACTTTCCGAAAAATATGCGGACGTTTCCGAAATTGTGCTTTGGGAATGCTGGGCAAGCAAGGAAATCTGAGGAATTGGCAGGTTTTGTGCTTTTTGTGGCTGTTTGTGCCCTGTTTCCGTTAGATTGCCGCTAAAAGGGCTCCCCTCCATGGCAGCAGTATCGAGCAGTTTTTGGCCGCTCCGGGGGGCGGTGCGGAAGCCTGCCGGCGGGGGTCGGTTTCCGGTGCTCGCCCTGCTGCTGACAGCCGGCGTCGCGGCCGCTGCCGGGGTTGCTGCGGCGGCGCCCCAGGGCTTTCGTCCGCTCGCGCCCGGCGCCCTGACCGTGATCCCCCCCGATGCCTCCGCGGACGACCTGCGGCAGCGCGGGGATCTGCCGGAGATCACCATCGGTCTCCAGGACCGCGCGTGGGAGCCGAAGCGGGCCCCGGCCAACACCACGTTCGTCGAACGCGGCAAGAACCGCGACTTCCCGGCCGATGTCTGGTGTCTCGAGTTTGCCTTCAAGCCGCCGCGGATGATCGACATCGACGTGCCGGTCGCCGAACTCAAGATGCAGCGGAGACAGGTCTGGTACCTGCTGTACCGCGTGAAGAACACCGGCGGCCGCAGGACCGTGGGCGACGCCACCGCCGCGGAGGCCGCGCCGCTGACGACCGAGACATTCGAGAAGCCGATCCGGTTTCTGCCGCAGTTCGTGCTCGAGAGCCTCGAACCGCTCACGGACGGCGAGGGCATTTCGTCCTACCGGGCCTATCTCGACCGCGTCGTGCCCGCGGCCCTGGAGGCGATCCGGATCCGCGAACGGGTGCAGGGCAGGCTGTTCGACAGCGCCAGCATGACCGAGCAGGAAATCGCCCCCGGCGAAGAACGCTGGGGCGTCGCGGTGTGGGAGGCCGTCGATCCACGAATCGATTTCTTCTCGATCTACGTCCGCGGGCTCACCAACGCCATGCGCTGGCAGCTGAAGCCGGAGGCGACGGTCCGCCCGGTCGATCCGCCCGGCGTGCACGCGGAGCACGCGCTCGAGAGCCTGCGGCTCGATTTCTGGAGGCCCGGCGACGACCGCAACGAAACGGACCAGATGAGCGTGGGGTTTGCCGGGATGTTCGAGCGGATGACGCTGGGCACGCGCCTGCTGGAGGCGGTCGGCCGGCCCCGGCTGACCGCGTCACGGCCCGTGGTGGGCCTCGAGCAACTCGGGCTTACGTGGACCGATCTTCTGGAGCCGGAGGGCGACGGCGGCCCGGCCAGCCTCCTGCCGCTCGAGACGGTGATCAAGAAGCTCCAAGGCCTGCCCGACTCGGCGGCGCGGGGCCGCGCCGCGCGGGATCTGGTCGGCGACCTGGGAGTCGAGGCCTTCGAGGACCTCAGCCGCGCCCTCGCCGGCCCGGTCGATGCGGACCGCGACGCCGCCCGCCGTGCGGCGTTGGCCAGGCTCTCGCTCACGCCCGAACAGGTCTCCCAAAAGCCGCTCGACTCGCTGGCCGCGGTGGTGCGAGACCTGGAGTCGGCGGCCACCTTCGCCGAGCGCCGCGACCGGGCGGATGCGTTTTTCGGACCGGCCGGCCGGCGCGTGGAGCAACTCGCCAAGGACGTGGCGGTGGCCCGGGCCCTCGCCGCCCTCGAGGCCATCGAGGCCGACGAACGGGAGATCGCCTCCGGAGACGCGCGGGCGGCCTTCGAAGCGGCCCAGCGGTTCATCGACTCCGATCCCGATGCGGACAGACGAAAACAGGTGCTGCAGGCCTTGTTCGGGCACCGCGGGCCGGCGGTCTACGCCGCGGCCGCGGCGGTGCACGAGGGCATTGACCATGCCTGGGTTTTTCGCTACGAAAACGAGCCTCAGGGCCTCTCGGGGGCACCGCGATAGCCGATCGGCGGCGGTGCGGCGGTTTGCCTCGCGGCCGCCCGGAGAAAATGCCGAATGGTGGTTTCGACCGCCACCGGCCTGCGGGGTCCGGCCGTTTGTTCGGCGGCAGCGAGGACGCTATCCTTGCCGGGTCGGGAAACGGTGTGATCGTGACTGGGTGGTCTGGAAAGGGCGGCCGATGCGGGCCGCAGGAGTGAGATTCGATGGCACATAAAAAAGGTCAGGGTTCCAGCCGCAACGGCCGCGATTCAAACGCCCAGCGTCGTGGCGTGAAGAAGTTCGCCGGCGAGCAGGTTCGGGCGGGCAACATCTTGATCCGGCAGGTCGGGACGAAGTTCCATCCGGGCGCCAACGTGGGCATGGGCACCGACTACACGCTGTTCGCCCTCACCGACGGCGTGGTGATGTTCGATCGCGAAGGACGGCGCGTGAACGTGCTGGCCGGCACCCAGGCTTGATGCCGCGCGGTAGAGCCCGCGAGGTGCCTGCGTGTTCGTGGATCGTGTCCAAATCGAAGTGGCTGCGGGCAATGGTGGCCGCGGCATGTGCAGTTTCCGGCGCGAGAAATACGTGCCGCTCGGCGGTCCCGACGGCGGCGACGGTGGCGACGGCGGCAGCGTGATCCTGCGGGCGCAGGCCGGGGTCGATTCGCTGGCGGCGCTCGCCCACCGCAAGCAGTGGCGGGCGGAGCACGGCGAATCGGGCGGTCCGGCCAACTGCCAGGGCCGCAACGCCGCAGACCTGACGCTGCTCGTGCCTCCCGGCACGATCGTCGTCGATGAATCGACCGGGCTCGTGCTCAAGGATCTCGCCGCGGCCGGCGAGTCGATCGTGGCGGCCAAGGGGGGCGCCGGAGGCTGGGGCAATCTCCACTTCAAGTCATCGACGAACCGCGCGCCCCGCGAGACGACCTCGGGGGTGAAGGGGGAGGTTCGCCGCCTGCTCCTCGAGTTGAAGGTGATTGCCGACGTCGGGCTCGTCGGCAAGCCGAATGCCGGCAAGAGCACGCTCTTGTCCCGGCTCTCCAGGGCGCGGCCCGAGATCGCCGACTACGCCTTCACCACGAAGACGCCGATCCTCGGCATCGTCGCGATCTCCCGGGATCGCACGTTCGTCTTGGCCGACCTGCCGGGGCTCATCGAGGGGGCTCACGCGGGAGTCGGCCTCGGCCACGAATTCCTGCGGCACGTGGAGCGGGCGGGCATCCTCGTGCACGTCGTCGAGCCCTTTCCCGTCGATGGTTCGGAGCCGCTGGCCAACTACCGCGCCATCCGGGAGGAGCTGACCCGCTACGACGCGTCGCTCGGGGAGCGTCCGGAGATCGTGGTGATGAGCAAGTCGGAACTGCCCGACGCCGATGCCGTGCGGGCCGGACTGGCCCGGGAGATCGGTCGCGACGTGCTCGGCGTCAGCGCCGTGACCGGCGCCGGCCTCGATGCCCTGCTGCGGGCGATCGTCCAGGAGTTGGACCGGGAGAGGCGGCCGTAACCGCGGCGGCCCGAACCGAGCAGAGGAGAGCCCCGGATGCACACCGCCCCCATCGGCACCGGCGACACGATCCTTCTGGCCGACGTGGGCAACACGCGGATCAAACTGGCCGTCGTGGCGGACCGCGGCGCCGGCGCGGCTGGGGCGCGGCGGCTGCCGCTGATCGCCCGCCGGCAGGATCTGCTGAGCCGCGACTTCCGCCCCGCGAACCTGGAACGCTGGCTCGAGGCCGCCGCCCCCGGCCCGGCCGTGATGCTCATGGCGAGCGTGCACGATGCGGCCGCGATCCGGCTGGAGGCGGCCGTGGCCGAGGTGTCGGCGACGCGGCACCGCGTCATTCGCCAGCGGCGGATCACCCACGCCGACCTGCCGCTCACGGTGCGGCTCGACGAGCCCCATCGCGTGGGCATCGACCGCCTGTCGGGCGCCGCCGCGGCCGCACTGGTGAAGGGGGAGCACCGGGCCGCGATCCTGGTCGATTGCGGCACCGCCACGACGATCGACATGCTCTCCCCGGCGGGAGACTTTCTGGGGGGCGCGATCCTGCCCGGGCCCGCCCTCATGGCGCGGGCCCTCGCGGAGGGAACGAGCCGGCTGCCGGACGTGGCGGCCCTCGACCACGGCCTGCCCCCGGCGATGCCGGGCCGGAACACGCAGGCGGCGATCGCGGCGGGCATCGGTTGGGGCATTCGCGGCGCCGTGGCCCGGCTCGTGGCCGAGGCGCTCGAGCCGCTCGGCGGCGATGCCGACGTGATCCTCACCGGCGGCTCGGCCGGGCTCGTGCGCGACGCCTTGCCTGCCGCGATCGAGATGCCCGACCTCGTGCTCGCGGGCATCGCGTTGGCCGCGGAGCGGGCCTGCGGCCGCTGAGTCGGGCCCCCGGCCGAAAACGGGGCCACGGTGGGAACCGCGCCCCGTTTCGACTAGAATTCTCGGCATTCGACCGCACCACGCAGGAAGCCAACGCCCAGTGACCATCGCCCGGCAGAATGTGCAGACGGCATCGGCCCGCCATCCCGATCGGGCCCGGCAGCTCGCGCTGGCCGCGGCACGCGTCGCCGAGGAGACCCGCGGCACGGATGTGCGGGTGCTCGACCTGCGCGGGCTCACGGAGGTCTTCGACTACTTCGTCGTCGCCACCGGATCGAGCCGGCGGCAGATGCACGCCATGGCCGACGAGATCGAGAAGGCGGTCAAGCAGGAACTGCACGACCGCAAGCGCGGCGGCGAGGGATACGAGGAGGGGCGGTGGATCGTCCTCGATTACGGTGACGTGATGGTGCACCTCTTCGATCCCGAAGCCCGGGAATACTGGGATCTGGAGCAGCTCTGGAGCGACGCCAAGCCCGTTGCCGTGCCCTCCGCCGGAGCGGGCGCCCGATGACCGACGACGGTGGCGCATCGGGCCGCGTGAACTTCCGCGCGGTCCTGCGAGGGATGTTCCGCTCGGCCCTCGAGCGGCTGTCGGCCGACGGTGTGGTGGCGATTTCCGCGGCCGAACTGCCCGCCCTCCTGGAGCAGGTTCGCGAGACGGCCGACGCCAAGTTCGGCGACTACTCGGCCGCGATGGCGATGGCCCTGGCGAAGCGGGCCGGAATGAAGCCGCGGGACGTGGCCGTCGCGATCATCGAGCGCCTCGTCGCGACGCCCGGCTACGCAGCCTTGTTCGCGGCTCCGGGCGATCCGGTGGGGCCCGGGTTCATCAACGTCCGGGTGCGGGACGAGGCGCTCGCCGCGGCGGTGGGCCGGGCCGTGCGGGACACCCGCTGCGGCGTGCTGGAGACCGCGGATCCGCGGACGATCGTCCTCGACTATTCGTCCCCGAACGTCGCCAAGCCGATGCACGTGGGGCACATCCGTTCGACGGTGATCGGCGACGCGTTGGCCCGGATTCTCCGGTTCCGCGGCCACCGCGTGATCACCGACAACCATCTCGGCGACTGGGGCACCCAGTTCGGCATGATCCTCTGGGGGTGGAAGCACCTCCGCGACGAGGAGGCGTTCGCCGCGGATCCCACCGCCGAACTGGGCCGGCTCTACCGGCTCGTACGGAAGGTCGCCGATGCGAAGCCGGAGGAGTTGGCGGCCGATCCGGCGGTGGCGGCGCTGGCCGCGGCCCACCCGGACGCCGGTCGGGAGGTGCTCGCGGAGACGGCGAAACTCCACGAGGGCGATCCCGAGAACCGAGCCCTCTGGGAACGGTTCATGCCCGTGTGCCTCGCCGAGATCGACCGGATCTACGGACGGCTGCACGTCTCCTTCGACCACACGCTGGGCGAGAGCTTCTATCAGCCCTTCCTGGCCGGCGTCGTCACGGATCTGCTCGACCGCGGGATCGCCCGGGAGAGCCGCGGGGCGGTGGGCGTGTTCCTGAACGGCGACGAGGCGCCGCCGCTGCTCGTCCGCAAGGCGGACGGCGCGTTCCTCTACGCGACGACCGACCTGGCGACGATCCGCTGGCGGCTCGAGCACTGGAAGCCCGACCGCATTCTCTATGTGGTCGATCACCGGCAGAGCCAGCACTTCGAGCAGGTGTTCGAGACGGCCCGACGCTGGGGCTGCGGCGACGTGGACCTGGTGCACGTCGCCTTCGGCACGGTGCTCGGCGAGGACGGCAAGCCCTTCAAGACGCGGGCCGGCGACACGGTCGGGCTGGAGGCGCTGCTCGACGAGGGCGTCGAGCGAGCGGCCCGCATCGTGGACTCGGGCGACGAGGGCCGGGCCGGCCTGAGCGACGCGGACCGCCGCCACGTCGCCGAGACGGTGGGGATCGGCGCGATCAAATACGCCGACCTGTCGCAGAACCGGACGACCGACTACGTCTTCAGCTTCGACAAGATGCTCCAGCTCACGGGCAACACGGCCGCCTACATGCAATACGCGGTCGCCCGCGTCGAGGGGATTTTTTCCCGCGGGGGCATCGACCGCGACCAGCTGCGGCGCGCGGCCGGCGACGTGCGCCTGTCGCACCCGCAGGAGCGGGCGCTGGCGCTCGAGCTGCTCCGCTTCGGCGAGGCGCTCGAGGACGTCGAGGCGGATGACCGCCCCAACCTGCTCACCGCCTGGCTCTACGATCTGGCCGGCTGCTATTCGACGCTGTACGACTCCCTCTCCGTGCTCAAGGCGGAGGGGGCCGAACGCGACAGCCGGCTGGCCCTCTGCGATCTCACGGGAAGGATCCTGCGGCAGGGTCTGGAACTCCTCGGCATCGGCACCGTCGAGAAGATGTGAACCGGGGGCACGCGCTCTTTCTCCACGCCGGAACGTCCCCTTTTCCGACAGGATACCCAGCGGAACGACCCCCGCGGTGAACCACATGGCACGTCAGCTCGACACCATCCGCAACATCGGCATCGTGGCCCACATCGACGCCGGCAAGACGACGCTCACCGAGCGGATGCTCTTCTTCACGAAGACGAGCCACCGGCTCGGCGAGGTGGATCGGGGCACCACGATCACCGACTTCGACCCCGAGGAGCAGGAGCGGGGCATCACGATCTACTCCGCCGCCGTGTCCTTTCGCTGGCTGGACGTGACGGTGAACCTGATCGACACCCCGGGCCACGTGGACTTCACCGCCGAGGTGGAGCGAAGCCTGCGCGTGCTCGACGGCGCGGTGGTCGTGTTCTCGGCGCGCGAGGGGGTGGAGGCGCAGAGCGAGACGGTCTGGCGGCAGGCCGACAAGTACGGTGTGCCGCGGATCGCGCTGGTCAACAAGCTCGACCGGGAGGGGGCCGACTTCTTCGCCACCGTGCGGCAGATCGAGAAGCGTCTGGCGGCGAAGCCGCTCGTGCTCCACGTGCCGCAGGGGCTCGGCCCGCCGCACGTGAAGGATCCCTTTCGCGGGATCGTCGATCTCGTCGAGATGCAATTGCTCACCTTCCCGCCCAAGGACGAGGCGTTGGCGGGCGGCGCGGCCCTGACGGCGGTCACCCGGTCGCCGATCCCGCCGGAGTTGGCCGACCTGGCGGCGGAGTGGCGGGAGCAGCTCGTCTCGACGCTCTTCGACTACTCCGACGAGCTCGCCGAACTGGCAATGGCGGAAGGGCCGATTCCGCCGGAGGTGATCCGCAAGGCGATCCGGCAGGCGACGATCGCGCGGCAGGTGGTGCCGGTGCTCGCCGGCTCCGCGCTCGACTGCATCGGGATCCAGCCGGTGCTCGACGCGGTGGCGTGGTATCTGCCGAGCCCCGCCGACGTGCCGCCGGTGGAAGGGCTCGATCCGACGAAGAAGACGGCGGCCGCGCTCGTGCGGAAGCCCGATCCCAAGGCGCCGTTCTGCGGACTCGTGTTCAAGATCATCGCCGAGAAGCACGGCGACCTGTACTTCGTCCGCGTCTACTCGGGCACCCTCAAGGCGGGCAGCCGGGCGTGGAATCCGCTGCGGCAGAAGAAGGAGAACATCGCCCAGCTCTGGCACGTGCAGGCCGATCGGCGGGAGCAGGTCGAGCAGGCGGAGGCGGGCGACATCGTGGGCGTGATCGGGCCGCGGGCCAGCGTCACGGGCGACACGCTCTGCGACGCGAACGAACCGATCCTGCTGGAGGCGATCCAGTTCCCCGAGACCGTCATCTCGATGGCGATCGAGCCGGAGACGAGCCTCGACCGCAAGAAGCTGGGCGAGACGCTCGAGATGATGAAGCGGCAGGACCCGACATTCCGGGCGCTCGAGAGCGAGGAGACCGGGCAGACGCTGATCTCCGGCATGGGCGAGCTGCACCTGGAGGTGATCCGGCACCGGCTGGAGCGGGACTTCAACCTGAAGTGCCGCGTGCACAAGCCGCGGGTCAGCTACAAGGAGACGATTGCGCGAGCCGTCGAGGTCGCCGGCTCGATCAACCGCCAGGTCGGCGGGCAGAATCTCGCCGCCACGGTGACGTTGCGGGCGGAGCCGGTGGACGACCAGGCGGGCGTGACGGTGGAGCAGGGCTGGTTTCCCGAGAGTGAATCGCTCGCCGCCATGGCGGCCCTGATGACGCAGTCGGTCCGCGAGAGCGCGGAGCGGGGCGGTCTCAAGGGCTGTCCGCTGTGGGCGGTGCGGATCGTGGTGCTCGCAAGCCCGATCCCGGAGCCGCCGCCGACCGAGGTCGCGATTCGCATGGCCGCCGCCGAGGCGGTTGACCGGATGCTGGACGCGGCGGGCACGGTGCTCTTGGAGCCGTTGATGCGGGTCGAGGTGAGCGTGCCGGAGGAGCATCTGGGCGACGTCATCAACGACCTGCAGCAGCGGCGGGCGATCATCACGAACACGGAGATCCGGGGCGGCGTCAACGTGCTGACGGCGGAGGCGCCGCTGGCCAGCATGTTCGGCTATTCGGCCGCGGTGCGGAGCGTGAGCCAGGGCCGGGCGAGTTTCACGATGGCTCCGCTCAAGTACGGCCCGGCTCCGGCCGAGACCGCCGACGCGTTCGTCTGAGGCGTTTCCCGGGCGAAACTCGCCCGCCGGGGAGCGGCACCGACAAAGGCCCGATGACTCCGGTGGGCCGGCATTTCCTCCGCCGCGTGGCCGCCGCGCCCCCGATTCCCGGGCCGCCGCGGGCGGCGGGGCATCCGCAGCGATCGCAAGCGGCTCGGGGCCGAATCGCTCGAGGCCCGCCACCTGATGGCGATCGACATGACGATCGACATTCCCGGCTACGCACCCTGTCGCACTTTTGGGCAACAGGTTTTACGCCCTCCATGTTCTGACGCCTGGCATGTTCTTGGAGTGGCGGCGGGCGACGGGGGTGTTGCGATTCGAGCATGGCTGAGTGGGCACTGGCAGCTATCCCGTGGCCAGCCAGCCGAGGGCGTTGTCTACGTGATGGACGCCGCGGTTCGTGGCGATTGTCTTGAGTCGCTCGGCGCTGGTCGCACAGTAGCTGCCGAGCCAGCGGGTCTTGCCGAGGAGCTTGTGGAGGTGTGACTGCCAGTATTCGGGGCTCGTGCCGAGCCGCGCCATGATGCCGGCCACTTCCGCCGTGATGCGCGCCTTGCCTGTGCGGCAGAGCCGGGCCGTCCAGTCCACGAGTTCGAGGTAGCTCGACAGCGAAAACCCGGGCAGCATGCCTTCGCGGGTCGCGCCGGCGGAACCTTCGCCGGCAGTTTTTCGATCCTGGAGCGGGCAGAGCCAGTGGGATTGTTCGAGGTCGGCTTCGATCCGGGCGGCGGGGATGGATTGTGCTGCTGCGGCGGCCTCGAGTGTGTCGAGATCGCCGTTCCTGCGGACGTGGTCCACCCGCTGCTTGATCGAGGTGTGCGGGGCGTCCTCGGGGGTTGTGGCGATGCCGGCGGCCACGGGGTTCAAGTCGATGTAGGCGCAGGTCGCGAGCAGGGCCTGTTCATCGAGGATGGCGATCGACTTGTAACGGGCCTCCCAGAACGTGCCCTTGCAGTCGTATTCCTTGTTGGCGAGTCGGGCGAGCGGTTCCTTGAGAGCCTTCATGAACCAGCCGAGATCCTGGAGCCGCGCCCGGTAGCGGGCGACGCGGG
>JBEIQP010000099.1:0-9970 GCA_040376455.1 Planctomycetaceae bacterium | reverse complement strand
GGGCGACCGGCGGTGTGTCGGGCAGCACCCGGCGGGCGGTCGGGTCGTTGCTGATCGAGCCGGGCGGAGCCGGGGCCGGCGGGACGGGGAACGGCGCGGGCGCCGGCGGCGGCGTGGCCGTCACGGCCGCGGGAGCGGCGACGTCGCCCGGATCCTCCGACACCGTCGTGCGTTCGCCCTGTTCGGTGCCATCGGCCAGGGCCGCCGGCACGGAGGGCCCCGAGGGGATGTCGGCCGACGCCGGTGCGGCTGGATCGACGGCCGCGGGCGGCCCGCTGCGATCCGCCTCGGCGTCCGCGGCCACGGTGCCGGTGTCGGGGCTCGTGGGCGGCGGTGGCGCGGCCGCTGCCTCCTCGGGCACGGCTTCTGGCGATTCCAGGCCGGGCGGCGACTGCGGTTCCGCAGCACCGGTCTCGCCGCCGCCTCCGGCCGACTCCGCGGCCGGCGGGATGTCGGCGGCGGAGAACCGCGACAGCGGCGGCCCTTCCGCGGACACGGGTCTCACGTCGGCCGGCATCTCGAGCGATGCGAGCCGCGTGGCATAACGGTCGTCGGCTGGAACGGCGGGCTCCTCGACAGCCTGGTCGATGCCGCCGCCACGCGGCTCCCACCGGTCGCTCGCGGCGACCTCGCGCAGCCCCTCGTCGGCCGCGACAAAGCGGCCCGGTTCGGAGGCCGTGGCGGCGGACGGCTCGAACGCCGCGGCCGACACGGCGGGCGGTGTCGCCTCGGCCGTCGGCGAATCAGCCGGCCGCCCCCGGCCATACGCCCACACGATGCCAAATCCGGCGCAGCCACAGGCGATGGCCCCCAGCAGGACCGGGAGATTCGATTGCCGCGGCGGCACGACGAGGCTCTGCCGCGATGCACGCATTGGTTCTTCCGACATGGCAACGGCCCCTGGGAGCGGCGGCCGCACGACTGCGCGGCCGGAAACGGCCGTGGGGAAGTAGCAGACCGGGGCCGGATGGGAGAAGGCCACTTGGGCCCGCCGGCACCACGGGCTCAGGCCGTGGCGAGAAGCTGGCGAAGATGGAAATGAAACTTGCCCAGCTTGCCGCCGTAGTTGCCGGCGGCGATCGCGGGAATGTCGGGGGCCGCGGCGGCCCGGATTCCGACCGCCATGGCCGCCGCCACCGACGGCTCGTCGATGCCGTCGATCACGATCTCGAGCGCGCAGGAAGCGTCGTCGAGAAGTTCGCTCGGCACGCGACCGACGAGCGCCGGACAGAACGCCTCGTTCGTCGATGCCCGCAACGCTTCGTACCGCGAGCCCACCTTGCTCCCGGAGCGGACCACGCCTCCGGGGAACGGCGTGATCGTGCCGGGGACGGCGGCAATCGCCTCGACGGCCCGGCGGGCGGCGGCGAGCGCGGCCTCCAGCGACCGCCCCTCGATGATGAAGTTGCCCCCTCCGACCCCCTTCTCGACGCCCACCGACTCCTCCACCAGAAACTCTCCGTCCATCACGGGCACGCGCCAGTACCGCCGGCCCTCGACGACCTTGGTCTTCTCGAAGCCGTCGCCGAAGAACCGCACGTGCGCGCCGAGCGGGAGCCGCTCCTGCGCCGCGGCAAGGCCGTCGAACACCGCCGTCGTCGGGCAGGTCAGCAGGCACTGCGACGTGCGATTCGCGACCGCCTCGCCGACGCCCTCCGCGGAGAATCCGAACAACAGGATCGCGGCGCCCACGCGGCCGTCCGGCGTCGCGCCGGGTTCGAGCAGTGCCTCGACGCCGACTTCGGCATCGCAACCGATCACGCTCGTGCCGTATCCGCAACTTGCCCGGATCGCCGCATCGAGCCAGTGCCGATCGTGGGCCGTGACGATCAGTCGGGCGAAACGGAGCCGAAACGCCTCCGCGAAGGTGTCGATGATCCGGGTGGAGCCGATGTGCACGGGATGGGATTCCTTACCGGAGGAACGGCGGCCGGCCCGTTGGTTCGCTTCCCGCGAAATCGAGGTTCCCGGTGACGCCGAATTCCATATGCTAACGGAGACGCGAAGATCCCCCCCCCGACCTCCCCCCGACCGAGGATGCTGCCGATGCTTTGCCTGCTGTTCGCCTTCGTCGAGCGCCGTCGTCCCCTGCTGCCCCGCCGCGGTCACGTCGTCACCGCCATGACGGGCGCGGCCCTCGCGCTCGCCGCGACGATCTCGGTCGGGGCCGACAACGCCGGCACGCCCGCGTCCCTCGGCGGGCTCGCCGGCAGCGGCGTGGAAATGGTGCCGGCCGACGCCGCCTTCCTGTCCGCCACCCTCCGGGCCCGCGAGCAGTATGACCGGCTGGTGAAGAGCAATGCGTTCGCCTCCATCAAGGAGCTCCCCGCCGTGGCGCGGGCTCTCGACTCGCTCGAGGAGCAGCGGACCATGCCGGGCAGCCCGCTCTCCACGCTCGATACGTTGCTCCAGCTGCCCGAGAACGAGCAGGCCGTGGAACTGCTCTCCGACATGGTCGCCACCGACACGTTCGTCTACGGCGAGCCGTCCTGCATCTCGTTCCTCACGCTGCTGCAGAAGATCCAGCAGGTGCAGCGGACCGAAGCCGTGAAGCAGGCCAGCCGTGACGGGATGATCGACCGGGATGCCCTGCCGGTGCGGGCGGCGGTGCAGGCCTGCGCGGAGAACCTCGATCTGGTCGTCGTGCCCGACGTCGTCTGGGGGTTCAAGACGACGAAAGCCGACGCCGGCCGGTCGCAGCTCAAGCGGATCGAAGTGCTCGCCAAACTGATGACGCAGGCCAATCCCGATCTGGCCGACTCCCTCGCCCGCACGAAGGTGGCCGGAGGCGAGTTCATAACTTTCACGGTGCAGGGGGATCGGATCCCGTGGGAGGAGTTTCGCCAAAACGCGGCGG
Organism: Planctomycetaceae bacterium; assembly: GCA_040376455.1. Classification (GTDB taxonomy): domain Bacteria; phylum Planctomycetota; class Planctomycetia; order Pirellulales; family UBA1268; genus QWPN01. Next base: position 7,113 of record JBEIQP010000099.1, on the reverse strand, counting down.
ACGATCTCGGCGAGGTGGAGGGCTTCGACAAGGTCCTCGACCGGCTGCGGTCGCTCGACATCGTGATCGCGCTCGGCGTGGTCGGTGATCGCGTGATCCTGTCGATCGGCGACTCGGTCGAGCACCTTGAAAAGCTCGCCCTGCCAGGGAGCGGCCGCAAGGGCCTGCTCGCGACCGCGCCGTTCGCGCCGCTGCTGGCCCACAAGGACAAGCCGCTCACCGGCATCTCCTACATCAGCGGCGAACTCGCTGAGGTCACGGCCTCATCGGCGTCGAATCTCGAGTCGTTCGGCCAACTCGCCGGCGAATCGCTCGAATCGAGCGACGTGCCCGCCGCGGCGCGGGCCGACCTCCGGCAGTTGTTCGCCGAGGCGGCGACCGATCTCGGGAAGCGGCTGCCCACGCCCGGGCCGTGGATGTCGTTTTCGTTCCTCGCCGACCAGGGCTACGAGGGGTATGCGTGGGATTGGGCGCGAAACCAGTCGCTCGACGGCACGAAGCGGCTCACGCTCCTCGGGCATGCCGGCGGCACGCCGCTGGGCGTGCTCGTGTCGCGGCTAAAGGCAGACCCCGCCGCCCTCGACGATCTCGTCGCCCTGGCCACGAAGGGCTGGTCGTTGACCAAGAAGCACGTCGTCGCCGACGGCGACGACGACGCCCGCGAGCGGGCCGAAGAGTTCGACGAGCACATCGTGCCGCTGGGGGAAAAACTCGTCGCCGTCCTGCGGAAGAAGATCTTCCCATCGCTGGCCGACGGCCAGATCGGCTTCGTGCTCGACGCGAAGACGACCACAAAGCGGCTGCAGCGGGAACTGCCCGAGTCGACCGAGCCGCTCCCGATCGTCGAGCCGGCGATCGTGCTGCCGCTGGCGAACCGCCCGCTCTTCATCGAGGGCATGAACGACTTGTTCGCGCTCTCCGACGAACTCGTCGAGGGAATCCGCGAGATGGATGCCGACGCCGTCCCCGAAGGCTACGAGGTGCCGGACCCCGAATCGTCGAAGGTGGAGGGGGGCACCGTCTGGTCGTTCGCCATGCCGGAATCGGGCGTCGACGACCAGGTGCGGCCGGCGATCGGCGTGGGGGAGAAGGCGGCCGTGCTCTCGCTGGTGCCGAAGCAGGCCGGGCGGTTGCTGGGGGAGAGTCGGCTGGAAACGGGTTCGCAGCTCTCGCGGTTTGAGGAACCGTTGGCCGGCGCCGCCGCGCTCGACTTCGCGGGCCTCGTCGACGCGGTCAAGCCGTGGGTGGTCTATGTCACGCGATACGGCTGCGTGCAGCAGCGCGACGGCGAGGTGGATGCAGACACGGAACTGACGGCCGACGTCGAGACCGACGACGCCAAGGAGGCCCTGCGGCATGCGGCCGTGGTGCTCGAGGCGCTCAAGTCGTTCCGCACCGCGGTGGCCGAGCAGACCGTCACCGACGGCGCCACGGTCACGCACTGGCGGAACATCATCCGCGACACGCCGAAGCCGTAACCGACCGCGTCACCTCGCGACGCGTCGTGTTCACGATGGCTCGGGAGGGCGGCGGACCAGCCCGCAGACGAGGATGTCGCCGCCGGTGTGGACGACCTCCTCGATGTCGATCGGCGGCACGTCGGGCATGGTCGCCACCGCCGACGGATCGCCCCCGATGATCGTCGGCGCGATGAAGGCCTGGATCTCGTCGATAGCCCCCGACGCGAAGAGCGTGCGGAAGACGGCCGGACCGCCTTCGACGAGCAGGTTGGTGATCCGGCGCCGCCCCAACTCATCGAGCAGTTCGCCGAGCCGTTCCCCGGGATCCACGGTGCGGCCCTGCCACACCTCGCAGCCCGCGGCCCGGAGCGCGGTGATCCGTTCCGGGGCCGCTTCCGGTCCCACGGCCACGAGGACCGGCGTCTCGCCCGCCGTCCGCACGAGCTGGCTCGTGAGCGGCAGGCGGCCGCGGCCGTCGAGCACGATCCGCAGCAACGGCCTCGATCCCGGCGGCCGCGCGGTGAGCAGCGGATCGTCGGCGAGCGCCGTGCCGATTCCGACGGCGATGGCGTCGATCCGGCCGCGGAGGGCGTGCACCAGGGCTCGCGATTCCGGCGAGGAGATCCAGCGGTCGGCGCCGGGCCGGGTCGCCACCCGGCCATCGAGGCTCATCGCCCATTTGGCGATCACCCACGGCCGGCCGGTCTCCACGAGCGTGCGAAAGGGGGCCGTCAGCCGCCGGGCCTCGGGCTCCAAGACCCCGGTGTCCACCGCAATGCCGGCCCGCCGGAGCGCCGCGATGCCGCCGCCGCTCACCGCCGGAAACGGATCTCCCGTCGCGACCACCACGCGGGCGATTCCCGCCGCGATGATCGCGTCGGTGCAAGGGGGCGTCTTCCCGTGGTGGCAGCAGGGCTCGAGCGTCACGTAGAGCGTCGCTCCCCGCGCCGCCGGCCCCGCCGCCGCCAGTGCCGCCGCCTCCGCGTGCGGGCCGCCAAACGCCGCGTGCCAGCCTTCGGCGATGATCCGGCCTGCGGTCGCCACGACCGCGCCCACCTGCGGATTCGGCTCGACGTGCCCCGCGCCCAGCCGGGCGAGTTCCAGGGCCCGCCGCATCGCGGCCTCGTCAAACGCGGATGACGTCATGCCATCCCTATCCCGGGGTCCAGATGGCCTTCTTCTCGCCGGACGGCCCCGGCTGTTCGCCGGGCGTCCAGATCTTCCCCGCTTCCGCGGCCGGCGCTGCACCTGCCATCGGCACGGCCCCGGCCCCGGGCGCCCCGGGGCGGCCCGCCAGCGCGGCCAGATCGATGCCCGCCTCCATCAGCACCTCGGCCAGCGCCTGCAACACCTGCTGGTCGCGGGCGTGATCGCGCCGCAGGTGATCGAGCAACCGCATGATCTCGGCCTGATCACCGCGCTGGAGCCGGACCCGCAGTTCCGCGACGTCGAGCATGCCGTCGTTGGCCTTGAGCGTCTTGGCGAGGCCGCGCAACTCGCCGATGATCGCCAGCTTGCGGAGGCTCGACTGGGCCCGGTCCTCGAGCACCCCGAGGGCCTCCCAGCGATCCTCCGGTGCGGCGTCGGCGCGGGCCACGAGCGCCTCGGCGGCCAACTCGGCGGCCCGCTCGAATCCGGCGTCGAGCGACATCAGGAACACGCCGCGGAGTTCATCGAGGCCGATGGCCCGCATGTCGAGCCGGTGCCACCGCATCGGGGGCACTTCCTCCAGCGGGTTGCGCGACTCGATCGGTGCCGGCTGCGGCATGCCCAGCCGCCCGCGCACCGCCGTCCATGCCTCGGAGGCGTCGCGCCGCCGCGACGTCGCCTCCCCCTCACTGACGATCGCCTCGACCCGGAGGCGGCCTTCGGTGGTCTCGAGCGCCTGGCGCGGGGTCTTGCCGAGGAGTTCGGGAAGCGGCGTGTCGGGCCATGCGGCGAGGAACCGCTCCCAGAGGGCGTCACGCTGCTGCTGCATCAGCGTGTCGAACATGGAGGGCGCGTCGGCTGCCGCCGGCGTCGGCGGCTCGGCCTGCGGGAGCCGAAACTGGCTGCCCATCAGCCACGCCGTCGGCGACGTGGCGGGCATGTCGTCGGCCTCTTCCGCCGCCGCAAACGTGCAGCCCAGCACGGCCGCGGCGATCGGCACGGCCGTGGCGACGTCGGGGGCGAAGCCCTGGAGAATCGCCTCCGGCTCGCGGTCGGTCTGGCGGCCGAAGATCATCAGCGACGCCAACAGCCGCGCCGGGCGGTCTCCCTGCCCGGCCGCCTCGTAGACCCGCCACACCGACCGCGGCGGCACCGCGCCGCGCGACACCCACGCCGCCCGGTCGAAGGGCGCCGAGTCGCAGCGGGGATCGTGGCGAATCTTGTCCTCCAGCAGTTCGATGGCGGTCGTGCCTTCTTCGCCCGTTCCCACGGCCAGGGGCGCCACGATGCTGGCGAACCGCACCTGCGGCGACCGGTCCGGGTCGGCCTCGGTCTCGAGCGCCATCGCCCGGCCGGCGGCCTCGACGGCGTCGTCGGGCGACACGCCGGCCATCCGCGCGACGGCCAACCACGCCTCCGAAGCCTCGAACGGCCGGGCCGTCATCTCGCACAGGACGGCGATGTTCGTGAATAGCGCCCGGCTGTCGCCGGCCGCTCCCTTCAGGCTGCGAAAGGAGGTCAACGCCTGGGAGAGTTGCCACGCCCGGGCCTGCCCGAGCGCCGCGTCGAATGCATCCCGCCACGGCGCATCCGCCGGCGGCTCGACGAGCCGCACCTTCGTGCGGAGCGCCGGCGCCACGCCGGACGAGCCCACGATCGCCGCGAGCAGCCGCTGCTCCTCGGCCGTGCCGAGCGACCGGTCCATCAACCACTCGACGATCCCCTGGGCGAAGCCGACGTGCCCCCCCTGGGCGGCCGCCTGCACGAGCGTCGCCGCGATCCTGACCAACTCCTGGGAGACGTCCTGCACGTCCCCTCCCGCCGCCTGCGCCCGCTCCCGCGCCTTGTCGAAGAGGGCGGCCGCCTCCTGGATGCGGCCCGCCACGGCCTCCATCACCGCCGCCTGCCCGAGGGCCAGGGGGTTGTCTGGAAAGGCCTCGAGGAATCCGCGGCTCGTCGCCGCCGCCTCCGTAAACCGCTTGCTGGCCAGTTCGAGCTTCGTGCGGGTGGCCATCAGGCAGGCCCGCCCCGGATGCTTCGCGTCGAGCCGCTGCACCTGATCGAGCGCCGCGGAGATCTGGTCTCCCTCGACGAGGCGGTCGAGTTGCTCGAGTTCGCCGACGAGATCGGCGCAACAGAACTTGATCTTCTTCCCGGTGCCACCCGGGCACGGTGCGTAGGTGTCGATAGCCATGCGGAAAGCGTCGCTCCGGGAGTCGTGCCGTGCCCGTCGCCGCGCGGATTTTCGGCGGCAACCCCCTGAAAATGTACCAGAGGCAGACCCCCGCGAAAGCGGGCCGCGGCTTGCCCGGCACCCCCGCCCCTTGCATACTCGTGCAGCGAGCGTGGGTAGGCGGCCGGCGCGAGAGCGGCCGCGGCGTGCATGAACGAAGCCGCGGCGGCCCGGTGTGACGGTTCGACGATCATTCCCCTCCCGGCGCCCTCCGGCGGCTCCGGTTTTCGGCCCAGCCTCCCGAGCAACCCGTGCAGCAGCCCCGCATCATCGTCATCGACTCCTCCGGCGGAGACGGCCTCCCCTACGCGCGGCTCGTCGCCCGACTCCAGCCGATGGAGCTCAGGATCGAGACCTCGCTCGACAAGGCGCTCGGCACGCTCGCCCGCGACTCGTGGGACCTCGGGATCGTGACGGCGCGGTCGGGCCCCACGGCCGACGTGCTCTATGGGGCACTGCGGAAGGCGGACCCGCAGCTTCCGATGGTGGTGATCGACCCGAAGCCGAGCGTGGACACCGCGCGGGCATGCCTGCAGGCCGGTGCGGGCGACTACCTCGACGTGACCCGGGCCGAGACCGATCTCGAGGACGCCCTCGTGCGGCTGCTCGCGGCATCGCGCCGCACGGCGGCGGAGGCGTTGCTCCGGCGGGCCATCGAGCGGCCCTATTCGTTCGACGACTTCCTGGGCGAGAGCCCGGCGATGCAGCAGGTCTACTCGATCATCGACCGCGTGGCCGTCAGTTCGGTCGATGTGCTCGTGACCGGCGAGACCGGCACGGGCAAGGAACTGGTGGCCCGGGCGATCCACACGCGGAGCCGCCGCAGCGCAGGCCCCTTCGTGCCGGTGGACTGCGGCGCGATCCCCGACGCGCTCATGGAGAGCGAACTCTTCGGGCACGAGCGCGGCGCCTTCACCGGAGCCGATGCGCGGCGGATGGGGCTCGTCGAATTCGCCGACGGCGGCACGCTCTTTCTCGACGAGGTCGGGGAGCTCCCGCTGCCGTTGCAGGCGAAACTGCTGCGGGTGCTCCAGGAGCGCCGCGTCCGCCGCGTCGGGGCGCGGCAGGAGAACGCCGTCGATGTGCGGGTGGTGGCCGCCACGTCGCGGCCCATCGACCAGATGGTGGAGCGGGGGGAGTTTCGCCGCGACCTCTTCTACCGGATCAACGTCGTGCGGATCGATCTGCCCCCCCTCCGCAGCCGCGGAGACGACATCGGTCTGCTGGCGGAGTTTTTCGCCAACCGCGCCGCGCAGGAGATGGGCAGGACCATCGGCGGGCTTTCCACCGACGTCTACCAGGTGCTCAAGGGCTATCACTGGCCTGGAAACGTCCGCGAACTCCAAAACGTGGTCCGCCGCGCGATCGCGATGACGCGGTCGCCGGTGGCGGGCGTGGACGACCTTCCCGACGAGGTCGTGGCGGTGGCGGGAAAGAACGCCGGGGCCGAGGCGGGAGCGGTGGGCTTCTTCGCGCAGCGCACGGAGCACGTGGCGCGGTTCGAGAAGCAGTACCTCAGCGACCTGTTGACACGGCACCTCGGCGACGTCTCGGCCGCCGCCCGCGAGGCCCGGCTGCCGCGGGGCACCCTCTACCGCCTCATGAAGGGGCACGGGCTCGACGGCGCCACGTTCCGGAAATAGCGCCGCGCCGGCGCGACACCGGCCGCCCGTGCGAGACAGGGCCGCCCGTCGCCTCTTCCGGCCGCATGTCGCGGGTTTTCTCTGATTCTCAGGCGGGCCCGGCCGGCGTTGGCGCCTCACGCGTGAAACAACCAGCCCCGCGGAATCCGCGGAATCCGGGCGATTACGCTTTGGCACGCGACGTGCATTATTTCTCTCCCGTCGGGCCACCAACAAACCTGTTCCCGTCAGATTCGATTCCCATCACGAAGGAGACGAGCCATGAAGAAGATCGAAGCCATCATCCGGCACTTCAAGCTGGAGGAAGTGAAGGACGCGCTCAACGCCCAGGGCGTGAAGGGCATGACCGTGACCGAGGTCCGCGGCTTCGGCCGCCAGAAGGGCCACACGGAGACCTATCGCGGCGCCGAGTACTCGGTCGATTTCCTGCCGAAGGTAAAGATCGAGGTCGTCGTCAGCGACGACGAAGCGCCGGCCGTGATCAGCAAGATCATGACCACCGCCCGCACCGGCCAGGTGGGCGACGGCAAGATCTTCGTCACGAACCTCGCCGAGGTCGTCCGCATCCGCACGGGCGAGACGGCTGCTGCCGCGATCTAACTTTAGCAGCTGCAGGGCCATCCATGGC
>JBEIQP010000059.1:0-17482 GCA_040376455.1 Planctomycetaceae bacterium | reverse complement strand
GCGGCTGCCCCAACTATTCCGCTACGCATTAGGGTTAACGCGGTCATACGCCTAACTAGTATTTCTGCGGTTCCGTGTAATCGTCGGAGGTCGCTTGATAACGTTCCAACGGCGATTTTGTCTTCTGGTGGGAAGCCCAGGAACGGCAAGGGGTTACGGACACAACCCGCCATCGCTACCAGCCGGATATCCAGTTTATTTGCTGGATAACACCCCCTGTCAAGATGGGTAGACTGCGGCTCGCGCCCGGCCGGCAATCACCGACTCCCGACGAGGAACCCATCCCGCAGCCGACCGACCCCCGGGACCACCGACGGGGTTTCATGGCTGTCGCCCCAGACGATCAGCCGGACTGCGAACACCCCTCCCGCCACGGCTCAGGACGTGCGTGTAGATCATCGTCGTCTTCACGTCGTTGTGGCCCAAAAGCTCCTGCACCGTCCTGATGTCATAGCCCTCCTGGAGGAGATGCGTGGCAAACGAATGACGCAGCGTGTGACAGGTTGCCCGCTTCGTTATGCCCGCCCTGATCACGGCGTCTCGGACCGCCCGCTGGATCACCGACTCGTGGAGGTGGTGCCGATAAGACCGGCCCGATTCCCTGTCTCGGAAATAGTTCCGCGACGAAAACACCCACTGCCACGGCCACGACTGCTCCGCCGCCGGATGCTTGCGGGCAAAGGCCCCCGGCAGCATCACCCGCCCCCGACCTTCTTCGACCTCGATGGCATGGAAACGATGCCCCCGGTGCAGGAGTTGCCCCAGCGGCCCGCGAAGACAGTCCGGGAGCAACGTGACGCGGTCCTTGTTTCCCTTGGCCTCCCGGATCGTCAACTCGCCCCGCTCCATGTCAACATCCTTGACCCGCAGTCGAAGCGCCTCGAGCAGCCGAAGCCCCGCTCCGTAGAGCAGCGTCCCGACCAGCCAATGCTCGCCGGAGAGACACTCGAGCACCCTGTGGACCTCATCTGGCGTCAGGACGGTCGGCAACCGCTTGGGGCGTCGGGCCCGCACGATCCCGTCCATCCGGTTCAATGGTCGCCCGAGAACCTTGTCGTACAGAAACAGCAACGCCGCGAGAGCCTGGTTCTGCGTCGAGGCAGCCACATGCTCGCTCACGGCCAGGTGGCTGAGAAAGGCGTTGACTTCCGCTTCGCCCATCTCCCGGGGGTGCCGTTTGCGGTGGAAGAGCACGAACCGCTTCACCCAGCACACGTAGGCCCGCTCCGTGCTCGAAGCCATGTGCCACGCGCGGGCCGCATGCCGGACGCTCTCCAGCAGCCGCGACGACGAACCGCCGTCAGGACGCGCCGATGACCCGAACGCCGTGCCATGCCCCGCTTCCCGTTCCGTGCTGCTCATGATGTGGCCTCCTACATGAGAAGACGAGGATCGGGCCCGGGAGGGGCAAAAAAATTCGCCTTCCGGAGTGGAGCGGGCCGGAAGCCGGCGTGGCGAGGGGTGGCGACGGCGGAAACCACGCCGCCCGACGGACGCAAGCCCGCCGCTATTCCTTCAGATCGAAGAGCCGGCGGAGCGCGTCGAGCAGCCCGTGGGGCGGGCCTGAACGGCTCTCGCTGCGGAGCGACGCCAACGGAGGGTGCAGGAGCTTGGCGGCATACCGCTCGAAGGCCTGGCGGATCTCGGCCCGCTCCGCCTCGCCCAACGCCGGAAGCCTGCGGAAGAGCCGTTCGAGCTCGGCTTCGCCCGTTTCGTTCCAGCCCGCCCGCAATTGCTCGATCACCGGGGCCGTCGAGCGGTGGTGCAGGTCGCCCATGAACCGCCTCGTCTCCTCGTCCACGATCGCCGCGGCCGCGGGCATCTCCCGCTGCCGGCTCCTGCGGTTGGCATCACAGGCCGCGGCAAGGTCGTCGACTGAATAGAGCCAGACGCCCGAACGCGTGCCGATCCGCGGCTCGAAATCCCGCGGGACGGCGAGATCGAGCACCACCAACGGCCGACCCTCGCGACGCGGCTCCACCTCCGCAAACAATGCCTCGGAAACCACCGGTTCCGTGGCGCCGGTCGTGCTCACCACGAGGTCGGCGGCGGCGAGTTCGGCCGCCAATTCCGCGAAACTGCCCGGCCGGGCGCCGAGGCGGGCCGCCAGTTCCACCGCCCGCGTCGCCGTGCGGTTCACGACCGTGATGTCGCGTGCGCCGGCCTCGCGCAGATACCGCAGCGTCTCGGCCGCCATCTTGCCCGCCCCGAGGAGGAGCACGCGCTTGTCGTCGAACCGCTCGAACACGCCTCGGGCAAAGTCGGCGACCGCCACGCTCGGGATCGAGATCCGCTGGCGGCCGATCGCCGTCTCCGTCGCCACCCGCTTCGCCGTACGCAACGCCGCCTGAAACATCTCCCCGGTGAGCGGACCGGTGGTGCGGCTCTCCTGCGCGATCGCCCACGCCTGCTTCACCTGCGCCAGGATCTGCGGCTCGCCGAGCACCATGCTGTCGAGACCGGAGGCGACGCCGAAGAGATGGCGGACCACCGCCTCGTCGCGCTCGCGTTCGAGCACCGGATCGAGCAGCCGCACGTCGATGCCGCGGCATTCGGCCAGAAACGACACGAGCTGTTCGGCCGGCGGCGTCGCCGTGCCCCCCTCGCCGGCTGCGTAAAACTCCACGCGATTGCAAGTCGAGAGCAGCACGCCCTCCCGACCGGGAAACCGGTCGCGAAATCGGCGCAACGCCTCGGCCGCCTGCTCGGCCGAAAAGGCGAGCCGCTCGCGAAGATCGAGCGGCACCGTGCGGTGCGTTCCTCCCACGAAGGCCAGCGTCATGGGCGCGCCTCCAGCCGCGTGACGGCCGGCGCCACGGGCGGCATCCCGTGCCGCGTCGGGCCAAAGAGCCCCCAGAGGATCGAGATCGTCAACACCCCGAGGCTGACGAGCGACAGCCAGGCGGTGGTCCGCGGGCCGTCGGGCCGGCGTCGGGCGGCGCCGGCCAACGCGTCGGCCGCGATCAGCCAGGCCACCAGCGCGGCCATCCGCAGCACCACCGGATCGGTCCACGGCACGGTCTCCAAGAGCCCACGCTGCCGATTGACCGCATTGAGCACGATCCCGGAGGCGAATCCGGTCGCCGCCGTCCAGGCCGCGATCGCGAGGGTGCGGGCGGTGATCCGCGCGAGCCGTTCCAGACTGGGCATGCGAAACCCCTGCTGGGGCGCCTGCTTGCGGGCCAGCCGCCCCGCCTGGATCAGCCACATCAGGCCGGCGATGGCGCCGATCGCCACGCTCACGCTGGCCGCAAGGTTGAAGATGCCGTGAATCGCCCCCCACACCTGCGTGGCCGGGCTCTGCGGAAACGGCTCGCGGCTCGAGAGTTGGGCCGCGCCGACGAGCGCGAGCACGACCGGGAGCATGAACAGCCCCACGGGCGTCCGCGGGTTCGTGATCGTCAGATACAGATAGCCGGCCGCCAGGAGCCAGGCCGCGAGCAGGTACCAGTCGAACGGGCTCGACAGCGGCACCGCCGATTCGTTGGCCGCCCGCCACGCCAGAAACAGCGTGTGGGCCAGGAGGCCCGCCCCGGCAAACCCCACCATCGCAGCCCCGCGAACGCCCGAGCGAAACGCGAGCCGCGACGCCTCGAACGCGAGCGCCACCGCGTAACTCGCGACGAAGCAGAAGACGGAGATGCCGGACAGGAAGGCGACCATGCAGAACCCTGCGGGTGAACTCCCCTAGTGTAGTTCCGCGGGCCGCCATGCCGATGGCCCCCCGGTCGCATATACTTTCGCCCCGCCGGTTCCTTCCGGAATCCCGTCGGACCGCAGCCCTCCCCCACGCCACCATCCAGGACAGCGCCGGTGCAGCCGATCCAGCCTTCACACCTCTCGGCGCCGAGCACCGACCCCCGCAGCCAGTCGCTGATGATGCGGGCCTGCCGGTGCGAACCGGTCGAGCGCACTCCCGTGTGGCTCATGCGGCAGGCGGGCCGCTACCTGCCCGAATACCGCGCCATCCGGGAAAAAGTCGGGTTCATGGAACTCTGCAAGAACCCCCGGCTCTCGGCGGAGGTGATGATCGCCACGGTGAACCGCCTCGGCGTCGATGCCGCGATCATCTTCAGCGATCTCCTCCCGATCCTCGAGCCGATGGGCTTCGATCTCGAATTCGCGGCGGGCGAGGGTCCGGTGATCCACAACCCGGTCCGCGAGGCGGGTGACGTGCACCGGGTCGCCGAACTCGAAGACGTGGGCCGGCTCGGCTTCGTGATGGACGTGGTCCGCGCCACCCGCGCCGGACTCGACGACGCCATCCCCGTGATCGGTTTCGCGGGCGCGCCATTCACGCTGGCGAGCTACTGCATCGAGGGGGGCACGAGTCGCGCCTGGCTGCACACCAAGTCGCTGATGTACCGCCATGAATCGGCCTGGCATGACCTGATGGGCCGGCTGGCCCGGGCCGTGAGCCGCTACCTCGTCGCCCAGATCGAGGCGGGCGCCCAGATCGTGCAGCTCTTCGACAGCTGGGTCGGCTGTCTCGCGCCCGACGACTACCGCCGCTACGTGCTGCCGCACAGCCGCGCCGCCCTGGCCGAGGCGGCGAAGCGGGCCCCCGTGATCCACTTCGCCACCGGCAACCCGGCGCTCCTGCCGCTCCTGCGGGAGGCGGGCGGCTCCGTGATCGGCATCGACTGGCGGATCGACCTCGATGCCGGCTGGCAGGCGGTCGGCTTCGATCGGGCGGTCCAGGGCAACCTCGATCCCGCCGTGCTGCTGGCCGACCGCGACACCGTCCGCCGCCGCACCCGCGAGGTGCTCGACCGCGCCGCGGGCCGGCCCGGCCACATCTTCAACCTGGGTCACGGCGTCCTTCCGCAGACGCCGGTCGAGAACGTTCTCGAATTGATCGCCACGGTCAAAGGGGCGTAACGCGGCCCACCCCTCGCCACGGAGCACCGCGGCGAGGTACAACAGCGTGTTGCGCGCCGGATGCCTCCCGGCGCCGGTCGGTCGCGCAACACCCCTCCCCGCCAGCGCGAATCGGCAGCATGAAGACCCTCGAGAAACGCCTCTTTCATCTCTTCACACCGGTCGATATCGCCAAGGCCCGCACGATCGTGCCGGCCTCCGTCGCCAGCCCTCGGGTGGGCCAGGTGCGGGCGACCGTGGCTGACGACGGCGAGGAGTACGAGGTCTTTCTCGAACTCTCGGCCCACCGCCGCGGCGGGATGACGCTCGAAACCAGATGCACGACCGCCGCGGGCCGCGAGGGCCGGCCGTGCGCGATCCTGGCCGCCGTGCTGCTCGAGGTCGATCGCCGCGGCCTGCTCGCCGGCATCCACGACCAGACGCCCGTCGCCCTCGACATCGTGGCGGACGAACCTGCAGACGGGCACGACTCCGCTCCCGAGCCGGTCGCGGACGACGGCGACGACGACCCAGACGCCGATGGCCCGGCTCGGCGGCCCGTCGCGGCGCCGGAGCCCGTCCGGACGAATGCTTCCACACGCCGCACCGGAGCCCGCCAGCCCGTCTGGGCGACGGAGCTCGAGGAACGGCGCCGGCGCGTGGAGCCGGCGGTGCGGTCTGCAGGTCTCGCGATCCCCGACGCGCGGCGGGGCGGAGGAACGCTCGTGTTCGTGCTCGACCTCGCCGCGTCGTCCGACGCGCGGGCGGCGGTGCTCGTTCCCTGCCGGATGCAGCTCGACGTGGCCGGCAACGCCACCGGCCGCCCCCGGCCCGTCATGCTCGGCCCGGGGGAGGTGGAACTCGACCAACTCGACCAGCAGGAACGCGGCGTGATCGACCACCTGCTCGGCGCGGCGGCGGTCGGTGAGACCGGCACCGCGGAGCCCGTCGAACGGCGCAGCATCGCGCGAATCGTCGTCAGCCCGCGATCGGCGGCCACCCACCTCTCCATGCTCTGCGAAACCGGCCGCCTGATCGTGCAGCCCGAGCCGCGGCGGCAGCCTGAACACGTCGTGCCGCTGGTGTGGGACGGCGGCCGGCCGTGGGAATTCGCCTTCGTGGTCGATCCGGACGACGACGAAGCCCGGCCGCGGCAGCGCGGCAGCGCGATCGACGACGACGCGCCCCCGCCGCGGCCCTCCAAGGCGACGCTCCGCGGCATGCTCGTGCGCGGCAGCCAGCGGAAGGAGTTGAGCGAGCCGCGGGCCGTCCTGAAGTCGGGGCTCGTGGTCTTCGCGGACCGCATCGCCCGGCTGTCGATGCCGGACGGCGGCGGCCCCGGCACGGCCGGCTGGATCGACCAGTTCGAGCGTCGCGGCCCGATCGAGGTCGCCGGCGCCCAGATCGACGGCCTGATCGAGCGGATCGCCCAGCTGGCCGACGTTCCCCGGCTGGTGCTGCCGGCGTGGACCGGCTGGCGGATCGAGTCGGGGGCGCCGCATCCCAAGCTCGTTCTCGACGATTCGCCCGCCATCGTCACCGACGAGGATGGCGAATCGCCGCCGGCGGGCCGCCCGGCGCGGCGGCGCACGCAGCCGCGGGTGCAACTCGCCGGACGGATCTGGTTCGACTACGGCGGCATTGCGCTCGCGGCCGACGATCCGGCCGGCGGCGCCGCCGACACCGCCCGCCGGATTTTCGTGCGCCGCGACCGCGCCGCCGAGCGCGAGGCGCTCGCGCTGTTGCCGCGCTACGGCGCCACGCCGCCGCGCGGTGCCGGCATCGACGGCGAGGACGTGCTGCACCACGTGGAGATCGCCCGCAACCGCCTCGATGCCTCCGTCTCGCAACTCGCTGCCTCCGGCTGGCTGGTCGAGGTCGCCGGCCGCCGCTACCGACCCGCGGGCAGCGTGGCCTGGAACGTGACCAGCGGCATCGACTGGTTCGAACTCTCCGCGGCGATCGACTTCGGCGGCGTGACGGCGGAACTGCCGGCGCTCCTCGAGGCGCTGGCTCGCGGCAGCCGCTCGGTGGAGCTGCCCGACGGCTCGGTCGGCATCCTGCCGGAGGGCTTCGCGACCCAGTTCGAGCCGATGGCGGCCCTCGCCCAGAAGCACGACGGCCGGCTCCGCTACGGCCGCATCCAGGTGGCCCTGCTCGACGCCCTGCTGGCCGGGCAGCCGCAGTCGCACGTCGACGAGGCCTTCGAGCGGATCCGCGAGGAACTGGCCAACGGCGAGCGGCCGGAGGCCGAGAACGAGCCGGAGGGATTTCAGGGGACGCTCCGGCACTACCAGCGCGAGGGCCTCGGCTGGCTCACGTTCCTCGAACGCATGGGGATCGGCGGCTGCCTCGCCGACGACATGGGCCTCGGCAAGACGATCCAGGTGCTGGCGATGTTCGCCCGGCGCCAGGCGATGCTTCGCGAAGGAGGCGTCGCGCACCGTCCGTCGCTGGTCATCGTGCCCAAGAGCCTCGTCTTCAACTGGATCGAGGAAGCCAAGCGGTTCGCACCACACCTGCGCGTGGTCAATCACACCGGCAACGCCCGGACCGACATGGCGCAGCCGCTGTCGGAATGGGATCTCGTGATCACGACCTACGGCACGCTGCGCCGCGACATCGTCAGCCACCGGGAGATCGAGTTCGACTACGTCGTGCTCGACGAGGCGCAGTCGATCAAGAACGCCGCCAGCCAGGCGGCCAAGGCCTGCCGCCTGCTGCGGGCCCGGCACCGTCTCGCCCTCACGGGCACGCCGGTGGAAAACCACATCGGCGAACTCTGGAGCATCTTCGAGTTCCTCAACCCCGGGCAGCTCGGCAGCGCCTCGCGGCTGCGCCGGTTTCTCGCCGACGGACGGGGCAGCACCGAGGTGGTGGCCCGCGCGGTCCGCCCCTACCTGCTGCGGCGGACCAAGGCCCAGGTGCTGTCCGACCTGCCCGAAAAGACCGAGCAGACGCTGTTCGTGGAGCTCGGCGAGTCGCAGCGCAAGGCCTACGACGAGCTTCGCGAGCACTTCCGCCAGGAGCTCTCGGGCCGCATCGGCCGCATGGGCATCGGCCGTTCCCGGATCGCGGTGCTCGAGGCGCTCCTGCGGCTGCGGCAGACGGCGTGCCATCCGGGTCTCGTCGATCCCGCCCGGATCGACGAGACGGGCGCGAAACTGGAGACGCTCCTCGAGCAGCTCGACGAGGTCCTCGACGAGGGGCACAAGGTGCTCGTGTTCAGCCAGTTCACCAGCTTCCTCGCCATCCTGCGGCGGCAACTCGACCAACGGCAGATCACCTACGAATACCTCGACGGCCGCACCACGGACCGGCAGGCGCGGGTGACGCGGTTCCAGGAGGATACCGAGTGCCGGCTGTTTCTCGTCAGCCTCAAGGCGGGCGGCCAGGGCCTCAATCTCACCGCCGCCGACTACATCTACATCCTCGACCCGTGGTGGAATCCGGCCGTCGAGGCGCAGGCCGTCGATCGCGCCCACCGGATCGGACAGACCCGGCGCGTGTTCGCCTACCGTCTGATCGCCAAAGACACGGTGGAGGAGAAGATCGTGGCCCTGCAGGATCGGAAGCGGGAGTTGGCCGAATCGATCGTGCGGGCCGACGAGAGCATGATCGCCAGCCTGACCGCCGAGGACGTCGAACTCCTGCTATCCTGATCGGCTCGTGCGCACTCACCGAAATCTAACGCTTTCGCCGGCCGCTGCCCCCGGCATAATCTGCCGGCATGCGGCCGCCGGCGCCGGCCCGGCATCGAGCCGGGACGGCAAGCGAGAGTGTGCCGAACCCCCGAGCCGGGAGCGGACGTGAAATATCCCCCTGCCAAGTCGAAGGCCGGCCAGCCGGATCAACCCGTTCGGCGGCTGCTCGTCGTCGACGACGAGGAGGATCTGCTCGAACTGGTTCGCTACAACCTCTCCAAGGACGGCTACGCCGTCGAATGCGTGGCGACCGGCGAGGAGGCTCTGAAGTCGGCCCGCCGCGAGCCCCCCGACCTGATCGTGCTCGATCTCATGCTGCCGGCCGTGGACGGCCTCGAAGTCTGCCGGAGGCTCAAGGCCGACACGAAGACGCGCGACATCCCCATCATCATGCTCACGGCGAAGAGCGAGGAAAGCGACATGATCGCCGGGCTCGAGCGCGGCGCCGACGACTACATCGCCAAGCCGTTCAGCCCGCGGGTGCTCACCGCCCGCGTCAAGGCGCTCCTGCGCCGCCAGGAGGCGCAGCGGCAGGCCGAAATGGAGACCACGATCGACGTCCACGAGCTGTCGATCCACCCCGGGCGGCACGAGGCGACGCTCGCCGGCGCGGCCCTGGAGCTGACCTACACCGAGTTCGCACTGCTGCAATTCCTGGCCAAGCGGCCCGGCTGGGCCTACACCCGGTCGCAGATCGTCGACGCGGTGAAGGGGGAGGATTATCCTGTGACGGAGCGGTCGGTCGACGTGCAAGTGGCCGGCCTGCGCAAGAAACTCGGGACGTTCGGCTCCTACATCGAAACCGTGCGCGGCGTGGGATACCGGTTCCGGGCGTGATCCGCCACTCCGTCCGCGGCCCCTGCCATGCCCCGTACCCGCCTCGTCTGGCATCTGTTCGCGGGCTGGTGCGCCCTGGTCGCCGCCATCCTGCTCGGCTGCTACTGGCTGGCCTCGGTGCAGATGGCGGGGCTCGCCGACGCGGCCGAGCGCCGGCGGCTGGAGGAGGCGGCCGCGGCCGTGACCGGCCTCCTGGGGCCCGACGGCGGGCCGCGCGACCCTGAGGCGCTTGCCGCCCGAACCCGCGAGCTCACCGACCGCCGGCAGGTTCGCGTCGAGGTCTTGCCCCCCACGGATGCCGCGCGGCCGGCCACCGGCATCGAGGCGGCGCTCCTCGCCGCCGCGCGGGACGGCCGCGCCTCGAGCGCCAGCCGCCACGACCCGGCGACCGGCAAGCGGATCCTCACGATGGCCGTGCCCCACGGCCCGCCCGGTCGGCCGACCGTCATCGTGCGCGTGACCGCCGACACGACGGCGTTCGACGCCGAACTGGCACGCTCCCAACGAAACCTCCTCCTCGGCTATCTCGCCTGCGCGCTGGCCGCCGTGACGGCCGGCTACCTGCTGGCGCGACGGGCGACCCAGCCGGTGCGGGATCTCTGCGTCGCCGCATCGCGGCTGGCGGCGGGCGACGTGGGCGCCCCGCTCCCGGCGACCGACCTCGCGGAAATCGCCGATCTCGCCGCGGCCTTCGGCCTCCTCCGCGAGCAGCTCGTGGAGCGGGGCATCACGATCGGCCGCCAGGGCACCCAGCAGGAGGCCGTGCTCGGCAGCATGATCGAGGGCGTGCTCGCCATCGACGCCCGGCAGCGGATCGTCGGCATCAATCGGGCGGCCGCCGACCTACTCGGCGTCGATCTCGAGGATGCGGTCCGCCGGCACTTGCAGGAGGTGGTGCGCAACCCCGACCTGCGCCGGTTCGCCCTGCGGGCCATCGACTGCCGCGAACCGGTGGAGGACGACCTGGTGCTCCGCGGACCGCGCGACCGCACGATCCGCCTCCGCGGCACCGCGCTGCGCGACGCCTCCGGCGAGGGCGGCGCGGTCATCGTGCTCAACGACATCACCGACGTGCAGCGGCTGGAGAATGTCCGCCGCGACTTCGTGGCCAACGTGTCGCACGAGCTCAAGACGCCGATCGCTTCCATCAAGGGCTTCGTCGAAACGCTGCTCGACGGCGCCGCCGACGACCCCCAGGATGCCCGCCGCTTTCTGGAAATCGTCTCCCGGCAGGCCGACAGGCTCGCCGCGATCATCGAGGATCTGCTCGCCCTTTCCCGCATCGAACAGAGCGAGGGGGCGGGCAACCTGCCGCTGGAGACGGCCCTGATCGCCGACGTGCTCGCGGCGGCGGTCACCGACTGCGGTCCGCGGGCGCGCGACCGCTCGATCAGCGTCGAAACGAGCTGCCCCGCCGACCTCGTGGCCGAGGTCAACGCCCCGCTTCTGGAGCAGGCGCTCATCAACCTGATCGACAACGCGATCAAGTACAGCGATCCCGGCCGCACGGTGCGGCTCTCCGCGGGGCGGTTCGCGGCCCCGGGCCGCGAACCGGGCGACCTTGCGATCCGGGTGCGCGACGAGGGCTGCGGCATCGAGCAGGAGCACCTGCCGCGGCTCTTCGAACGGTTCTACCGTGTGGACAAGGCGCGGAGCCGGAAGCAGGGGGGCACCGGCCTCGGACTCGCGATCGTGAAGCACATCGTGCAAGCCCACGGCGGCACGATCGGGGTGGAGAGCGAGCCCAACGTGGGCACCACCTTCACGATTCGCCTCCCGGGCTCCCATCCGGAAGGACGCGGATCGGCGCCGGCGCCGACCCTCACGGATCGACGCGATCCGGAAGGATCAGCCGGCCTCCCTCCACCGGCAGACAGACGCCGTTGACCGAGCCGTTTTCGATCATCGCCAGTACGGCAGCGGCCACGCCGGGGGCCGACTCGTCGGCGCGTCCCGCGGCATCGGGGAGCACGGCGTTGACCCGGATCCGCGGATGCCGCTCCGCACACTCGACCGCGAGCGCCCGCGTGAGCGCGGGAATCGCCCCCTGGCTCGCGAGATAAGCGATGCGGCCCGACGCGGGGCGTTGCGTGCCGCAATCCCCCACCAGCACGATCGCGCCCCCCTCCTCCTGCCGCACCATCACCGCGGCCGCCTCCTGAGCCACCACGAACGTGCCGATGCCGTTGACCTCGTAGTGGGCCCGCAGCTCGTCCGCCGTCACCTCCTCGAGCGGCCCGATCGACCGCATCCGGGCGCAGGTCACCACCGCGTCGAGGCGGCCGAAATGATCCGCGACGCGGTGCACGAGTGCCCGCACCGGCCCCTCGTCCCGCAGGTTGGCCGTGACCGCGAGCCCCGGCACCCCGGCGGCGCTGATCCGCTCGGCGAGGGCGCGGGCCTCGGCGAGCGACGCGTGGCAGTGGATCGCCACCGCATACCCCCGCGCCGCCAGCGCCCGCACGACCACCGCACCGAGCCCGCGGCCGCCGCCGGTCACCAGCGCGACGCGACCGGTGGGAGCCACGGCGCCGGGCTCGACATCAAACCGGGATGCGGAAGCGGACATGGCGAACGGCCTGCCTAGGCGGTCTGGGCGCGGGCGTGGAAGTCGAGGATCTGCTGCCACGCTTCCATCGGCGTCTCGGCGTAGGTGAAGAGATCGAGATGCGCGTCGGCGACCACCCCGCAGTCCGCGAGGTGCTGGAAGTCGATCACCTTCGACCAGTATTCGCGGCCGTAGAGGATGATCGGCACCGGCTGCATGCGGTGCGTCTGCCGCAGCGTGAGCGTTTCGAACATCTCATCGAGCGTGCCGAATCCGCCGGGAAACAGCACCACCGCCGCCGCGCGGAGGATGAAGTGGAATTTCCGGAGCGCGAAGTACTTGAACTGGAAGCAGAGCTCCGGCGTGATGAAGGGATTGGGCTGCTGCTCGGCGGGCAGCTTGATGTTGAGGCCGATCGACTTGCAGCCGACGTCGAAGGCGCCGCGGTTGGCCGCCTCCATGATGCCCGGCCCGCCGCCGGTGACCACGACGTAGTCGCGCTTGTCGTCGCATTGGTTGTCGATCGAGACGATCCGGGCGAACTCGCGGGCGTCGTCATAGTAGCGGCAGAAGTCGAGCAGTCGCGTGCTGCGCTCGATCTCGCGCTTCAGCCGCTTGTCGTTCGGCGCGGCCTGCGCCGCGCGGCGCGCCTCGAAGAGCCGCCGCTCGGCGGCGGTTCGCTCGACGATCTGCGTGCCCCCGAAGACGATGACCGTCGATTCGATGCTGTCGGCCAGCAGGCCCAGTTCGGCCTTCCCCAGTTCGAGCAGCATCCGCACGCCGCGCATCTCGACCCGCTCGAGGAGCGCGGGATCCTCCATCGCCAGGCTGTAACTGGGCGAACTGAGAATCCGCTCCATGTTCTCGGCGACGAGCGCCACGTCGTCTCCGAGTATGGTGTCCGGAAGAATGCTGCACGCCTTCGGCTTGACGGGGGTCGCCGGGGCGGCGGGGGACGGCGACGGGTCGCCATTGCGTGGTTTCTTGGCCATGTGGTTTCAGCCTTCCAGCTCGACGCTTTCTCCGATCGTGGGAATGTGCGCGGCCCACCCGCGCGTGTCCTGCAAAAACTCCGCCATACCGCGGGCCGCGACCGGCTCGCCGTGGACGAGGAAGGTGCGCTTGGGCGCCGGCATGCTCCCCAGCCAGCGGCCGATCTCGCGGCGATCGGCGTGGCCCGAGAGCGCGTCCACCCGACGCACGGCCGCCTTGACGGGGATGTCGCGGCCGTGGATCCGGAGGAACTTGGCCCCGTCGATCAGGCTCCGTCCGCGGGTGCCGATCGCCTGAAACCCGGCGACGAGCACCGTGGTCTTCGGATCGGGGAGCCGGCGGGCGAGGTGATGGAGGATGCGGCCGCCGTTCATCATGCCGCTCGATGCGATCACGATCCCCGGGCCGGTGTGGCTGTTGATCGCCTTCGACTCGTTGGCGGTCTTGGCCATCCGCACGAACGGGCTGGCGAGCGACTCCGCCACGCCCTGCATCTTCGCCTCCGAGAAATCATGCTCGCCGCCGTGCTTGCGAAACACCTCCATCGCGTCCACCGCCATCGGCGAATCGACCCACACCGGAATCTCCGGCAGCCGCCCCGCCGCCATGAGCGTGCGCAGCAGGTAGACGAGCTGCTGGCAGCGGCCGATCGCGAACGAGGCCACGAGCATCAGCCCGCCGCGGGCGATCGCCTCCTTCGTCACCGCCTCGAGTTCGTCGAGCGGCCGGCTCGGGGTGTGGTCGCGGTCGCCGTAGGTGCTCTCGCAGACGAGGTAGTCGCAGGCGGGCGGACCGATGGGATCCTTGTAGAGCGGCGCGTCGAACCGGCCGACGTCGCCGGAGAACACGATGCGGACGGGCGGGCTCGCCGGCTCTCGTCCCGCCGCCTCCATCTCGACGAACGAACTGCCGAGCATGTGGCCGGCCTCGTGGAATCGGCAGCGAACGCCCGCCGCCGGCGCGAACCACTCCTCCCGGGGCACGGGTTTCACCAGCCGCAGCGCCTGATCGACATCCCGCTCCTCATAGAGCGGCAGGGCGGGGCGGTGCTTGGCGTAGCCCTTCCGATTGGCATAGAGGGCATCCTCCGCCTGGCACTTGGCGGAGTCGTACAGCAGGATCCCCAGCAGGTCGGCCGTCGCCGGCGAGGTCCAGATCGTGCCGCGGAAGCCGTCCCGCGCGAGCCGCGGCAGCCAGCCGGAGTGGTCGATGTGGCCGTGGGTGAGGACCACGGCGTCGATGCTGTCGGGGGGCACGGCGAACCGTTCCCAGTTCCGCTCGCGCAGTTCCTTCTCCCCTTGGAAGAGGCCGCAATCAATGAGCACGCGGGAGCCACCGGCCTCCACCAGGTGCCGCGACCCCGACACCACGCCCGCCGCCCCGAGAAACGTCACTCGCGCCATGAGCACCCCGCCATTGTGAATCCTGCCGGCCGCCGGCCTCAACGCGCGGCGGGAACATCCGCCCGCAGGCGCTCCACGCCCTGCCGCGTCAGGCCCGACACCAGCACTTCGCCCTTCTGCAGCGCCAGGGACTGCAGCCAGTGGCTCATCATGCCGGCCTCGTGCGTCGAGGGAATGTAGACCACAAGCACGGTGCGGCCGTCCAGTCGCCGCAATTCCGTGACCATGCCCAATTGGGCGATCCGCCGGGCAATCTCGCGGAGAATCGGCCCGCGCGGCAGCGGCAGGGCTCCCAGCCGGGCATCCTCCAAAACGATCCCCAACTGATTCACGTCGCGGAGCAGCACCTCCACATCGAGCGACGCGACCGCGGAAAAAAGGCCGCTGCCCACCCGGACCGCGGCCCGCACCCGCTTCGGCCCCAGTTCCACCTGGGGCTCGGCGAGCCCCCAGGGCAGGAGCCGGCCGTGGTTCCGCGGCAGATCGGTCCGCAGCCAGGCATTGATCTCCCGTTCGGAGATCGCCGCCTCCCAGGGGCCCGGCTGCACGAAGGCTCCATGGAGCGCCGAGAGCTTCGTCAGCAACCGCCGCGAGTCGTGCTCGCCCACCGCCGCAATCTCGGCGTCCCCGGTCGCGATCCGCTCGCGATAGAAGTCGGGCACGTGCTGCAGACACACCGCGACTCCCACCAGGCCGCAGGCGACCGCGACGAGCCCCCCCAACACGAGCCGTCGCAGCCGCCCGGTGGAAGGCGACTTCGACGGCTCGTCGGGCAGCAGCCCCGTGGTGTTCGGAGCCTCGCGGGCCCCGAGTGAGTCACGCATCAGCCCACGAACCCAAACAGCCGGGGGATCGGGAGTTCGGCCGACGGCTCGAGCACCACGGTGCCGAGGTTTTCCTCCTCCAATTCATCGCGCAGCACCCGCACGTTGGCCGGCGCCTCGATGCCGATTCGCACCTTGTCGCCACTGACGCGCACCACCGTCACCACCACCGAATCGCCGACTCGAATCCGTTCGTTCTGCTTGCGGGAGAGCACCAGCATCGAAAGCCTCCGTTCCTGATGGATGATAGGGTTGTGACTGAATGTAATGGGGGTAATGTACAGATGTCAACGTGATTGCCGCGGCCCGATCCGCGAGCGAACCCCACCGCCCCCCGACCGCCCCGAGTGGCCGACGCTCCCCCGCCCTCGCCGCCCAGGGCGACCGACACGCCTCGACGCGAGGGGTTGGGAAAGATGTGAGCCAGAGGAAATATCGTCCGGTCGGGCAGACTTTCTTGGCTGTCTGCGAACGTGCGCCGAACGAACGCATTGTGAGGATCGCGCGTGGCCGGCCGCCCTGGCGTGCATGTCGGGCTCGGCCCGACCGACCCCGCGGGGCCTTTCGTCAGAGCCCGGGCTCGACGAAGGCGGCCACGTCGATCGCAGCGGCCGAGGCGATGTGTGCCTCGCCGTCCTCGATCCGCTGCCTGTCGCCGGCGAGCAACCGCGGATGCACCTTGTGCACGCACTTCAGCCGGCTGTTGCCCGCGACGATCGCCATCTTCGGGTCGATCTCCAGCGTGACTTCGGACGGAATGCCTCCCGCCGCCTCGATCCGCCGGTTGAGCGCGATCCGCGGGAAGGGCGGGATGCCGCCCGGATGGAGCAGCGCCTTGAGCAGGATCGCCGTGTCGGCGAACTGTCGGTACGTGCCGGCCGCCTCCGCGGACGGCGCTTCGGTGTAGGCCACCGCGTACCGCACCCGCGGGCCGACCAGTTCGAGCGCGTCGTCCTTCTCCGTCAGTCCCTCGCCGAAGTCGGGGCCGCCCGCCCACCGGACGAGTCGGTCGTCATTGCCCCGCGCCCACTTCGCGAGCGACACGCTCAGCCGCTCGAGACGGATCGCGTCGATCTGCGTCTTGACGTCGCGCTGCGGGTCGATGACGACGACCCGCTCTCGCGCCGGGTCGTGCAGGACGATCTCGGCGAGCCGCATCGCGCGCGTTCCCGGCTTCGCGCCCTCTTCGGGCAGTTCCAGAAAGTCCCAGGCGACGCCGTCGGTGAACAGCGTGAGGCTGCGGGCCACCGGCTCGGCGTCGCCGTCGGCGTAGAGTTGGCTCTCGACCCGCATCGTGCAGCCGCGGTCGCCGTCGCCGGCGGCCGCCGACCCGGCCAGGGCCGCGAGGACGACCAGCCCGCCACCAAGCACCGATCGGACGAAACCTTGCGACCACGGACGCAGCATCGGGAATTCTCCGGGAAGGGGCGGGGGAGGGTAGCAGACCGCCGCCACCGGCCCAAGACGGGCTGGAGCCCGAGAAGCCCGGGAAAATCACCGCCCGGGCGGTCGGGATCAGCGGTCGTCCCCGGCCGAGGGGCGGCGCCAGGCCGCATGGGCCACCAACCACACCCCGGCGACGAACCAGGCCGCCACCAGCCACGCCGCGATCGCATCGAACATCATCCGAGTCGCTCCTGCTGCTGCCACGTGCCGCAACCCTAGGTCGCGATTCGGCGCGGGGCGGGCCGGCGTGCTTCTGCCGCCGCCTCTCGCCGCCGCACATCCGGCGCATTCCCCCCGACCGTCCCCCAGAAACCGGCCGCGCAGGCTGGCGCCGCCTTCTATAGTGAGCCCTACCGCCATGTTTCTCACCGACCTCGTCATCGTGTTCGCCGTCGCCACGGCGGTCGTGTTCGCGTTCGGGCGGGCCCGCGTCCCGAGCGTCGTGGGGTTGCTCGTCTCGGGGGTGCTCGTCGGTCCCTACGGGCTGTCGCTCGTCTCCGATGTCGAGGTGGTGGAGATCCTCGCCGAGATCGGCGTGGTCGTGCTGCTGTTCACCGTCGGCCTCGAGTTCTCGATGGCGCGGCTGGTGGTGATGGTGCCGCTGATGGTCAAGATCGGCCTGCCCCAGATCGTGGGGACGACGGCGGTGGTCGCCGCCGCCACGTGGTGGTATCTCGGCACGCTGCCGCAAGCGATCTTCGCGGGGTTGCTCGTGGCGATGTCGAGCACCGCGATCGTCCTCAAGCTCCTCGCCGACCGCGGCGAGACCGCCGCTCCGCACGGCCGGATCGCCGTCGCCGTCCTGCTCCTCCAAGACCTCGTCGTCGTGGCCGCGATGCTCGCCGTGCCGATCCTGGCGAAGGCCGC
>JBEIQP010000188.1:0-3689 GCA_040376455.1 Planctomycetaceae bacterium | reverse complement strand
GGGGGGACGGCCGCCGCGGCCGACGCCGCCGCGCTCCTGCCGGGGCGGCTCCTCCTGCCCACGGTCGGGCTCGTGCTGGCGACGGCCGCCGCGGGCCTGGCGGTGCGGCTCCTGCTCGACGGGCCGAGTTGGCAGCCGGGCCGGGTCGCCCCCGACCTCGGGCGGATCAGCCCGCTGGCGGGATTCGCCCGGATCTTTTCCGCCGGCACGGTCGCGGCCATCCTCGGCAATGGCCTCGGCCTCGCGGTGCTCGTGGCGGCCGCAACGAGCGCCGCCGGCCCGCTGGTCGCTCTCGTCGCCGCGCCCGAAGGGGTGGTGGAGCCGGCGCAGGCCTGGCCCGCCGCACGCCGCACGCTGCTCGCGCTGGCAGCCGCCTCGGCCGGCGTCGGCGCGTGTCACTGGATGCTCGCCCGGATGCGGTTCGAAAGGCGGATCCGCATGACGCCGCAGGAGTTCGCCGACGAGGCGCGAAGCATGCAGGCCGACCCGAAGGTGCGACTGCTCCAGCAGCAGCGCCGGCGCTACCCCGCCGCGGGAACCTCGTAACCGTACCGCTCGATGAACGGCTTCCAGCGGCTTGCGATCTCGGCCACGATCCGCGGATCGTGGCGGTAGGTGTTGGTGCGGTACCGCTTCATCGACTCGGCCTGCTTCTGAAGGGCGGGCCGCACGCGGTCGAAGTCACCCAGCTCGAGCCGCTCGTAGGCCTCGCGCAGCCTGCCGACGGGATCGGCGACGAGATCCTCGTAGCGAACCTCGTGCAGCCGGCCGGGGGAGAGCGTCTGCCGGTCGCGCTCGAAGGCGGCGTACATCTCGTCGAACGCGTTGAACACGTAGCGTTCGAGCGCCTCGCCCCGATCGACCTGCAGCGACTGCACCTCGTGCAGCGACTGCCAGAGCCGCAAGGTGGAGGGAAAGACGACGAACGGGTCGCGGACGACGTGGAGAAAGCGGGACTCTGGGAACATCTCCGCGAGCACCCCCACGCGGGCCGTGTGCGGCGGGCTCTTGAGCACCGGCCGGCGCGAATCGCGCACGGCGAGCCTGTCGAGAAACCGACGCAGCAACCGCTTCCAGCGGTCGAGCTCGGCCGGCGGCAGCGTCGCCAGATCGAGCGCCTGGGGCCGGTCGGGACTGGTGACGGGGAAGGCCATGCGCCGGTAGGGGGATGGCGCGCCGAGGTTCAGCAGCGCAAACTCATCCTCCTGCGGCCGGTCGAACCCCGCGGCCACGTCGTCCATCGGCCGCTTCGCCGGCATGATCCAGGAGAGGGCGGAGGTGAGGGTGTCCTCGGTGAGGAGGAAGTGGCCGGGCGCGAGGCACTGGTAGGTGTTGGGGCAGCAGAAGCGGTCGTCGAGCATGGCCAGCTCGTGCAGGAGCGTGGTGCCTGACCGCCAGTGGCCGATGATGAACAGCGGCGGCGGCGTGGGGGGGCGGTCGCGGAGCCGGCGCCGAAATCGCGCCTCGCTGAAGGGCTCGCAGAGCGAGTTGAACGCGGCCGCCATCGAGATCGTCGCCATCAGCCCCCACTTGGTGAGCGACGCCCTGGCCCGGTGTTCGGCCACGAGCGGCCCCCACACGCCGAGCGGCATGCCGTGCCAGAACCGCGGGGCCCACAGGGGATAGGAGTGAAACTTCCTGTCCGACGGCTTGTCTGGGGCGGTTGGCTGTGACACGACGAATGGATCCGAATCCGGGAGCGGTGCGGGCCGCGATTCGGCCCGCAGACCGAAGCATCGTAGCCGATGGTCCGCCGCCGTGAGGACGCCGCCAGGCATCGGACGCGGCAGCCCCGGCAAACCCGGCAGGCTGGCGGCTTCGGGCGGCCGCGAACCCCCCTGTCGTTCGTGTGGTCGCATCCCTACAGTCCGGCCGGTCGGTCCCCGCGGGGATCGCCTGCCTGCGACCCGGTGGGCCGTGAGCCTGCGCGCCAGCGTGATTCGTTCATCGACCATCGCCGTGCCCGGTGTCGCCGCCGCGATCCTCCTCGTGGCGACCGGATCGGGGTGCAGGCTCGTGCAGGGGCGCGGCCCGGTGCCGCCGGAACTCGCCGACGCCCGCCGGCTCTGCAACGAAGGGCTGTCGGCGGTCGATCAGCAGGATCTCGTGCGGGCCGAGGGGCTGCTCGAGCGGGCGGTGAAGAGCTGCCCCGTCGACGTCGATGCCCGCCAGCACTATGCCGACGTGCTCTGGAAGCGAGGCCAGCGGATGGAGGCCGTCGCGCAGATCGCCGAGGCCCTCAAGCTTTCGCCCGCCGACGTCAACCTCTGTATCGACGGCGGCCGCATGTACATGGAACTCGGCCTCTTCGACGACGCCGACCGGCTCAGTCGCGAGGCGGTGCGGCTCGCGCCCCGTTCGGCCGCGGCCTGGCATCTCCGCGGCCAGGTGGCGATGGCCCGCGGCCAG
Organism: Planctomycetaceae bacterium; assembly: GCA_040376455.1. Classification (GTDB taxonomy): domain Bacteria; phylum Planctomycetota; class Planctomycetia; order Pirellulales; family UBA1268; genus QWPN01. The sequence goes on along the minus strand of JBEIQP010000188.1, from coordinate 1,280 downwards.
GCCGAGGAGGCGCTGGGCGACTACCACCGCGCGCTGGCCCTCGCGCCGGATGACCGCGACATGCTGCTCGACACCGCCGAGGCCTACCGCCGGCTCAACCGCCCGCAGCGGGCCCTCGCCACGCTGGCGATCCTGGGCGAGGACTACGGCCCCAACCAGACCCCCGCCCAGGTGCTGCTCCTCGAAGGGATGGCGCAGGAGTCGCTCGGTCGCACCGCCGACGCGCTCGACAGCTACCGGCAGGCCGCCGCGAAGGGCGACGCCCCCGCCGCCGCCCGGCTCGCCAGCCTCGAGCAGAGTCTTGCCGTCGGCGCCGCGGTGGCCGAAACGCCCGCCGCCGCGGTTCGGCAGTGACGGCCGGCCACGTCGCTACTCGCCGGTCGTCGTGCGGCCCGTGAGCAGATCGAAGGCGCCGATGGAGGGCACGAGCAGCGCGAGCGTCGCGAATCCATAGGCGACGCAGACGACGAGAAAGACCTGCAGCGTGCTCCCCTGGAGAAAGCCGGTGATGGCCACGAACGTCAGCGCCGGGAGCAGGGCCGACGCCCAGCCGACGGCCGGCGAAGGATTCCGGGCCGACAGCGCGGCGTAGAGGCCGACGGCGCCCCCCACGATCACGGCGAGGAAGGGGGCGAGTTGCAGCTCGAAGTTGGCGCCGAAGGCCACCATGATCCGCATCGCCGTGGCGACGCCCACGAAGAGGAAGGCGACGGTGCCCAGCGCCACGCCGATCGCCTGGCGGGACACCGGGTGGGACAGCCCGGCATACAGGCCGAGCACCGCCGCGAAGAAGATCAGCACCGCGAGCCCGAGGGCGAGATAGCCGCCGTGCTCGGGCGTGGCGATCCCCAGCACCACGAGCGCCACGCAGAGCAGCAGCGGCAGGAGGACGATTTCGCGGGCCGCCACGAGCACGCCGAGCAACTTGCCCCAGACGAATTCGCCCGGCTCCAGATCGCTGACGAGCAGCAGGTCGAACGCCCCCCGGTCGCGTTCGGTGGTGATGCTCGTGACGGCGAGGGCCGCCACGGCGAGCAGGCTTGCCAGCGCCATCGGCAGCACGGCCACCGCCACGGCGATCCGGTCGGGGCGCGCCGCGCGGGCCTCCGCGGCGACGCCCGCCACGGCCACGACGAACAGCGCGAACCAGGCCAGTCGCACGACCACCATCGCGCGGCCGTGGGCCCGCGTGCAGATTTCCCTCCAGAGGATCGGGTTGTGCCACACCTCGCGGTGCCGCGGGCGGCGCGGGGCGGGGCCCGTGGCCGCCGCCGCGGATG
>JBEIQP010000189.1:0-3650 GCA_040376455.1 Planctomycetaceae bacterium | reverse complement strand
CGCGTGTGACGGGCGGCCGGCCCGTGCCGGTCAGTCCGGGTCGCCATCCACCCGATTGGCTTCCGCCAGCGATTCGGCGAGGATCGGCTCGAGTTCCTCGACGAAGTCGCGGACGTCCTCGAACTCGCGATAGACGCTGGCGAACCGCACATAGGCAACCTGGTCGAGCGCCTTGAGCAGTTCCATCAACCGCTCTCCGAGCACGTGGCTGCTCACCTCGCTCTCGTAGGTGCCGTAGAGCTCCGCCTCCAAGGCCGAGACGACCGCCTCGATTTCCTCCTCCGTCACCGGCCGCTTCCAGCAGGCCTTGGCCAGCCCGCGCTTGATCTTGTCGCGGTCGAACGGCTCGCGCACCCCGCCCTTCTTCACCACCGCCAACGCCTGCCGTTCGAGGCGTTCGTAGGTGGTGAACCGGCGCCGGCATGCCAGGCACTCCCGGCGCCTGCGGATCGACGTCCCGTCGTCGCCGGCTCGCGAGTCGATCACGCGGTCATTGTCGGTACGGCAAAACGGGCAACGCATGGTGGGCCTCGAGGCGGGAGCGACCGCATCGTAGGACCAGCGCGGCAAAACCGGCGAGTCGGCCGGTCGGCGAGGGGCGACCCGCGTCAGCCTGCCCCGCCATCCGCGTCGTCGTCGTCCCCCCCCGCGGCGGCTTCGTGGTCCGCGGATTCCGGGCGGGGGGAGCGGGCGAGCTTCCAGTCGCGCCGCTGCCGCGAACTGGGGATCTTCATCGCCTTCCGGTATTTCGTCACCGTCCGGCGGGCCAGCGTGATGCCCCGCTTGGCCAGTTCATCGACCAGGTCGTCGTCGCTGTAGGGCGCGTCCTTCGGCTCGGCCTGGATGATCTCCTGAAGCTTGATCCGCACGGTGTCCCAGGCCACTTCCTCGCCGTCGGCGCTCACCGTGCCCCCCACGAAGAACCGGCGCAGGGAGTGGAGGCCGCGGGGCGTCTGCAGCCACTTGTCATCGACCGCCCGGCTGACCGTGGTGACGTGCATCCCGATCCGGTCGGCGATCTGCTGCATCTTCAGCGGTTCGATCGCCTCAGGCCCCTCGGCGAGAAACCGCGTCTGGTGATCGACGATCGCCTGGGCCGTCTTGAGGAGCGTGCTCCGCCGCTGCTCGATCGCCTCGATCAGCCACTGGGCCGCGTTGATCTTCCGCTTGATGTATTCACGCGTGGCCGGCTCGGTGTCGGGGGAGAGGAGCATCTCCCGATAGATCGGGCTAATCCGCAGGTTGGGCAGATCGATGTCCTCCAGCCGCACCTTCCACGTGCCGTCGGGCATCTGATCGACGTAGACGTCCGGCTTCACGGGCGGGACGATCGGCGACGTGAAGACGGCCCCGGGCTTGGGCCGCAGGTCGTGCAGTTCCTCGCGGAGCGCCTCGATCTCCTCGATGGAAAAACCGGTCTTGCGCTCGATCAGCGGCAGCCGGTTGGCGGCCAGATCCTCGAGATGGTCGGCCACGAGCCGCCGCAGCTGCCTGGCGTGCGGCATGTCGGGCCTGATCTGCAGCAGGAGGCACTCCCGCAGATCGCGGGCGCCCACGCCCGGGGGATCCATCGTCTGCACCACGTCCAACGCCTTCCGCAGGTGCGCGAGCTGGTCGGCGGGGCCGTCGGGATCGACCAGTTCCTCGAGGGGGATCGGCAGATAGCCGTTGGCGTCGAGGTTGTAGATCACCTTGTCGGCCGCCTGGCGCTCGGCCGGGGAGAGCTCGTAGTTGGAGAGCTGGTCGTGGAGATGGTTCGAGAGGGTCTCGGGCCGCTCGACCATGTTGGCCATCACGTCGAGATACCGATCGCCCGCGTCGTCGATCTGGGCGGCGGAGGGCCGGCTGCGATCGTCGTCGGAGTCGGGATATTCGTTCGACCAGTCGTAGGACCGCTCGAAGTCGGCCTGGTTGGCGTGCTCCTGATCGACGATCAGCGGCCGCTCGTCGGCGGTCTTCTCGGGGGCCGGCTCCGGGGCTTCGACGACCGCGACCGGTTCGGCCGAGCCGCCATCCTGTCCGGCCTCCTCCACCTCCAGCGTCTCGTTGTTCTGGATTTCCTGCTCGATCCGCTCCTCGAGCGCCATGACCGGCAGTTGCAGGATCTCCATCGACTGGATCATGCGCGGCGCAAGCACCTGCTTTTGCGCCATCCGCATTTCCTGGCCGAACGACATCCGCATGGCAGACACGCCTCCCGATTCCGCACCGTTCCGGCACGGCCCGAACCCCCGTTAGGATACCGTTCCGGGGCCGCTCGTGCGCAGGCGGGGCGGGAACGCCCGCAGCCGGGCTACATCCGCTGCCGTCCAGCGATGGCGTCGGAAAGCATCTCGCGGTTCGCCTGCTCCAGGGATGCCCCCACCGTGAGCCCGCGGGCAAGGCGGGTGACTTCGACCGGCAGGCCGGCGAGCCGTTGGGCGACGACCAGCGCCGTCCCGTCCCCCTCGACGTTGGGCGTCGTGCCCATGATCACCTCGCGAACCCCGCCCGCGCGCACCCGGGCCACCAGCTGGTCGAGCGTGAGCTTCTCCGGCCCGGCGTTCTCCAAGGGCGCGATCCGGCCCTGCAGCACGTGATAGAGACCGCGGTAGTTGCCCGCCTGCTCCAGGGCCAGAAGGTCGCGAACCTGTTCCACCACGCAGAGCAGCGACCGGTCCCGGCGCGGATCCCGGCAGATGTCGCAGAGCTCCTCCTCCGCCAGGTTGAAGCAGGCCTTGCACGGCCGCAGATTCTCCTTCACCGCGCGGATCGAATTCGCGAACGCGATCGCGTCGTCTTGCGACATGCGGAGCACATGATGGGCCAACCGCTCCGCCGTCTTGCGGCCGATGCCGGGCAGCTCGGCGAAATGGTCGATCAGGGCGGCGATCGCCCCCCGGGGTTCAGGCATCGTCGCCTCCTTGCATGGTTGCTTCGTCACTGGAATGGTCGATCTCGTCCTCGTCGGGCAGGCTGGGCCCGCCACCGGCTCGGGGCTCCGCCACCGCGGCCGCGGGCTGCCGTTGGCGCGGCGGCTCCACCTTGCGGATCGCGGCGTCGAAGGTGGTCCGCACGTGGGCGACCAACGGGTGCTCGGAAGCTTCCCGCACGAGGGACGCCTGCGAGACCGCGGGAGCGGGCCGCGCCGCGGCCTCCGGCCGGCCCACGGCGGCGACCGGGGCGGCGGGCTCGACGACGAGCACATGCCGGACGGCACGGCCGGCCAGGCCGGCGAGCGCTCGACCGATGCCCGTAGACACCTCCGCCCTGCGAAGAAAGGCCGTCGCAGCCGCGGCGTCGGCGGGCATCGTCACCTCGAGCACGCCCTCTCGCCAGGTCGCCCGCACCGCGGTGGCGGCAAAATCGGCGGCCAGCCCGCCGAGCGCGTCGCACGCGCCCCGCCAGGCCGCACCCGGATCTTCCGGAAGGCCCGGCGATTCGATCGGGGCGGCGTCCGGCGCGGCAGCGACGGCCAACGACGGAGCGGGCGGCGCGGGCTCCGCGGCCGCCACCTCTCCCGAGTCACGACCGGCGGCCCGGTCCGGTGGCACCGGAGCCGCCGTCAAGTCGGTCGTTTTTTTTTTTCGCGCGGGGCGACTGGCGGCGCCGGCTCGGGGGCCGGGCCGCGCACCGGGGCCGCGGTCGCGCGCGGCCCGCCCGGCGGCGGG
>JBEIQP010000184.1:0-3815 GCA_040376455.1 Planctomycetaceae bacterium | reverse complement strand
CCCTTCGCGGCCCGTGGCGGGGCCGCCTCTCCCTTCGCGGCCCGTGGCGGGGCCGCCTCTCCCTTCGCGGCCCGTGGCGGGGCCGCCTCTCCCTTCGCGGCCCGTGGCGGGGCCGCCTCTCAAGTGATCGCCGGAGGTCCGCTCGGTGAAGGCCCGCGTCGCCTCGCTTCGCTTCCGGTCGAGCGCCTCTTTCGGTGGCCGTGCTGGAATCAGGCAATCGCAGCCACTTCCGATGAGGTCGTGGCGACCGGCCTGCTCGAGCGCCCGCCGGACCTCGAAGTAGTTCTCCGGCTTGAAAAACTGCAAGAGGGCCCGCTGCGTCCGCCGGTCACGCAGTCCCTTCGTGATCGTTACGGGCTCCCGCGTCATGGGGTCGAGGCCGGTGTGGTACATGCAGGCCGCGATGTCGAACGGGCTGGGGATGAAGTCCTGCACCTGGTCGGGCTTGTAGCCGTTGCGCTTGAGGAACACCGCCAGGTCGATCATCTGCTCAAGCCCACTGCCCGGGTGGCTGGCGATGAAGTAGGGGACGGTGTACTGCTTCTTGCCGACGCGGCGGCTGGCGTCCTTGAAGGCCTTGTCAAACTCGACGTAATCGTCGGCCGACGGCTTCTTCATGAGGTTCAGCACCTCGGGGTCGGTATGTTCCGGGGCGACCTTGAGGTGGCCGCCGACGTGGTGGGCGGCGAGTTCCTCGAGGTACTCAGGGTCTCGGCGGGCGAGGTCCATCCGCACCCCGCTGGCGACGAGCACCCGCTTCACCCCCTCGACCGTGCGGGCCTCCCGCATCAGTTCCTTGAGCGGGCCGTGGTTCGTGCCGAGGAGCTTGCAGACCGTGGGATGCACGCACGAGAGCCGGCGGCACTTCGCCTCCACCTCGGGCCGCGTGCACCGCATCTGATACATGTTGGCGGTCGGGCCGCCGATGTCGGAAACGGTTCCCTTGAATCCGGGCTGGGAGGCGAGGAGCTTGATCTCGGTGATCACCGACTCCTGCGAGCGGCTCTGGATGATCCGCCCCTCGTGGGCCGTGATCGAACAGAAGGTGCAGCCGCCGAAGCAGCCTCGCATGATCTGCACGCTGTGCTCCACGACCTCGAAGGCCGGGATCCGCGCCGCGCCGTAGGAGGGGTGCGGCTTTCGCGTGAAGGGGAGGCCGTAGACCTGGTCCATCTCCGGCTGCTCGAGGGGCAGTGCGGGCGGATTGACCACCACCGCCTCGCGGCCGTGTCGCTGCACAAGCCGCCGGGCATTGTGTGGATTCGTCTCGAGGTGCGAGATCCGCGTCATCTCGCAGAAGGCGAGCTTGTCGGTCGTGACCGTCTCGTACGTCGGCAGTTCGAGCGTGTCAGGGCCGGCAGGCGGCGGCTCGCTCGCGCCGAGCCGGTAGGCCACGCCGCGGATGTCGCGGAGCTCCTTCACGGTTTTCCCGGCGTCGAGACCGCGGGCCACCTCCAACACCGTCCGCTCACCCATGCCGAAGACCACGAGGTCGGCCTTCGAGTCGAGGATGATCGAGCGACGCACCGTGTCGCTCCAGTAGTCGTAGTGGGCGAGGCGGCGAAGGCTCGCTTCCACGCCGCCGGCCACGACGGGCACGCCGGGAAACGCCTCCCGCGACCGCTGGCAGTAGGCGAGGGTCGCCCGGTCGGGCCGGCGGCCGATCTCGCCGTTTGGCGAGTAGGCGTCGTCGTTCCGCACCTTCCGGTTCGCCGTGTAGTGGTTGATCATCGAGTCCATGTTGCCCGCGGACACGCCGAAGAAGAGGCGGGGTCGTCCGAACTGCCGCCAGGGCTCGCAGGTGTTCCAGTCGGGCTGGGCAAGCACCGCCACGCGGAACCCGGCGGCTTCCAGCAACCGGCCGATCAAGCCGTTGGCAAAGCTTGGATGGTCGACGTAGGCGTCGCCGCTGATGAGGACCACGTCAACGGCGTCCCAGCCACGCGCCGCCATCTCGGTCCGAGACGTGGGGAGCGGTGGGCAGGGGCGCGGCGGTTGCGTGATCGGGAGGGTCATGGGCGGTCGGGAAGGGACCATCAATCCTACACCCGCGTCCGAGTCCGTCCGGAGGCTGTTATATTCGGCACGATCCGGAGGGTTCATGGCTGGCCGATCGACCTCGTGGCTGATCCGCCCGCTCGCGACGGTGGTCGCGGCGGCCTGCATCGGCGGTGCGCCACAGCTTCTGGCCGACGAGGTGGATGACTGGGTTGGGCAGCTGGGAGCGGCCCAGTTTGCCCGGCGCGAGGCGGCGGCCCGGTCGCTCGTGGGCGTGGGGAAGGCCGCGACGGGTCCGCTTGAGCGGGCGATCCGCGGCGGCGATCTCGAGGTCTCCAGTCGCGGCATCGACGTGCTGCGGCAGATGCTCGACCTGACCGACGAAGCCACCGTCGTGGCCGCGGAGGAGAGTCTGGAGCGGCTCGCGAGAGATGGCGACGACGCCGTGCAGAGGCTGGCCGCCGCGGCGACGGAGTTCCACCGGCTCGGCCGGTCGGCCACGGCTCGCGAACGGCTTGAGTCACTCGGGGCGACGTTTCGCGAGCGACCCCCCGTGGAGGGCCGCGGACTCGAAGTCGAGGTTCCGTCCGCATGGCGCGGCGAACCGGCCGACATTCGCCTGATCAGCCACCTGCAGCGGCTGGCGGCGGTGAGCATTCACGGTGTGCCGGTCGATGCCGACACGCTCGCCGTGCTCGGCAGCCTCCGGGGCGTGCAGCGGATCGACCTGTTCGGCACGGGCACTGGGCCGGCCGAAGCCCGGCTGCTCGCCGAGCAGCTTCCAGACGCGCGGATCGACGTTCGCCGCGGGGGGCGGCTCGGTGTGAGTTCGACCGCATTCAGCGGTCGGTGTGAAATCCGTACCGTGGAGCCGGGCTCTGCCGCCGATCAGGCCGGACTTCGAAGCGGCGACGTGGTGCTATCGATCGATGGAGACGATGTGGCGAGTTTTGACGAACTGACGGCGCGGCTTGGGGAGTGTGCGCCGGGCGAGGTGGTGCGACTGTCCGTCGCCCGTCACGGTGGCACGGCGGACGGTGAGCCTGAGCGGATCGAGTGCCAGGTGCGGCTCGACGCGTGGTGAGCGGCCCTGGCCCCCAAAGGGAGAAAGCACGATGGCTGAGACGAAGCAGGATGGTGAACTGGTCGACGTTCGCTGGCACGAGCATGCCGTGAGCCGCGCCGACCGCGAGTCGGCGGCGGGCCATCAGGGCTGCGTGCTGTGGTTCACGGGCCTGTCCGGCTGCGGCAAGAGCACGCTGGCCAACGCCGTGGATCGCGGGCTCCACGCCCGGGGCTGCCGGACGTTCGTGCTCGACGGCGACAACGTTCGCCACGGCCTCAGCGCCGCGCCGGCGATGCTGGAAGAGCGGCACGGGAAGGAATTTGCGACGCGATTCGGGCTGGGCTTCGGCGCTGCCGACCGCGAGGAGAACATCCGGCGGATCGGCTCCGTCGCCGACCTCTTTGCCCAGGCCGGCATCATCGCGCTGACCGCCTTCATCAGCCCGTACCGTCGTGACCGCGACGCCGTCCGTCGGCTGCTCGCGCCGGGCGATTTCGTGGAGATCTACGTCAAGGCCCCGCTGGAGGTCTGTGAAGGCCGCGACCCCAAGGGGCTCTACAAGAAGGCCCGCGCCGGCGAGATCAAGGGCTTCACCGGGATCGACGATCCCTACGAGGAGCCGCTGGCGCCGGAACTGGTCGTCGACTCCGCAGCGAAGCGGCCCGACGAACTGGCCGCCGAAGTGATCGCCTGGCTTGAGCGGAACGGGAAGATTTCGCCGCGGTGATCACCGCGGCGGTCGCGGGCCGAT
>JBEIQP010000079.1:0-12162 GCA_040376455.1 Planctomycetaceae bacterium | reverse complement strand
TCGCGCGAGAGCTTCCGCTCCTTCGCGATCCGGTTGGCCGCCTCCTTCGCGCCGGTGGCGATGCACAGCCAGTCGGCGATGTAGTTTTCGTGCACCCCGTCCTCGATCGCCGCGATGCCGCCGCAGCGCGTGTGGCCGCAGACGATGATGTCCTGGATCTTCAGGTGCACCACGCCGTATTCCAGGATGGCGGAGATGTTGACGTCGTTGAAGGCGACGATGTTGGCGACGTTGCGATGCACGAACATCGTGCCCGGCTTCGATCCGGTCATCTGATGCTCGCTGACCCGGGAGTCGGAGCAGCCGATCCAGAGCACCTTGGGGGTCTGGCGGGCGGCGATCGCCTGGTAGTAGGCCTCGTTCGGGGCGAACTCGCCCGCGATGAATTTCCGGTTCCCGTCGAGCAGTTCGTCGATCACGGATTGGCTCCTCTGGTTCATGGCGACCGAGGGAAAGGGTACCGCCCGCCGCCCGCCGCCGCCACCGGCCGCCGTGCGGAGGGCGATCGGGCGGTTTTGACCTTGCATCCCGTCTGATCCACGGGGAAAGTGCAGGCCCGGCCACCCGCGGCCCCCGGAGCACCACGCCATGTCGTCCGAAGCGATCTCTCTCCTCCAGGCCAACTGGCAGGCGGCGCTGACCGCGCTGGTCGTCTTCACGACGCTGGCCCTGCTCCTCTTCGTGCAGCGCTCGCCCGACATGGTGATGATCGGCGGCGTCGTGGCGCTGCTGGCCACCGGCGTGCTCACCCCCGAGGAAACGCTCAAGGGGATGAGCAACGAGGGCATGATCACGGTGGCCGCGCTCTTCGTGGTGGCGGCGGCCGTGGAGCGAACCGGAGCCCTCGCCGCGATCGTCGACCGCGCTCTCGGCCGGCCGAAGTCGCTCGCGTCGGCGCAGCTCCGCACGATGCTGGCGCCGGGCATCCTCTCGGCCTTCATGAACAACACGCCGGTGGTGGCGCTGATGGTGCCGGCCATTCGCGACTGGGCGAAGAAGCACCGCCTCTCCGTCTCCAAGCTGCTCATGCCCATGAACGACGCCGTCGTCCTCGGCGGCCTCTGCAGCCTCATCGGCACCAGCACCAACGTCGTCGTCAGCGGCCTCTACGAAGCGAAGACCTCACGGGGCCTGGGCATGTTCGAGATCACCTGGCTCGGCGTGCCGCTGTTCGTCGCGGGGCTCGCCTACCTCGTGGGCGCCAGCCGCTACCTGCTCAAGGACCGGCGGCCGCCGATGAGCCAGAGCGACGACCCGCGGCAGTATTCGCTGGAGATGCTCGTGGAGGCGGGCAGCCCCCTGGTGGGCCGTTCGATCGAGCAGGCCGGCCTGCGGCACCTCGACAATCTCTTCCTCATGGAGATCGACCGCGGCGGCCACGTGATGGCGGCCGTCGAGCCGACCGAGCGCTTGGAGGCGGGCGACCGGCTCGTGTTCGTGGGCGTGATCGACTCGGTGGTCGAACTGCAGAAGATCCGCGGCCTGCGCCCCGCGACCGACCAGGTCTTCAAGCTCGACGATCCCCGCGCGGAGCGGGTGCTGGTGGAGGCGGTGGTGTCGAACACCTGCCCGCTCGTCGGCCGCACGATCCGCGAGGGCCGGTTCCGCTCCACCTACGGCGCGGTCGTGATCGCCGTGGCCCGCAACGGCGAGCGGCTGCAGATGAAGATCGGCGACATCGCGCTGGAGCCCGGCGACACCCTCCTGCTCGAGGCCGGTCCGGCCTTTCTCGAGCGGCAGCGTTCGAGCCGCCACTTCTACCTGGTCAGCGAGGTGAGCAACTTCTCCCCGCCGCGGCACGACCGGGCCTGGATCGCCTGCACGGTGCTCGTCGCCATGGTGCTGGCGGCGGCCCTCGATCTCGTGCCGATGGTGGCGGCGGCGCTCGTGGCCGCCTGTGCGGTCGTGGCGACCCGCTGCATCTCGTCGGCCGAGGCGCGGCGCTCGATCGAGTGGGAGTCGCTCCTCCTGATCGCCGCCAGTTTCGGCCTCGCGCGGGCGATGGAGAAGACCGGCCTCGCCGAGGCGATCGCGGAGTCCACGATCACGGCCGCCGGCGACAATCCGCACATCGTGCTGGCGGCGATCTACCTCGTGGCGATGCTGTTCACGGAATTGATGAGCAACAACGCGGCCGCGGTGCTCACCTTCCCGATCGCCTGGCAGACCGCGGCCGACATGGGAGTGAATCCGCTGCCCTTCGTGATGGCCGTCACCGTGGCCGCCAGCTGTGGCTTCGCCACCCCGATGGGCTACCAGACGAACCTGATGATCTACGGGCCGGGCGGCTACAAGTTCAGCGACTACATGCGGTTTGGCGGACCGCTCAATCTGCTCGTGATGGCGCTGACCGTCGCCCTCGCGCCACTGATCTGGCCATTTTGACAGGCGGCGCGCGGCAAACTTTCCAAAGCCCCTCCGGGGGCGTACCTTGTGGATTCGGCTCCTCGACGCCCCTCCCCGCGTGCGCACCGGAATGAGCGAGATCCTCTTCCAATACTACGGCGTCAATCCCACGTCGTGGTTCTACCTCTCGTCGCTCCTGTCGATCGCGCTGTTCTTCAAGTTCAACCGCGTCCTGAGCGTGCGAAACCTCGACCTGCTGGGGCTGATTCTCCTGGCGCCGGGGCTGCTGGCCGTGGAGTTCGGGCTCCGCAGGGCGAGCAGCGAAGCGCTCGGCGTCGGCTTCCTCTGGCTCTTCGCCGTCTCCGGCATCTTCCTGGTGCGGATGCTCTTCGACTCGATGATGGTGCGGCGGCCGATGCTGGAACCGAACCTGACGACCGGAGGGCTCGTGTTCCTGGGCATCTCGCTGCTCGTCTTCCTCCTCGCCAACGTGATCACCAAGCGGCCCCAGCCGGATGACCTGGCCGGGGCGGCGGCGGCCGAGCGGCTGCAGGCCGGAGAGGCGAACGTCGATGCCGACCAACTGGCCCGACAGGGCCCCGGCTACCCCCTGCTCTTCCTCCTGCCCCAGATCTCCACGCAACGGCTCTTCACGCCCGATCCGGCCGGCCCGGATGCGGGGGCCACCAGCCGCCGCGAACTGCACGAGACCACGGCGCGGATCATGGCCATCGCCTCGCAACTGGCGATCGTGTCGGGCATGATCGTCATCGCCTGGCGGCATTTCGAGAACGTGCGGCTGGGGATCGCGGCGGCGGTCCTCTATCTGCTGCTTCCCTACACCGCGACGATGACGGGGCGGGTCGATCACGCCCTGCCCGGAGCCCTCGTCGTCTGGGCGGTCGCCTCGTATCGCCGTCCCTTCGTGGCCGGCGGCCTGATCGGCCTCGCGATCGGCACCATCTACTACCCGGTCTTCCTCCTGCCGCTGTGGTGCAGCTTCTACTGGGAGCGGGGCGTGCGGCGGTTCGCGGCGGGAGTGGTGGCCGCACTGGGCGTGCTCGTCTTCACGCTTTGGCTCACCTCCCCCGACATGACCGTGTTCCTCGGCCAGTTGCGGCAGATGTTCGGCTGGATCCTCCCCAGCGAGGTCTCGCTGGAGGGCTTCTGGGCGCTTCCGTTCAACGACGCCGTGTTTCGGCTTCCGGTGCTCGCGGCGTTCATCGCGATGATGGCCACGCTCGCGATCTGGCCGGCCCCGAAGAACCTCGGCACGCTGATGAGCTGCACGGCGGCCGTCCTGATCGGCAGCCAGTTCTGGAAGGCCCACAACGGCGGCCTGTTCATGGCCTGGTACCTGCCGGTGCTGCTCCTCGTGATGTTCCGGCCCAACCTCGAGAACCGCGTCGCGATGCGCGTGGTTCATTCCAACTGGCTGCCGCGACGCTGGCGGCCCGCCGCCCCCGGCGAACGGGCCGCCTGACGGTCTCCGCGGGCGCCATGGTCGCACGAAGGCCCGCGCCGCCTCCGTGCCGGCCCGGATCGCCCCGTCACTTGGCGAGCACGATGATCGCCGACCCGATGAAGATGAAGACGCCCCCGACCACGACGGAGGGCTCCAGCCGCCCCCCGAAGAAGAGCACCGAGAACATCGCCACGAACAGCGGGTAGGAGATCTCCAGCACGGCCGACGTGTCGGCCCCGAGCAGTTGGATCGAGCCGAGGATGGCCAAGGCCGCCGCGGTCGCCGTGATCAGCGTCAGGCCAACGAGCGGCAGGCTGGCCTTCGTCGTGTCGATCGCGAACAGGCTCGCGGGCGTGGCCCCTCGCGCGAGCAGAATCACCCCGGCCACCAGCGCGCCACACAGACAGTGCAGGAAATAGAGCTTGAAGACCGACAGGCTCGACAAGACTCGTTCGTCGAGGCAGTAGGTCAGGCCCCAGAGGACCGCCGCCACGAACGCCAGGACATAGCCGGAGACCGTCATGCTCTTTCCCTCCCCAAGACCGATCGTGGACGCCGTCGCTGAACGGCCGCACCGCCGGGCCGCGCTCGCGCGGCTACCCGGATCCCAGGCTCATCAACAGTTCGGACATTTCCCCGGCGGCGTGCGCGTTGCCCTGCACGCGGGCCGCCTCGATGCCTTCCCGAAGGGCGCGCCGGGCATCCTCGACCCGTTCGTGCCCGAGGAGATGCTGCGCGGCCATGTGGAAGGCCGGCACGTAGGGGGGCGTGCCACGGGCGAGATCCTCGAGGATGCCGAGCCCCGTCTCCCACTCGTCGGTCGCCACCAGTTCGAGGGCGAGGCTGTATCGCAGGAAGACGTCGTCCGGATCGTCCTTGAGCATGGCCTCGATCTTGTCGCGTCGCGTCGTCATGGCTGGCTTCCGGGGTTCTGCGGCTGATCAGGACTCGGATCCGGGTCGATCCGCACGAGCGTGCCTCCGTCGGCGCCGTGACTGACGACCACGGATCCCTTGGCGACGCCGACGACGGCCCGGGGTTCGGCCAGCCGGGCCACGCATGTCGGGCGGATCGCCTGCCGGCCGTCGCGCATCTCGGCGTCGAGCCGCCACAGTCCCGCGGCCCCGTCCTCGGGCGTCGGGTCGGCGGCGAGCACCCACAGGGTGCCGTCGCCGCGGCTGCACGCCGCACCGCGGATCGCCTGCAGGCCGGTGTCGAGCCGGAGGAGCGGTTGGCCAGCCCGGCCGTAAAACGTCACCTCGGCGCCCGCGTCGTCTCCGGCGGCGTTCTTCGCCGCGCTCCCAAACACGATCAGTTCGTCGAGCGGACCGACGGCCGCAGCGGCGAGCCGCGACGATTCCGGGAGCCGCGGCGCTCCACGATCGGAAAACGTGCCCACGCGCACGCCTGCGATCGGGGCCCGCAGCACCGGCGCCAGCGGCGGAGGCAGGCCGCTGATCGCGACCCACTCGCGTCCCCGGCTCACGGTGACCCGCACCGCGGCCGACTCCCCGCCCGCGTCGCCGCACGGGACCGTCTGCAGGGCCGCGCCGCTCTCGGCGGTCCGCTCGGGGTGGATCCGCCAGGTGCGGACCGACCACGAGTCTCCGCCCCGGCAAACCGCGACGAGGGTGCTGGTGTCGATGCAGGCGATGGCGACCGGAACGGGTTCGCCGGCGGCCGCCGGGCCGACGACCGTCCGGCGTTTCTCCGGCTTGAAGGGATCGATGGCAACGATCGCGCCGCTCCGGCCGTCGAGGCAATAGACGGTCTGGCCGCTGCCGGGCGCGGCGAGATCGGTCACGCCCGGGGCGTCATCACAGAGCACCACGACCGCCGCGGCGGCCGGTTCCGGCGCCGACGGCGCGAAACCGAGGCTGGCGAGGATGACGCATGCCGCCCGCACGGTGAAGCGACCGCTTCGTGGCATGCCCATCGGCCGCATGGAGGTCACCCCGCGGTCGCAGGCAGACCATGGGCCGCCTCCCAGGCGGCGATCGCATCGACGTGTCGCAGCGACAGCCCGATGTCGTCCAGCCCTTCGAGGAGGCACTGGCGGCGAAACGGATCGACCGTGAACGTGCGGGAAAAGCCCGCGTCGTCGGCCACGGTGCCCTGGCGCAGATCGACGTGCAGGCGGTACTGGCCCCCGCCCGCGGCGGCCGCCCGCACGCGGCGGAAGAGCTCCTCGACGTCGGCCTCCTCGAGGCGGATCGGGACCATGCCGTTCTGGAAGCAGTTGTTGAAGAAGATGTCGGCGAAGGTCGGGGCGATCACCACGCGAAAGCCGTAGTCCGCCAGCGCCCAGGGGGCGTGCTCGCGGCTCGAGCCGCAGCCGAAGTTGCGGCGGGCCAGGAGGACGCTGGCCCCGGCGTTCTCGGGCCGGTTGAGTTCGAAGTCGGGGTTCGGAGATCCATCCGGCAGGAACCGCCAGTCGAAGAACAGGAACTGCCCGAAGCCCGTCCGCTCGATCCGCTTGAGGAACTGCTTGGGGATGATCTGGTCGGTATCGACGTTGGCCCGGTCGAGGGCTGCGACCACGCCGGAGTGTTCGGTGAACGCCTGCATCACTGCTGCTCCCTGCTCACTTGTACTGCCACGTCCGGATATCGACGAAGCGGCCGCTCACCGCGGCCGCGGCGGCCATCGCCGGCGAGACGAGATGGGTGCGGCCCCCCTTGCCCTGTCGGCCCTCGAAGTTGCGGTTGCTGGTGGAGGCGCACCGCTGGCCAGGCGTGAGGGTGTCGGGGTTCATCCCGAGGCACATGCTGCAGCCCGCTTCCCGCCAGTCGAAGCCGGCGGCGCGAAACACGTGATCGAGCCCCTCCTGCTCCGCCTGCCGCTTCACGCGACCGCTGCCGGGCACCACCATCGCCTGCACGCCCGAGGCCACCCGGTAGCCCTGCACCACCCGGGCCGCCGCCCGCAGATCCTCGATCCGGCTGTTGGTGCAGGAGCCGATGAACACGCGATCGAGCGGAATGTCGACGATCTTCGTGCCTCCCGCGAGCCCCATGTATTCGAGGGCCCTGGCGGCGCTGCCGCGGTCGTTGGGGTCGGTGAACGAGTCGGGATCGGGCACGACGGCGTCGATGCCGGTGACCTGGGCGGGATTCGTGCCCCAGGTGACCTGCGGCACGACGTCGGCGCCGGAGTAGACCTCCACGCGGTCGTAGACGGCGGCCGGGTCGCTCGGCAGTTTCTCCCAGGCGGCCACCGCGCGATCGAAATCCCGCGGCGCATAGTCGCGGCCGCGGAGGTAGTCAAAGGTGGTCGCGTCCGGGGCGATCATCCCGGCCCGCGCGCCGGCCTCGATCGACATGTTGCAGACGGTCATCCGCTCTTCCATGCCGAGCCGGCGGATGCAGGGCCCCGTGTATTCGATCACGTAGCCGGTGCCGCCCTCGGTGGTGAGCCGGCCGATCAGGTAGAGCACGAGGTCCTTGGCCGTCACGCCCGGGAAGAGCTCCCCTTCGACGCGCACCTCCAACGACCGCGGCTTCGCCTGCCGAAGCGTCTGGGTGGCGAGGACGTGCTCCACCTCGCTCGTGCCGATGCCGAAGGCCAGGGCGCCGAGCGCGCCGTGCGTCGCCGTGTGGCTGTCGCCGCAGACGATCGTCATGCCGGGCTGGGTGATGCCGAGTTCCGGGCCGATCACGTGCACGATGCCCTGATCGGCGTCGCCGAGGTCGAACAGCCGGACCCCGAATTCGCGACAGTTGGCCCGAAGCGTGTCGATCTGCTGCTTCGAGATCGGATCGGCGATCGGGAGCCGACGGTCGGTCGTGGGGATGTTGTGATCGGGCGTGGCGAACGTGGCCTCAGGCCGCCGGATCCGCCGGCCGGCGAGGCGGAGCCCCTCGAAAGCCTGGGGACTGGTCACCTCGTGCACGAGATGCCGGTCGATATAGAGGATCGGCAGTTCGCCGGGGGGCATGCAGACGACGTGGTCGTCCCAGATCTTGTCGAGCAGCGTGCGGGGCGCGGGCATTGCGGCAGGGGGATTCGGGGATCGCGGCGTTCAAACCATTCAATGTAGCCGCGGTCGTCGCAGGCCGCCACCGTCCCGCACCCGGGCCGGGCCGCAGGAAACAGCCGCCCGCGGGGGGCGACCGGCCCGCGGTTCAGCCGGCGCGCCTGAGCACGGTCTTGGCCGCCAACTCGTCGATCCGCGACTTCGGCAGCACGCTCCACGTCGTCCCGCCGGCGGTCCGCGATTCGAGGAACACGGTCGATGACGCGGTCGTGATCCGCTGCAGAAAGAACCAGCAGCGCTCCAGGTGCCGCTCGTCGTTGTCGTGCGAGATCACGACCAGATCGAAGGAGCCGAGGTGGTTGCAGACCCGCGACAGCGAGGTGTCGGGGTTGCCCGGCACGAGTTGCACCTTGGCGAGCTTGTGCAGCCGCTGGTGTGCCTGCTTCAGCGTCACGCCGGGCGGGTCGGCCGGCAGGCGGCCCTCGAACCGGTCGAGGCCCACGTAGTGCAGCGTCGCCGGGTCGTTCAGCGACCCCGCGGTCTGCAGCAGACGCTCCGTCCGCGCGAGCGTGCCGAGGCCGAGCTCCACGATCCGTCGCGGCGCCGCCTTCAGCACATGGCGGTAGATCGCCCGCTCGGCGGCAGGCTTCGAGAGCCTGGTCAGCCAGAATCTACGAAACAGACTCATCCCTGCCACGGCATCCCCCTTGCCCGAAGGCGCGGCTCACGGCCGCCGGTCCGCAACGGACGGCACGCCGCCGGCTCGGCGCGTCCCTGTTGGCAATCGACCGCTCCGACGACGCGACTGCAATGGCGCACCCGACGGCCGTCAGACCTTGCCGGACCGAAGCAGGCGGGAAGGTCTCTTCGCCGTCCGGGGGCGGGCCTCCTCGTCGGCAGGCGCCGCATCCTGCGGCGGCAGACTTGTCCCACAGCCTGCTAGCCGCGCCGCAGATCGTAGTCGGGTGGCGGCGACTGGCGGTTGGCCAGCCACGCCCGCCAGGCCGCGGCGTCCCACACGAAATTGGCGCCGGTGAGCGCGACGAGCGCCTCGAGCACCCGCTCGTTGCTCACGACCACCTTCGTCCGCTTCGGCCCGCCGCCCATCGCAAGTCCCCCGCCGCCCGGCGTGAACGTGGCGCTCATGGAGCCCTCCCCCTTGCCATCGCCCTGCACGGTCACGTGCTCGGTCTGCAGCGCGTTGATCAGCGGCGCCACGGCGGCGGGCACGCCGAGCCTGCCGAGCGCCTCGGCGGCGCGGTTGATCCGGGCGTTGTCCGGGCTCTGCAGGGCCGCCGCGATCGGCGGCACGGCGAGGTGCGGGCCGATCACGGCCAGCCGCTCCACGGCCGCGATCCGCGTCTCCGGATCGGGGTGATCGATCGCCAGCGCGACCAGCGCGACCAGCGCGTCCTGCGCCTGGATGTGGGAGAGCGCCTCGACGTAGAAGCCCCGCACGCGAACCAGCCCCTCCGTCGCGAGCGCCGCGGTGAGCGAGGGCACCGCGGCCGGGTCGCTGATGCCGCGGATCTCCTCGGCGGCGCGGTCGGCCTGGGCCGGCTGGTCGAGCTGCCGCCGCAGCCGTTCGAGCCGCTTCTTCCATTCCCGCTGCGCGAGGCTCGCTTTCTCGGTGCGCTCGATCAGCGCGATCTCCTGCACCGTCCGCCAGGCGCCCCGATGGCGGACGAGCCCGCGTTCGGCCATCAACTCCTGCTGGGTGCGAGAGGCTGGGTGGGGCGC
Organism: Planctomycetaceae bacterium; assembly: GCA_040376455.1. Lineage (GTDB taxonomy): Bacteria > Planctomycetota > Planctomycetia > Pirellulales > UBA1268 > QWPN01. Next base: position 2,635 of record JBEIQP010000079.1, on the reverse strand, counting down.
GGTGGGCTCGTCGCCCCTGGCGGCCAAGCCACCGAGGGCGATCGCAAGCAACAGGCCACGGTAGGACAAGGCAGGCCGCATCGAGCGTGTCTCCCCGACCATTATCGGGCGGATGGCCGGCCGGGATGCACACCGCGGCCCCCGGCCGGTCAGAGCGGTTTCGCAGCCTGATCGAGCAGGCCCACATAGAAGGAAGCGAACCGAAACACGACCAGGGCGATGAGGCCGGCGACGGCGGCCCAGGCCAGAAACCCGACCCCCCGGGCCGCGGCCGCAAATCCTGCCCGAGCCTCCTCGTCGAGGTGGCCCGCCAGCCGGCTGAGGGTCTCGGCCGTGGTGCCGGTCAGCTCGCCGACCGCCACGGCCTCGAGCACCCGCGGCGGCAGGCGGCCCGCACCCCTGAGCGCCTCGTCGAACGCCTTCCCCGCGCGAAGCCGCGACTCGACCGCCGCCGCATCGATGCGGAGCCCGGGAGCGGCCGACGACGCGAGCGTCACGAGCCGGCCGACGTCGAGGCCGGCGTGGCTCGCGAGCGACGCCGCGCGGCACCAGGCCGATGCCTCGGCGGCCCGCACCGCGGCGCCCACGATGGGAATCCGCGTCACGCAGCGGCGTGCGCTGCCGCGATCGTCCCAGCTCCGCGCCGCCAGAGGCGCGAGGATCGCGACGGCGACCGCGACGGCCGCCAGGATGCCGAGGTAGGTCTTCAGTCCGGCCATTCCCTTGAGCCCGAGGCCGAGGATGTCGACGGGGCGGCCGTCCAGGTCGCTGATGGAGCCCGCCACCACGATCAGCACGCCGATCGCGACGAGGGCCACGGCCAACTGAAAGGCGGGCCAGACGAGGCTGACGGCGAGCTCGCGCCGGACGCGGATCGAGTGCTCGAGCGCGGCGGCCACGTCGCGGAGCGTCTCCGCATCGCGGCCGGTGCGGTCGCCCACGGCCACCAAGGCCCGCACCACGGGCGGAAACGCGTCGCCGGCCCGCGCGAGCGATTCGCCGAGGCCGTCACCGGCGGCGATGCCCCCGGCCACCGCGTCCATCGCGGCCCGCCACCGGCGCGGCACGCGGCCCGTCTCGTGGGACCAGGCCTTCCGCAGATCGATCCCCGCGCCGAGCGCCAGCGAGAGGCGGGCGAGGAGGCCGGCGAGCACCCGGTTCGGCATCCGTCGCGTCCAGGGCATCGCCGTTTTTCTCCGCGGCACGCGGGCCTCGGCCCGCAATCGACCAACCCTAACACACCGCCCGTTCATCTGGTAAAAAATCGCCACCTTCGTCCCCGGCCGGTCCCACCCACCCATGACATTTCACTGGCAGTCCGTCGCGATCGTCGGTGTGGGGCTGATCGGCGGTTCGGTCGGCAAGGCCCTGCAGGCCCGTCGCCTCGCCGCCCGGGTCATCGGCGTGGGCCGTTCGGCGGCGTCGCTCGCCGAGGCCAAGCGGCACGGCGTCATCACCGAGACATCGCTCGATCTGACGGCGGTGGCGGAGGCGGACCTGGTGGTGGTGGCCGCGGGCGTGGCCGGCATTCCCGCGCTGCTCGACGCGATCGACGCAGCCGTCGAGCCCGGCACGCTGATCACCGACGCGGGCAGCACGAAGGCGTCGATCGTGTCGGCGTGGGAACGGCGGCGGCGTTCGCGACGGGGCCGGTTCGTCGGCGCGCACCCGCTCGCCGGCAGCCATCGCCGCGGCGCGGCGGCGGCCGACGCGAACCTCTTCGCCGGCAGGATCGCCATCGTCACCCCGGCGGCGGCCACGCCCGCCCGCGACGTGGAGCAGGTGGGCGGCTTCTGGGCGTCCCTCGGCTCGACGGTGTTCGTCATGCCGCCGCGCGAGCACGACAAGATCGTCGCGGCCACCAGCCACGCCCCGCACCTGGTCGCGGCCGCCATCGCCGCCGCCACGCCGACGGCCGCCCGCACCTTCACCGCCACCGGCTGGCGCGACACCACGCGCATCGCCGCCGGTGATCCCGAACTCTGGGCCGACATCCTCCTCGACAACGCCGGACAGGTCGGAGACGCGATGCGGCGGATCGCCACCGTCGCCGAAAAGATGCTCTCGGCCATCGAGGCGGGCGACCGCCGCAGGCTCGTCTCGCTCCTCAAACGCGCCAAGGAAGACCGCGATGCTGTGGGAAGTTGACGTCCATCTGAAGGATGCCGCCGGGGATCATGCCGCCCGCGCCGTGGTGGCGGGCGCGACGGAACTGGGCATCGCCGGCTGCACGCAGGCGCAGACCGCCGCGGGCTGGCTGATCGAAGGCGACCTGTCGCGGGCCGACATCGAGCGGCTCGCGGCGCAGGTGCTCACCGATCCCGTGACCGAATCGTTCCTCGCCGCGGAGGCGGGCACCGCCCCCCTCGCCGCGGGCCCGGCGCATCTGCCGACGGTCGTCCACGTCCTGCCGCGGGCCGGCGTCACCGATCCCTCCGCGCAGACCGCCCGCGAGGCGTTCGCGCTGCTCGGGCTGCGGCCGGCCGCGGTCCGCAGCGTGCGGAAGTACTGGCTGCCCCGGATGCCCGATGCGGATGCGGCGCGGCTGGCCTGGAAGCTCCTGGCGAGCGAGGCGATCCACGACGTGGTGATCGGCCCGCTGCCGCTCAAGACGCTCGCGGGGGGGAAGCCGTGG
>JBEIQP010000166.1:0-4547 GCA_040376455.1 Planctomycetaceae bacterium | reverse complement strand
GACACCGCGATCGTGATCGACGGCCGCGGCACGTTCCGGCTCGCCGACTTCCTGCCACTCCCCTTCGGCGCCGACACGCTCAAGGCGCACGACGGCGTCACGGGCTGACGTCGAGGGCCACGAGCGTGCGGTCGTTCCGCAGCATGAGCCGGCCATTGGCAAGCGCCGGCAGGGCCCGCAGCGGGCCGCCGCGGACGTCGCCCGCGAACGGCCGCGCCCGCGCGAGCACGTCGAGCCGCGTGGCATCGGGCCGCACCAGGAGCACCTCACCGTCGGTCTTCGCAATGACGATCTTTCCGTCGGCGACGAGCAGCGTGCCGTAGCCAAATCCCTCCTCCCGCCACCGGACCTTCCCCGTGGCAGGATCGAGACAGACGAGGCTCGCCGGTGGCACGTCGTCGCGGCCGTCGATGGCGTAGAGGCTGCCCGCGACGAGCACCGGCGTGGCATACTGCGAGGCGAGCGAGTCGGTGCCCTGCCAGAGCGGCGTGAAGCCCCGCGCGTCAAAGGCGGCACAGACGCTGCCGATCCCATAGGACGCGGTCACCAGAAACTCCGCGTCCCCCAGGAGCACGGGCGACGCCGCGTTGACCGTCGGCCCCCGCTGCCCGAACGGAAACGACCAACGAACACTCCCGTCGGTTGGATCGAGGAGCAGGCAGGAGAGCCGCGTCACCATGAGCACCTGCTCGACGCCGCCCGCGGTCACCGCCACCGGAGCCGAATAGCCCGCCGCCTCGCGGGTCGCCGTCCAGAGCGTCTCGCCGGTCGTGAGGTCGATCGCCACGATCCCGGCGTTGCCCTTGCGGCCACCCACGTTCACGATCACCCGGCCCGCCACCACCAGCGGCGTGGAGCCCGCTCCGAAGTAACCCTCCTGAGCGTCGTAGTCGCGATGCGTCCGCCGCTCCCAGAGTCGCCGCCCGCTCGCAGCATCGATGCAGGCAAGTACTCCCTGAGCGCCAAACACCACGACCTTGCCGTCATGAACGACCGGCGCACAGAGTGGACCATCACTGCCACCCACCTGCGGCACGAACGAGGTCGTATGGCCGTCACTCCAGAGCGTCTCGCCCGTGGTCGCGTCGAGCGCCTCGAGCACCTCGCGATCGCCGACGCGATGAAAGAGAAACGTGCGGTTCCCGACGACGGCCACACCCGCCACCCCGGCGCCCACGTCACGCTTCCAGACCTGCCTCGGCCCAGTCTCAGGCCAGGCATCGGCCAGTCGCTCATCGGCGGCCGCCGCGCCAGTCCGCAAAGGCCCCAGAATCTGCGGCCAGTCGCCGGCGCTCGCGGTGCCCACCAGCGCCACTACCACCACCACGGCCCCTGCCATTGCCAAGCATCCCGCAACGGCAGCAGGACCCAACGCCCCGGGAGCCGGCGGGCGGGGGAAGTCGAGACGAGTAGGCATATCCTTGCCTTCCGAAGTCGAGGCTTTCCTCGCCCGCAGGCCGCTCACTGTGGCCGGTTCCGCTGGCGGAAGTACTTGAGGCCCGGCACGAAGAAGCAGGCGCCGCTCACGAGACCAAAGATGACGTGCTGCCACTCGGGCACGAGGCACATCACGAGTGCCGTGGCGAACAGAGCGGCAGACTGCACGTAGAACACGCCCGAGAGGATGCCCGCCTTCACGAAAAAAACGAGCCCGGCGAAGAGGGCGAGCACCGGGGAGAGCGTCAGCACGGGTAGCCCGAGAAGCTGCTCGATCGCGAACAGCAGCGTGCTGGCGATCATGCTGCCGCCCCAAACGTGCGCCACCTGCCGCTCGACCGCCGTGACCGGCCCGTTGCGATGCCGCAGGGCCCAGACGATCGGCGCCCAGAGCGCGAGGCCGCCGCCCCAGAGCACGAGATACGGCCAGCGGCCGGAGAGGCCCTGCCAGGCAAGCACGTCGGTGATGCAGCACAGCGCCAGCACCACCACTGAGTGCCACATCCAGAGCAGACCCCAGTTTTCGAGAACGACGGCGTGGTGTGTCTCGCGAAACAGTCGTGCCACCACGTCGGCCAGCCCGCCCGTGCGGGCCGCAATCGGCTCGCCGGCAAGCGCGGCCCGCAGGTCGGCGGCGAGCGCCGCGGCCGACACGTAGCGGAGGTCTTGCGGCTTCTGCAGGCTCTTGAGCGCGATCATCTCGAGATCACGATCGGCCGCCGGGCTGACCGATCGCGGCGCGGGCGGATCGGCCTCGAGCACCGCCAGGAGCGTGTCCATCGGCGTCGACGCCTGAAACGGCGGCCGGCCGCAGATCGTCTGATAGAGGATGGCGCCGAGGCTCCAGACATCGCTCGCCGGCCCCACATCGCCGCGGCTGCCGGCGGCCTGCTCGGGCGACATGTAGCAGGGTGTGCCGAGAATGGCGCCGGTGTGCGTGACCGAATCGGAATCCTCGAGCCGCTTGGCAAGGCCGAAGTCGGAGACGAGCGGTTCCCCGGCTGTGTCGATCAGAATGTTCGACGGCTTCAAATCGCGGTGGAGCACGCCGCGGTCGTGCGCGGCCTGCATCGCGTCGGCCACCTTCGCCAGCAAGGCCGCCGACTCACGTGACGGCAGTGGCCCGGCGGCGAGCCGCTTGGCGAGCGTGGTGCCCTCGATCAGCCGCATGCTGTAGAAGGGCAGGCCGTCGTGCTCGCCGACTTCGAAAATCGGCACGATACCCGGGTGGTCGAGGCGGGCGGCAGCCTCGGCCTCGCTTCGAAACCGGGAGAGGTCGGCTGGGCTGGCGAGATCACGACGGAGCAGCATCTTCACCGCCACGGTCCGGCCGAGGCTCAGCTGCACGGCCCGGTAGACGACGCCCATGCCGCCGCGCCCGATCTCCTCTTCGAGTTCGTAGTCACCAAACAGGGCGGGCAGCGGCGTGGCCCCGGGCACGAACGCTCCGGGACGCGACACCGGGGCGGCCGGGCCGGTCGGAGCCATTGGCAGAGTCGCCCGCGGATCATCGCACTGCCGGAGCTTCGCGGCCACACCGGGCGGCAGCATGATCGTCGACTCTTCGGCCACCGCGTCGGCCATCGACATCGTCGCGAACAGTTCGCGGAGCTGGCCAGCGAGGTCGGGGTGCTGGGCAACCATGGCGTCGAGTCGCCGCTGGGCTTCTGAACCAGCGCACTCGGAGAGTTCCTCGACGAGCTGCGCGAGGAACTCTTCTCGCTCGGGGGCGAGTTCGGCGTCGATGGCACGGAAGCGGGTTGGCATGGGCTGGCGATGAAGCGCGGAACGAAACCCTGGGAAATGATAGGCGCGGCTCGGTGGCGGATGAGGCCTCAGGAGCCGTCCGGGCCGCCGTCGAGCAGGCTCCGGAGCCGACGCATGGCCCGGAGATACCGCATCCCGGCGGCGGGCTTCGAGAGGCCAAGGATCTCAGCCGCGTCAGCCGTTGAGAGATGCTCGAAGTGTCGCAGCAGCACGATCTGGCGATCGACATCATCGAGCAGGTCGACCGCCGCGGCGAACCGCCGCTCCAACTCGTGCCAGGTCGCCGCCGCCGCCGGAGTCAGTTCCCGGTCGGCGATTCCGACGAGCCCGTCGGCCGAGGAGTCCTCGCCGTCGCGAGCCACCATCGGCACCTCGCGGTCGAGGCTGCGCGTGGCCGCCACGCGATGGCGACGGTGAGCGTCGATGAGCCGATCGCGGGCCATGTGCCGCAACCAAAGCCGAAACGGCATCGTGGGGTTGGCGAGATAGTCGGTCAGTCGCCTGTTTGCCTCGATCATCACGTCTTGCACGATGTCGCTGGCGTCGACCCGCCGCTCGATCACGCGGTCCATCCTGGCGTCGATCATCCGGCGAATCGCGGCGCGGTGTCGCTCGAGAAGCCGATTGACGGCGTCGGCATCGCCATCGCGCACGCGGTCGAGGAGCACAAGCGTGACTGGCGACTGTTCGTCGACCCGCATCGCGGCCCCGCGTTCACGGCCATCCGAATCGGTCTGAGGGGGCTGGTGCGTCACGCTCCCATCCTACCAACGTGTCGGCCTTGCCGTCGGTAACGGTCGTAGCGGCTGCGGAGGCTTTTTCAGGCATCGATTGTGGGATTTCGGGCGTCCGGTTTTTTTGCCCGCGGCCCTTTCGTGATCCATAATCGCGAGCGGTCAATGGATCGACCGCCGGCCGCCGCGACCATTCGCGGCAAGTGCGAACGGATGCCATCGTGCCAGTTGCCCGCTCCCTGCCGTTGCGCGGTCTCAGTCGGCTCATCCGCGCCGGCTTGCTGATCGCAGCGACGCTCGTCGCGTGGGGCATCGGATCGTGGACGACCGCCGCCGAGCCGGCTTCGTGGGCCCCCGTCGCGCCCGAGCCGGCCGATCTGGCGATCGCGGCTGCCATTCCCCACGAGGATCTCGCAGCCCGCACCACGGCACTCGTCCACCAGGGACGCTGGTCCGACGTCGTGAGCATCTGTGAGACCGCCGCCCGCAAGGGCACGCTCGCCGCGGCACTCCGCCACCAGTACGACCTCGCCAAGCTCCACTGCGACGTCGCCCGGCGGCATGCCGAGCCGGCATTTCGCAACCAGCTCGCCGGCCTCTCCGAGACCG
>JBEIQP010000064.1:0-15816 GCA_040376455.1 Planctomycetaceae bacterium | reverse complement strand
GTTGATTTCGTCTCGATCGGCACCAACGACCTGATCCAGTACACGCTGGCGGTCGATCGGGGCAACAAGGAGGTTGCGGATCTGTACAACGCCTGCGATCCGGCGGTGCTGCGGCTGTTGCGCCGCTCGCTGGACGTGGCGAAGGAGGCCGGTGTGCCGGCCAATGTGTGCGGTCAGATGAGCGGCAGCGTGATGTACACGCAGCTGCTTCTGGGGCTGGGCTTGCGGCAACTGAGCGTGCCGGCGAGCGCCATTCCAGAGGTGAAGCAGGTGTGCCGAAGCGTTTCGGTCGCCGAATGCCGCGTGATCGCCGAGAAGGCGCTGGCGATGGACGGTGCGCGGGAGGTGAAAGCCTACCTGCGCGACCAGATGCGTCGCCTGCTCGCCCAGACGGTCGCCTAGCGCGACGCCGCCCGCGGGCGGTTGAAACACGGGAAGGAAAAAGCGGATGAAACAGGAAATGCTGATCAACGTGTCGCAGCCGGAAGAATGCCGGATCGCGATCATGGAAGACGGGGTGCTGGAGGAGCTCTACGTGGAGCGGACCAGTCAGGACAATTACGTGGGCAACATCTACAAGGGCCGGATCGTCAACATCGAGCCCTCGATCCAGGCGGCCTTCGTCGATTTCGGCGTGGGCCGCAACGGCTTTCTCCACATCAGCGACGTGGAGCCGCAGTATTACCGGCAGGGCGGGCTCGATCCCGACAAGGCGTTCGACGCGGTCGAGCCGGCCGGCCGCGGCGGCGAGGCCGCCGCGGGCGAAGCGGACGGCGGGCGGACGGCCACCCGCCGCAAGCCGCGCATCGGCGACCGCCCCCGCGTGAAGCCCCCGATCCAGGACATCCTGCGCCGCGGAGACGAGGTGCTGGTGCAGGTGATCAAGGAGGGATTCGGCACCAAGGGGCCGACGCTCTCCACCTACATCTCGATTCCCGGCCGGTATCTCGTGCTCATGCCGCCGCTGGGCCGCGTGGGCATCTCCAAGAAGATCGACGACGAGCGCGACCGTCGCGTGCTGCGCGACATCATGCTCGACCTCAAGCCGCCCAAGGGCGTGGGCTTCGTCGTGCGGACCGCGGGCACGGAGCGGACGAAGTCGGAGATGGCCCGCGACATGGCCTACCTGCTTCGGCTCTGGAAGAGCATCGTGCGGCGGATGCGCAAGTATTCGGCGCCGATCGACATCTACCAGGAAAGCGACATGATCATCCGCACGATCCGTGACATGTTCACGGAGGACGTGGGGCGGATTCTGATCGACGAGCCGGCCGCCTATGAGCGGGCCCGCGAGTTCCTGGAGCTCGTGATGCCCAAGTACGTCTCGCGGCTGCAACTCTACGAGGGCAAGGAGCCGCTCTTCCACCGCTACGGGCTGGAGGAGGAGATCGGGCGGATTCACCAGCGCAAGGTGCCCCTCAAGGGTGGTGGGTCGATCGTCATCGATCAGACCGAGGCGCTCGTGGCGATCGACGTCAATTCGGGGTCGTTCCGCACCGAGAAGTCGGCCGAGGAAAACGCCTACCAGATGAATCTGATCGCGGCCAAGGAGATCGCGCGGCAGTTGCGGCTCCGAGACCTCGGCGGCGTGATCGTCAATGACTTCATCGACATGCGGAAGGAAAAGTATCGCCGCGGCGTCGAGAAGGCGCTGCACGACGCCATGAAGCGCGACCGGGCCCGCACCAAGATCCTGCGGACGAGCCCGTTCGGCCTCATCGAGATGACCCGGCAGCGGATCCGGCCGTCGCTCCGGAAGAGCATCTTCCGCGACTGCCCCACCTGCACCGGCACCGGCATGGTGAAGACGGCCGAGAGCATGGCGATTGAGGTGATGCGGACGCTCCAGCTGTCCGCCACCCGGGGCGACGTGACGCGGCTGAACATCACCGTGCACGACGAGGTGGCCACGTGGATCAACAACCGCAAGCGGCGGGAAATCACCCAGTTCGAAGACGCCACGCACATCCAATTGCACGTGGACGGCAAGGACGGCGTGTCGCCGGAGCATCTGGTCTTCGATGCCTGGGACACGACCGGTCGCAGCGTGCGGTTCCCGTGAACGGGCCCGCCGGGCGAGTGGGGTGACGGTGGCGGTCGGCCGGAGAACGGCCAAAATCGGCCGGCTGCCCGTTTTTCATCCCCCACTCGACCCGGAGCCCGTTCCGCGATACCCTATGGGGCTCACGTTTTTCCCTGAAAATCTCCTGTCTCTCTCACCGGATCTTTCCATGGCCAAGGCAACCGCCGCGAACGCTTCCGAATCCTCCGCCGCCAGCATGGCCGGCGCGGGCCACCACTACGCCGTCGTCGTCGATGGCGGCAGGCAGTACACGGTCCGCGAGGGCCAGGAACTGGAGATCGATTTCCGCCATCTGCCGGCCGGCAGCGAGGTGGTGTTCGAGGAGGTGCTCGCCGTCAGCAAGGCGGGTCAACTCACGCTCGGCAAGCCGAAGGTGAAGGGCGCCACGGTGAAGGCGGAAGTGCTCGGCCTCGTGCAGGGCGAGAAGATCTACGTGCAGAAGTTCAAGCGCCGCAAGAACTACCGCCGCCGCACCGGCCATCGGTCGCTGTCCACCAAGATCCGCGTGTCGAGCATCACGGCCTGACCGGCGCTCGACGAGCAGCCGCTCACAGGCCGAGGCCCGCCAGCGGGCCACCGCGTGCGGCGAGCGCATCGACGCGGGCCGTGACCGCGGGGTCTTCCTCGACCGGAGGCGCGTGGTGCGGCTTCAGCCGAGCGTCGATCACCAGCGGGCCGCGGCAGCCCCAGTGCTTCTGGTGCGTGAACGCTTCGACGCCATCGACGTCGGCGGCCGGATTCGACCGCGTGAACGTCACCCAGAGGAAGTTTTCGAGGCTCGCGGCGGCAAACCCGGCGTCGTCCACGATCACGATGAGCGGAAACTCGCGGAGCGGATGGCCCGGACCGAGCGCGGCGCAGAACCGCGCGACGTCGGCCGACCAGGGGGCGGCGGCCGCCGCTTCCCAGATCGCGGCGTCGCCGGCCGCGTCGAGCCGTGGCCGGGGCTCGATCCGCGGGCCCTCGACGGCCACGACGCCGGGCAGGCAGACGCGGGGATTGGCGAAGCCGGCGGGCACCGCGGCCCCGGCGGCGATCGTCGTGGGCAGGGGACGGATCGCGGGACCGCGGGCGGCGACGACGAGCTTGGAACCCGCGTTGAAGCCGCTGCCGGAGTAGTCGAGCGTGTCGATCGTGGTCTCGGTGTGGAAGTGGCAGTCGCGCCGCCAATCGGCCCGGGCCAGCAGGTGGGTGAGAAACGGCAGGATGTCGTGCGCGTCGAGGCCCGGCGCATCCCCCTCCGCGACGATGAAGAGATACTTGGCCAGGGAGAGCTGCCCCTGGCCGAGGATCGCCGCGGCCTGCGTCAGCAGTTCGGCCGGACGGGAGGAGGGCTTCCAGGGCAGATACCGCTCGCTGCCCACGGCGAGCAGCAGCGGATGGACGCCCGAGGCATCGACCGCGTGCACGCTGCTCACGCCCGGAAGCACGGTCGGGATCACGGGGCCGGTCAGTTCGTGGACCAGCCAGCCGAAGAGGGTGTCTTCCTGCGGCGGGCGGCCGACGACGGTGACGGGCCAGATCGCGCCTTCGCGATGCCAGACGTGATCGACCCGCAGCAGCGGGAAGTCGTGCCGCCGCGCGTAATAGCCGAGGTGGTCGCCGAACGGTCCTTCCGGCTTCGTCGCGCCGGGCTGCACCGTGCCTTCGATCACGAAGTCGGCGTCGGCATAGATCGCCGGCCGTCCCGGCCTGCCGATCATCGGAATGCGGTGGCCCGCGAGCACGCCGGCGAACGTGAGCTCCGACAGCCCCTCCGGGAGCGGCATCACCGCCGACACCGGCAGCGCCGGCGAGCCGCCGACGAAGATCGCGACCCGGAGCGGCTCGCCGCGGGCGAGCGCGGCCGCATGGTGCAGGCCGATCCCGCGGTGGATCTGGTAGTGGAGGCCCACCTCGCGGTCCGGTTCATAGGCGTTGCCCGCCAACTGCACCCGGTACATGCCCAGGTTCGACAGCTTCGTGCCGGGATGATCCGGGTGCTCGGTGTAGACGGCCGGCAGCGTGATGAACGGTCCGCCGTCGCCCGGCCACGAGACCACCTGCGGCAGCCGCGACAGCGGGATGCTGCGGGCGAGCACCGGCCCGGAGCGGACCCGCCGCGGCAGCATCGAGAGGGCGTCGAGCGGGCTCCTCCAGTAGCGTGCGGGCCGCCGCAGGGCGGCCGTCGGGTCGATCTTGAGCTCCACGAGCCGCTTCACGCGGTCGAGCGTGTCGGCGAAGATCCGCTCGATGCGGGCCTTGGTGCCGTAGAGGTTGCAGAGGATCGGAAAGGCCGATCCCGCGGGGTTCGTGAAGAGCACGGCCGGCCCGCCGGCGCGGAACACGCGCCGCTGGATCTCGGCGATCTCGAGATGCGGATCGACCGGATGGTCGATGACCACCGCCTGTCCTTCCGCGCGGAGGGCATCGACGCAGGCTTTGAGGGAGCGGAATCCCATGGGCATCATGCGGCCGGTGTCTGCCGCCGAAGGATCGGGGGGAACGAACCGCCCAACTATAGGCACGGGAACGGGATTGCGTACGGATCGGCCCGTTTCGCACCGCCCGGCGCGGCTGCCGCGCCGCGTCTTCCGGGGGCCGGAATGACGGCGGGCATCGACGGTGTAGGATGCGGCTTTCAGAACCAGCCACCAACCGCGGAGAGCAAGCCATGGTCAGGCTCACGAGCACCTACGAGGGCGGGCTGCGCTGCCGCGCCGTCCACGGCCCATCGGGCGCCGCGATCGTCACCGACGCGCCCGTGGACAACCACGGCAAGGGGGAGAGCTTTTCGCCGACCGACCTCGTCGCCACGGCGCTCGGCGCCTGCATGATGACGATCATGGGGATCGTGGCGGATCGGCACGGCCTCGACCTGGTCGGCATGACGGCGGAGACCGTGAAGGAGATGACGAAGGAACCGCCGCGGCGGATCGCGGCCCTGCGGACGCGGCTCACCATCCCGCTCCCACCGGATCATCCGCAGCGGCAGGCGCTCGAACAGGCGGCTCACACGTGCCCCGTGCACAAGAGCCTCCATCCGGAGATCGACGCCGCGATCGAATTCGTATGGGCCGGCTGAACCGCCGGCGGAGGAGTGGCGACATGATGCGCGCGCGTTCGCTTTGCGTGTGGGCGTTGGCCCTGGTCGTGGCGCCAGTGGCGGCCCCGGCCCGTGCGGTTGACCTGGATCCGGCGCGGCCGATCGCGCGGATCGCCGTCGGCTCCTGCATCCGGCAGGACAAGCCGCAGCCGATCTGGCAGGCCGTGGCCGGCTTCAAGCCCGACGTGCTCCTGCTGCTCGGCGACAACGTCTACGGCGACACCGAGGACATGGCCGTCCTGCGCGACAAATATGCCCGGCTCGCCGGCAACGAGGGGTTCGCGGCGCTGAGGCGCGACGTGCCGATCATCGCGGTCTGGGACGACCACGACTACGGCTGCAACGACGCCGGCCGGGAGTATCCGCGGCGCCGCGAGTCGCAGCAGATCTTCCTCGATTTCTTCGGCGTGCCGACCGACTCGCCGCTGCGGTCGCAGGAGGGCATCTTCCGCCGGTTGACCGTGGGGCCGCCGGGCCGCCGGGTGCAGTTCATCTGTCTCGACACCCGTTACCACCGGTCGCCTCTGGCGTCGACCCCGGCCGACGAACGCGTGAAGGGGAAGGGGCCCTACCGGCCCACCGATGATCCCGCGGCGACGGTGCTCGGCGCGCGGCAGTGGGCCTGGTTGGAGGAGGCGCTCCGCGAGCCGGCCGAGGTCCGGATCGTGCTGTCGAGCATTCAGGTGGCGGCTACGGAGCACGGCTTCGAGCAGTGGGGCCACTTTCCGGCGGAGCGGGCCCGGCTCCTCGAAACGATCCGCGCGTCGGGGGCGCGGGGCGTGATCGTCGTCAGCGGCGACCGGCACACCGCCGAACTCAGCCGCATTCCCGCCGGCGAAGGCGCGCTGGCCTATCCGCTCCACGATCTCACCGCCAGCAGCCTCAACCAGCCGAGGGGCGGCGGAGGCGGCGAGGAGCCCAATCGCCACCGCCTCGGCCCCCGGTATCAGGGCGTCAATTTCGGCACCATCGAGATCGACTGGCGCGACGCGGCGGCGGGCTCCGCGCCGGATGCCGGCGCGACCGACGGGACGGTGATCACGCTCGCGATCCGCGACGAACGCGGCGCGGAAGTCCACGCGGAACGGGTGCCGCTCGCGCCGCTCGCGCCGCCGAGCCCCGCGGCGGCCCCGCCCCAGCCCCGCTGAAGCACGTTTCCCCGCCGCGAATCGGCAGGCACCTCATGCCCGATCTCTTTTCCGCGTCGAGAGCCGCGAACGTCGCCCGGGCCGCGCCGCTGGCGGCGCGGATGCGGCCGCGACGGCTGGCCGACTACGTGGGCCAGTCCAAGCTGGTGGGGCAGGGGATGCTCCTGCGCAGGCTCATCGAAGCCGACCGGCTCGGCTCGGTGATCCTCTACGGGCCGCCGGGCGTCGGCAAGACGACGCTCGCCGAGATCATCGCCCACGAGACGCGGCGCCGGTTCGTCGAACTCTCGGCGACGGCGTCGGGCGTGAAGGATGTCCGCGACGTGCTCGACGCGGCGCGGCGGCGGCTCGAGGACGACGGCCAGCACACCTGCCTCTTCATCGACGAGATTCACCGCTTCAACAAGGCGCAGCAGGACGTGCTGCTTCCCGACGTCGAAAACGGCGTGATCGCGCTCATCGGGGCGACCACGCAGAATCCCTTCTTCGCGCTGACCTCGGCGCTCGTCAGCCGCAGTCGGATCTTCGAGCTCGAGAGCCTCGGCCGCGAGGAGATCGGCGCGATTCTCGATCGGGCGGTGGCCGACCGGGAGCAGGGGCTCGGCAACGAGCAGGTGACGCTCGCCCCCGAGGCGCGGGCATTTCTCATCGAGACCGCCGACGGCGACGCCCGCCGGGCCCTCGGGGCCCTCGAGGTGGGCGTGCTGTCGAGCGCCGTGCGCCCGCTCCCGTTTTCCCTCGAACTCGCCCGCGAGAGCGTGCAGCGGAAGGCCCAGCGCTACGACTCCGGCGACACGCACTACGACTGCGCCAGCGCCCTGATCAAGAGCATCCGGGGCAGCGACGCCGACGCGGGGCTCTACTGGCTCGCGCGGATGCTCGAAGGAGGGGAAGACGTCCGGTTTCTCGCGCGGCGGCTCGTCATCCTCGCCAGCGAGGACGTCGGCAACGCCGATCCCCGGGCGCTCGTCATCGCGGTGGCCGCCATGCAGGCGACGGAGTTCGTGGGGCTGCCCGAGTGCCAGTTGACGCTCGCCCAGGCCGTCACCTATCTCGCGCTCGCGCCCAAGAGCAACGCCTGCACGCTGGCGATCGGCGCGGCCCGCCGCGACGTCCGCGAGCAGGCGGTGATCCCCGTGCCGCGGCACCTGCAGGACAAGCACTACGCCGGCGCGAAGCGGCTCGGTCACGGAGCGGGCTACGCCTATTCCCACGACGCTCCCGACGGGATCGCCGCGCAGGACTATCTCGGCGTGGAGAAGCGGTATTACGAGCCGACCGACCGGGGGCTGGAACGCGACCTGGGGGAGCGGCTCGCCGAGATCAGGCGGCGGCTGCACGAGGGGCGGCGTCAGGATCGCGAACCGTCGTGAGTTCCGTCGCGATCTCGGTCGCGAGCACCTGCTCCAGCCGGGAGAGGGCCCGCGCGACGGCGGCGCCGTCGAGCACGCGATGGTCGGCGATGAGCGTCACCAGGCACCGGCCGTCGCTCTCGAGGGGGCCGTAGGAGAGGCTCGTGGTGCAGAGCGTGGGATGAAACCGGTTGACGGCGTGAAAGCCGGCGAGCGTCGAGAGGCTGAACGTGCCGATGCGGCTCGGCCGCTTTCGCGACGTGGAGTTCATGTTCCAGCGGAGGATCGTCCGGCGGATGATGCCGGGCATCATCTCCAGCTCCAGTTGCCGCTTGAAGAACTCCTCGATCGGCTGCGTCGTGCAGGCGGCGACGAACCGCTGGATCGCTCCGAGCGTCGCATCCTCCGGCCGTCGCAGCCGCGCGAACCAGAGGCGGTCCTCGGGGCCGAATCGCGGGTCGCCGACGTCGGACCGATTGACGGCGAGCGTCGCCACGCTTTCGGAGGAGGTCGCCAGCCGGGGCCGGAGGCCGCGGACGAACCAGGTTCGCAGGATCGGCATCTCGCGGGCGACGATGCCGTAGGCCTTGAGGAAGGCCGCGGCCCAGCCGATCCGCACGCCCGCCTTCGCCCGCGCCTCGGCGACGGCGGCCAGCCGCATCGTGCGCTCGACCGGAAACAGCGGAATCTCCCGGGCCACGAGGGCGATGTCGCCCACGCAGCCGCGGGAGCCGGAGACGGCCGCTGTGGTCACGGTGGGATGCATGGTCGCGCCTTTCGCACGGGAAGCCGCCCGGATTGGAGCGATTCGCCGCCGGCGGCGGAATGGCAGTTCCGGCCGTCCGATCCCCTTGATCCGGGCGGCCGCAAAACCCCGTTTTGCCGCCGGTTGCACCCCGCCCGCATCCGCCCGGCCCCGGCGTGCGAATCCACTGCCGGAGGAGCCACGGTCCGCGGTCGGATCGGCACTTGGATATGCTCGACACACGCCCCCCTTCGATGCCTCAGCGGATGCGCGAGCCGTTCCATGATTCTCCCCGACGTGGCCGCCGGCCGACCGGATGCGATGGAGCAATGCATCGCGGTCTACGGCGGGCTCGTGTGGTCGCTGGCGCTGAAGATGGCGGCGAGCCGGGAGGATGCCGAGGAAGCCGTGCAGGAGGTGTTCGTCGATCTCTGGCAGCACGCCGCGCGGTTCGATCCGGCGGTGTCGTCGGAGACGACGTTCATCGCCATGATCGCGCGACGCCGACTGATCGACCGTCATCGGCGCCGCACGTGCCGTCCCCTGTTCACCTGCCGCGATGATTTTTCGGAGATCCCGATGCCAGCCACCGCGAATCCGGTCGATGTGGGGGACGAAGTCGCCCGCGTCCGGCATCTGCTCGACAGGCTCCGGCCCGAGGAGCGGCTCGTGTTGGAGCTCGCGCTCGGCGAGGGCTGCTCGCAGACGACGATCAGCGCACGAACCGGAATGCCCGTGGGCACGGTCAAGTCTCACGCCCGGCGGGGCCTGATCCGGCTGCGGGAATGGATCGAGCAGGAATCGCGCGAGCCTCCGCTGGCGCGGGCGGCAACGAGGAGCCCATGAGCATGAACCCCACTTCCCACGCCGAGGAGCAGCGGCTCCGCGAACTGCTTGCCGACCGGTCCGTCTTCGGGCTCGATCCCGCCGAGGAACGCGAACTCGACGAGTTGCTTCGCGGTCGGCCCGGTGGCGACGTCGATGGCTTCGACCGGCTGGCCGCCGCCGTGGCCGTCGCCACCGCGCGGCCGGACGAGACCGGCCTGCCCGCGGCAGTGCGGTCGCGGCTGCACGACGACGCGCGGCGTTTCGCGCAGCGGCGGCCGATCGCCGCCGCCGGCTGGAGCCTGTCCGCGGCGGGACTGGCGCTGCTCGCCACGGCGGCCTGCGTCATGATCGTCGTCGGCCGGCGGGCGCCGGAACCGGCGAAGCCCTCGATCGACGGGCCGGACCTGACGGCCGCGGCTCGCGAGACGCTGGCGGAAGCCGGGGCCGCGGACCGCGGCCCGACGCCCGCGGGGCTGCGCGACGAGATGCTCGCGACGGTGCGTGACGCCGTCCATCTCGACTGTGCGGGAGCGGCCGGCGGACCCGACGCGGATCGGGCGGACGGCGACGTGGTCTGGAGCCCGTCGCGGCAACGCGGCTTCCTGCGGGTCCGCGGGTTGGCGAGAAACGTGCCCACCGAAAGCCAGTACCAGATCTGGATCATGGACGGCAATCGGGCGGTGCCCGTGGCCGGCGGCGTGTTCAACGTCGAACGGGATGCCGGCGACGTGATCGTGCCGATCCTGCCGCAGAGCTTCGTGCAGGGGCCGACGATGTTCGCCGTCACCGTGGAGGCGCCGGGCGGGGCGCGTGACTACAGCGAGAAGCGGGCCCGCGTCGTGGCCCGCGCCGAGTGAGCCGATGCCCTTCGCGGGCGGCGCGGGCGCTCGTTTGTATGATGTGGCCGGTCGGCGGCTGACGAGCGCCGCGACGGTGGCACCTCACGGAAAGGGCAGGGAATCCCCATGACTTCGGCGAATCGACCCGTTCGCACCGCGATCGTCGGCCTTGGCTTCGGCGCCGAGTTCATCCCGATCCATCAGCGGCACCCCCATGCCCAACTGGTGGCCATCTGCCAGCGGTCGCGGCAGAAGCTCGACGAGGTGGGGGCAGCCCACGGGATCGAGCGGCGGTACACGAGCTACGCCGAACTGCTGAAGGATCCGGAGATCGACGCCGTCCACATCAATTCCCCGATCCCCGACCACGCCCCGATGTCGATCGCGGCGCTCGAGGCCGGCAAGCACGTGATGTGCACGGTGCCGATGGCGACGAGCGTCGAAGACTGCCGCACGATCGTCGAACTCACGGCGAAGACGGGGCTCAGGTACATGATGGCCGAGACGGTCGTCTACGCCCGCGAGTTCCTCTTCATCAAGCAGATGGCCGACCGCGGCGAACTCGGCAAGATCCAGTTCGTCCAGGCGAGCCACCAGCAGGACATGGACGGCTGGCCCGATTACTGGCCGGGCCTGCCCCCGATGCACTACGCCACGCACTGCGTGGGGCCGTGCCTGGCGCTCGAGCGGAAGGACGCCGCGGAGGTGAGCTGTTTCGGTTCGGGCCGGATTCGCGAGGAACTGATCGGCCGCTACGGGTCGCCGTTCGCGATCGAGAGCGCCCACGTGAAGCTGCGGGGCAGCGACGTCGTGGCCCGCGTCATCCGTTCGCTCTTCGACACCGCCCGGCAGTATCGCGAAAGCTTCGACGTCTACGGCTCGAAGCAGAGCTTCGAGTGGCAGCTCTGCGAGGGGGAGGAGCCGGTGCTGCATACGGCGAAGCGGCCCGAGCCCGAGATTCCGCAGCGCGTGCCCGTGCCGGACTTCGCCCATCTGCTGCCCGAGCCGATTCGGCGGTTCACGACGGGGGGCGTCTACGACGCCGACGATCACCAGCACCTGTCGTTCACGCAGGGAGGGGGGCACGGGGGCAGCCATCCGCACCTGGTGCACGAATTCGTGACCGCCCTCGTGGAGGGCCGCGACCCGTATCCCAACGCCCGGCAGAGCGCCAACTGGACCTGCACCGGGCTGTTGGCCCACGAGTCAGCGATGCGCGGGGGCGCGATCATGAAACTGCCCGAGTGGACGTTCAGCGGCTGACGGCGGAGCCGGCGGCAGGCACCAGTGGACTTCGCAGGCCTTGTCAGAGGAGTGAATCGCATGCCTGTCGTGATTGAGGGGGTGCGTTCCGGCCGGGGCCGCACGTCGGCCGGGGCCGCCATGCTGGCGGTGTGCGTGGCGGCGATGTCGGCCGTGGCGGCCGAACCGGTCGATCCCGCGCCGCGGTCGATCTTCGACGGCACGACGCTCGACGGCTGGGAAGGCACCGCGGGGCAGTGGCGGGTCGAGGATGGGGCGATCACCGCCGAGATCCGGCAGGGTGAGAACCTCCCCACCAACGAGTTTCTCTGGTGGAAGGGGGAGATCGCGGACTTCGACTTGCAACTCGAGTATCGCATCACGGGCAAGCCGTCGGCCAACTCGGGCATCCAGTATCGGAGCGAGCGGGAGCCGAACGGTCATGCCAAGGGCTACCAGGCCGATCTCGACGACGGCCGCGAGTGGCTCGGCCGCATCTACGACGAAGAAGGGCGGGGCCTGCTCGTGGAACGGGGCGAGCGCAAGGCGATCGCCCCGGACGGCCGCACCTGGAGCGACGTGTTCGGGCCGCCCGACGCGATCAGCAAGAAGGTGAAGCCGGGCGATTGGAATCGCTACCGGATCCGCGCAACGGCGTCGCACGTCACCATCTGGATCAACGACACGCTCGTGTCGGTGCTCGACGATCGCGATGCCAAGGATGCCGAATTCGCCGGCCGACTGGCGGTGCAGATCCACAGCGGCAAGGGCCCGGTCAAGGTGCAGTTCCGCAACATCCGCCTGGCCGACCTGGGGGCGACCGCCCGGCCTGCGGCGGCGGCTGCCGGCACCGACCAGGATCGCTGGTGGTCGAGTCCGGTGCTCTGGCATCTCGTGGACAACGCGCCGGCGGCGGGGCCGACCGCGGCGGCGCCGCACGCCCCGGCACGGGCGACCGTGGCCGGCATGAAGGTCACGCCCGGATTCCGCTGCGACCTGATCGCGGCCGAGCCCGACATTCATCAGCCGATCGCGTTTGCCATCGACCCGCGCGGCCGCCTGTGGGTCGTCGAGGCGCACAGTTATCCGACGCGCCGCCCGGAGGGCAAGGGTCTCGACCGCATCGTCATCCTCTCCGACGACGATGGCGACGGCACGTTCGACAAGCGCACCGTCTTCAAAGAGGGTTTGAATCTGGTCAGCGGGATCGAATTGGGGTTTGGGGGCGCGTGGGTCGGGGCGGCGCCCCATCTGCTGTTCATCCCGGACCGCGACGGCGACGACGTGCCCGATGGCGAACCCGAGGTCGTGCTCGACGGCTGGGGATTGCAGGACACCCATGAAACGCTCAACAGCTTCACCTGGGGGCCCGATGGCTGGCTCTACGGCTGCCACGGCGTGTTCACGACGTCGCACGTCGGCGTGCCCGGCACGCCGGACGACCGGCGGAGCCGCCTGACCGCCGGCATCTGGCGCTACCACCCCACGCGGCGGCGGTTCGAGGTCTTCGCGCACGGCGGCAGCAACCAGTGGGGGATCGACTTCACGAGCGTGGGCGACGCGTTCATGACGCACTGCCGGAGCCTGCGCGGCGGTGGCGGCACGACGCACGTGATCCGCAACGGCCACTTCTGGATCCAGGGCAACACGGGCTACGCGCCGTTCATCTGCCCGCTCGGGCCCCCGTTCGCGCCCGGCTTGACGAACTATCTGCCCGCGGCCGCGCGGTACGACAGTGGCGAAGGAGGCGCGGGCAAGAAGGGGAGCGACGCCGTTTACGGGGGGCATTCGCACGTCGGCACGATGGTCTACCTCGGCGACAACTGGCCGGGCATCTACCGCGACCGGGTGTTCACCCACAACCTGCACGGCCGGCAGATGAACCATCAGGAAATCTTCCGGCAGGGGAGCGGCTACGAGGTCTTTCACGCGGGCTCCGACATGCTCTTTTGTCCGGACGAGCAGTATCTCCCCGTCGATCTGCAATACGGGCCCGACGGGGCGGTCTACTCGATCGATTGGTGCGACAGGCAGCACTGCCACGACACCAACACCGGGAAGTGGGACCGCTCCAACGGCCGGATCTACCGGCTGGCGTGGGCCGACACGTTCTCGCCGCGGACCGTCGATCTGGCGGCGAAGACCGACGCGGACCTGGTCGCACTGCACGCGCATCGCAACGAGTGGTTCGTGCGGACGGCGCGGCGGCTGCTTCAGGAGCGGGCGGCGGCGGGCGCGCTCGATCAGTCGGCAGTGGCGCCGCTCCGCGCGATGGCCGAGGAGGCCGATCCCGTGACGGCCCTTCGCGGCCTGTGGACGCTGCACGTGACCGGCGGCCTCGACGACGACGGGCTGGCCCGGGCCCTCGCCCATCCCGACGACCGCGTCCGCGGGTGGGCGGTGCAGTTGGCCACGGAAGTGCCCGATGCGCCGCGGGTCGCCCCGGCGGTGTTGCTTGCAGCCGCCGAGAAGGATCCCTCGGCCCTCGTGCGTCGGTCGCTCGCCTCGGCGCTCCCGACGCTTGCCGACGCCGCCGACCGCTGGAGGATCGGCTCCGCGCTGGCCATGCACGCGGAGGACGCGGGGGACCGCTTCCAGCCCAGGCTCATCTGGAGCGGCCTCGCGCCCCTGGTGGAGGCCGACCTCGGGCGGGCGCTGGCCGTTGCCGCGGCGACGCCGCTGCCGGTGCTGGGCGACTCGATCCGCTGGTACGTCGGCCGGCTGCCGGCGGGCCGCGAACGGCTGGCCGCCGAGATCGCGACGGCGCCGCCGGCCGTGGCGGAACGGACGTTGCAGATCCTCGACTTCAGCCTCGCGACGGCCGGGGCGACCGAGCCGCCACCGGGGTGGGAGAAGGCGGCTGCGCGCTTCACGGAGGGCGCGCCCGGCGTGGTCGCCCGCCGGCTGTCGGCCGTCTTCGGGGACCAGGACGTGCTGGCCGCGATGCGGGCCACGCTCGCCGACCGGGCGGCGGCCCTGCCCGAGCGGCAGCAGGCCTTCGACACGTTGCGCCGGACGGGGGACAAGGCCGCGGTGCCGGTCTTCGTCGCCCTGCTCGACGACCCGGCCTTCCGCGGCGCGGCGCTTCCACTCGTCGGCCGGTCGGGCGATCCGACCGTCGCGCCCCGGCTCCTGGAGGCCTACGGCTCGATGCCCGAGGGCGAACGCACCGCCGTGATCTCGGCGCTCGCCAGCAAGCCGGCCTTCGCGAAGCCGTTGGTCGAAGCCCTGGCCTCCAACGCGATCCCGAAGGGCGACGTCAACGCCACGCAGTTGCGGCAGTTGCGCAGCTTCGACGACCCGGCGATCCGCGCCGCGCTCGACGCCCTCTACGGCCGGGTGAACGAGTCGCCGGCCGCGGCGACCGCGACGATGGCCCGGCTCAAGAAGGCCTGGAACGACGTGCCCAAATGGGCAGTCGATCCGAGCCACGGCCGGGCGGTGTTCAACAAGGCCTGCGCCAACTGCCACATGCATGGCGATGTCGGCGGCAGGCTGGGGCCGAACCTGTCGGGATCGTGGGTCAACGGCGCCGACTACTTCATCGACAATCTCGTCGATCCGAATCTGGTGGTCGGCCCCGACTACCAACTCACCATCGTGATCACCGACGACGGACGGACGATCAGCGGGATCGTCGCCGAGGAGTCGCCGGAGTCGCTCGTCCTGAAGACCCCGGAGGGGAGCGTGACCGTCCCGACGAGCGACATCGAGGACCGCACGACGTCGCCGGTGTCGATGATGCCGTCGGGCATCCTGGAGCAGTTGCCGGAATCGGACATGCTGGCCCTGCTCAAGTTCCTCACCACGAAGCAGTGACGGGCCGCTACACTCCGGCGATGCGAGCCGTGGTGCAGCGGGTGACCGACGCGGAGGTGTCGATCGACGGTCGAGGGGCCGGGGCGATCGGCCGGGGGCTCGTCGTGCTCGTGGGAGTGGAGACGGGCGACACCGGCGCCGATGCGGACTGGCTGGCGGCCAAGATCGCGGCCTTGAGAATCTTCGGCGACGACGCGGGCCTGATGAACAGGAGCGTCCGCGACATCGGCGGCGAGGCGCTCGTCGTCAGCCAGTTCACGCTGCATGCCAGCACGCAGCGGGGGAATCGCCCCAGCTTTCTCCGCGCGGCCCGGCCGGAGGAGGCGGTGCCGCTCTACGAGCAGTTCCTGCTGGCGCTGGAGCCGCTCGTCGGCCGCCCGGTCGCGCGGGGTGTTTTCGGGGCCGACATGCAGGTGCGGCTCGTGAACGACGGCCCGGTGACGATCGTCATCGACTCCCGACGCCGGGAGTAGAACGGCCCGCAAAGCGTGGTATGATTCGGCCGTCACGGTGGCTGTAGCTCAGTTGGTTAGAGCATCGGTTTGTGGTACCGAGGGTCGCGGGTTCGAGTCCCGTCAGCCACCCTTCAGACGCTCGGGCGTCCTTGACCGTCCCGTCCGGCGTGTGGAACGCCGCCCGCTTCCGGGTTCTCTGCCTCTGGTTCTCTGCCTCTGG
>JBEIQP010000074.1:0-13305 GCA_040376455.1 Planctomycetaceae bacterium | reverse complement strand
GAACGTTGGCCGCGTCAATCGCGCCTTCAGCGCCGCCGGCGCCGACCAGAGTGTGGATCTCGTCGATGAAGAGAACCACGTTTTTGGCGCGCCGTACTTCCGTCATCACGGCCTTGATCCGCTCCTCGAACTGGCCGCGGTACTTCGTGCCGGCCACCATCATGGCGAGGTCGAGCACCACGATCCGCCGATCGGCCAGCAGTTCGGGCACGTTGCCATCGACCACCCGTTGGGCGAAGCCTTCCACGATCGCCGTCTTGCCGACGCCGGCCTCGCCCAGCAGCACGGGATTGTTCTTCGTGCGGCGGCAGAGGATCTGGATCGCCCGCTCGATCTCCTTCTCGCGTCCGATCACCGGGTCGAGCTTGCCCTGGCGGGCCAGTTCGGTGAGGTCGCGGCCGAAGCTGTCGAGCGCGGGGGTCTTGCTCTTGCCCCCCTTGGGCGACGCTTCGCTGCCGCCGCCCCCGGCGCCGGCCGGCTGCCGGCCGCCCATCCCGGCCCGCTCGCCCCCTTCCTCCATGCCGTGGCCGAGGAGGTTGAGGACCTCCTCGCGGACATCCTCCAGCTTCAGGCCGAGGTTCATGAGCACCTGGGCCGCCACCCCCTCCTGCTCCCGCAGAAGCCCGAGCAGGATGTGCTCGGTGCCGACGTAGTTGTGGTTGAGGTTCCGGGCCTCCTCCATCGAGTACTCGATCACCTTCTTCGCCCGGGGAGTCTGGGGGAGCTTGCCCATCGTGACCATGTCCGGGCCGCTCTGGACGAGCTTCTCGACCTCCATGCGGATCTTCCGCAGGTCGATGTCGAGGTTCTTGAGGACGTTGGCGGCGACGCCGCTGCCCTCCTTGATCAGGCCCAGCAACACGTGCTCGGTGCCGATGTATTCGTGGTTGAACCGCTGCGCCTCCTGATTGGCCAACTGCATGACCTTCCGGGCGCGGTCCGTAAAACGCTCGTACATGGAGGGAATCCCCGTGGGTCTAGGTGCCGCCTGGGAGGATGGGTGCCATTCCGGCAGGCCCTGCCTCCGACCTCTTGTCCAGTGCAAACCTTACGCCAAACCGACTGCGGGATTCTAGGACGCGGCCCCTGGATTGTCTGCGGGAGCCCTTTTTCGGGCGGTGGAAAAGGGCCGGCGGCAGGACACGCCGCATGTCGGACCGGTCGTGGCGGCGGCCGGTATCAGGAAGGGCGGTGTTCCGCCGTGCCTCAGGCGGCGGCCGCGTCGTGGCCGTCGGCGCCGTCGGCAGTCGTGGGCAGCGGCAGGATCGTCGGGCTGGCGGACTCGTCAGCGGGGCGGCTCTGGCCCGACTTCAGCAGGGCCAGTTCGCGGGTGATCGCGGCCCGCCACCGGGAGCCCGAGTCGCTCCGGGCGAGTTTCTCGAGCGCCTCGCGAGCCTCGGCCGGCCGGTCCACGCGGCGGAGCAGCGTGCCGAGGAGCAGTTGGGCCTCGCCGTCGGTCGGGGAGAGGTCGAGCAGGCCGCGGAGGTGCGTCTCGGTGGCCAGCCAGTCGCGGGCGAGATAGGCGTTGCGGGCCTTCACGAACAACGCCTCGGCGGCCTCCTCGCGGCGCTTGTCGCCGTGCCGCGGGATCGGCGGCGGAAACGACGACACGGCCGATGCCGTGGAGACCACCCAGATGCCCGCCAGCGCCGTCCAGACGGCGATCGTGAACGAGAGCCCGAGCAGATCGGACCAGATCCACGTGGTCAGCACCGCCACGTCGAGCGTGATCGCGAACGCCAGCGCGAGCACCAATCCGGTCAGGCTGCCACGGAGCCAGAGCCAAGGCATGCCCGGCCAGAGGAGCGTGAGGTAGCGGGCGACACCCATCGGTGCGAATCCTGCGGACGCGGACGACGGAAGGGGGCGGGAGTGTAGGTGGAAGAGGGTTTCGGGCCAAGGCGTGTCGGGCGGCCAGGAGATGGTAAAACAGGGGGAAACGATGACAAACGGGACCGAGAGCGAACGGGGCCGCGACCCGGCCGGGGAACCCTGGCGCGGCGGGGCCGCCGGCATCTGGCGGGCGATCGATGCCTCCGCCAACCGGGCAGGCGAGGCCCTGCGCGTGGTGGAGGACGTGGTGCGGTTCGTCCTCGACGACGCCCGACTGACGAGCCTCGCCAAGGATCTGCGGCACGAACTCGCGACGGTGTTGGCGGCCGAACCGCTGCGGCACCGCGCGGCGCTGCGGGACGTGGCGGGAGACGTGGGAGCGGGACTGGAGGCGGCCGTCGCGTTGAAGCGGGCCACGCCCGCCGACCTCGTCGCGGCCAACGCAGCCCGGGCCGCCCAGGCGCTCCGCAGCCTCGCGGAGTGCGCGGCCGTGGTCGCTCCCGAATCGGCGCCGGGCTTCGAGCGACTCCGCTACCGGCTCTACGGCCTCGAGCGCGGCGCGCTCACGGCCGTCCGCGCGCGGGACCGGCTCGCGGGCGTCAGCCTGTGCGTGCTCGTGGACGGCCGTCCGGACGAGGCGGCGTTTGACGCGCTCGTGGAGGAGCTTCTGGGAGCCGGGGTGCGGATGCTGCAGATCCGCGACAAGGCGCTCGATCTGCCGGCGCTCGTCGGCCGCGTGCAGCGGGCGCTCGGGATCGCGCGGCGTCACGACCCCGAGCATCCGGCCGTGATCATCGTCAACGACCGCGTGGACGTGGCGGCGGCCGTGGGGGCGGACGGCGCCCACGCGGGCGCGCACGACCTGCCGACGCCGCTGGCCCGACGCGTGCTCGGGCCCGACGCCCTGCTCGGGAGGACGGCCCACGATCTCGTCGAGGCGCGGACGGCCGTGGGGCAGGGGGCCGACTACCTCGGCGTCGGTCCCTGCTTCCCGTCGGCCACCAAATCGTTCGCCGCGTTCGCGCCGCAGGACTTCCTCCGGACGGTGGCCGGCGAGACGAGCCTGCCGGTCTTCGCGATCGGTGGAATCACGCTCGAGCGTCTCGATGCCGTGGCCGCGCTCGGCATCACCAGGGTCGCCGTGGCATCGGCCGTGACCGGCGCCGCCGATCCGGCCGCGGCCGCCCGGGCATTTCTCGACCGTCTCGGCACACCAGACCGATGAACCACCCGGGGAGCGACAGATGCGGATCGTGAGTGCAACGCTTCGGACAGCCGCCGCGATCGGCGCCTGCGTGATCCTCGGCGCCGCAGTGGCCGCGGAGCCCGATTCGGCGGCGGTGGACGGCTCCACGCTCAACGGCAAGATCCTCTGCGGCTATCAGGCCTGGTTCACCGCGGCGGGACACGAGCCGAACGGCCGCTGGATTCATTGGGCGCTCGATCAGAAGACGCCCGACGGCACCAACCTCGCCGTGGAGATGTATCCGGACCTGCGCGAGTTCGGCAGCGACGAACTCTTTCCCACGCAGATGACCGTCGGCGGCAAGCCCGCCTTCCTCTACTCGGCGGGGGTCAAACCGACCGTGGCCCGGCACCTGCGCTGGATGCGGGAGTATGGGATCGACGGCGCGTTCGTGCAGCGGTTCGTGCGGACGCATCACGATGCCGACGCCGCCTACAAGAAACTCCTCGACGAGGCCCTCTGGAACGTCCGCGAGGCCGCCGCGGCCGAGGGGCGGGTGTTCGCCGTGATGTACGACATTTCCGGGATGCGGGAGGAGGAGGATTGGCTCGGCTGCATCCAGAAGGATTGGCGGAAACTCGTCGATGCGGGGCTGACCGAGGGAGGGCGGTACGTGCACGAGCGAGGTCGGCCGGTCGTCGGCATCTGGGGCTTCGGATTCCCGGACCGGGTGCCGAGCGATCCCGGCAAGGCGCTGGAGGCGATCGACTGGTTCAAGAAGGAGGCGCCGGAGCGGTATCGGGCCGCCCTGTTCGGCGGGGTGCCGACGTTCTGGCGGAGCGGCACCGGCGATTCCCGCCGGGGGAAGGAATGGGCGGCGGTGTACCGCGCGTTCGACGTCGTCAGCCCGTGGACGGTGGGCCGGTTCAAGGACCTGCCGCAGTTCGAGCGGTTCAAGAAGCACCAGATATCGGCCGACCTCGACGAGACCCGCAAGGCGGGGATCGGCTACTGCCCGGTGATCTGGCCCGGATTCTCGTGGCACAACCTCAAGGCGAAGGAGGCGAAGCGGCCGGTGAAGAACGAGATTCCGCGGAAGGGCGGCGACCATTACTGGGGGCTGGCGCACGGGGCGCTCGACGCGTTTCAGGCGAAGACAGCCGACTTCCGCATGATCTACGTGGCCATGTTCGACGAGGTGGACGAGGGCACCGCCATCTACAAGGTCGCGGCCACCGCCGCCGACGCGCCCGATCAGGGCTCGTGGCTCACGCTCGACGCCGATGGCCGGCAACTCCCCAGCGACTGGTATCTGCGGCTCACGTACGAGATCGGCCGCATGCTCCGTGGCGAGACGCCGCTCACGGCCGTGCGTCCCGACGCACCGGGGCCGCGTTGACCGCGGCGGCCACCTACCGAGGCGAGGCCGCGGCCGTCGGAACCGCCTTGAGCGCCTCGACGATCGCGGCGGCGATCTCGGCCTCGTCGCGGCCGCGGTAGCCGACCCAGCCGCGGCGGATCTTCGCGTCGGGGCCGATCAGATAGGTCGTGGGAAACGCCTCCAGGAGCGGCGGGCCTCCGGAGCCGGATTCGAACAGCACGCGGGCCATCGGATCGGCAAAGCCCCAGGCGTCGAGTGCGATCCCCTGACGCTTCAGGAAGCGGCCGGTCTCGTCGGCGAGCGCGTCGAAGTCGTCGAGCCCGGGGTTGCAGGAGACGGCGATGAACTGAAACCGGGGGTCGTCCGCGAGCCGGTTCGCGATCCGCACGAGCCCCGGCAGTTCCCGGCGGCACGGCGGGCACCAGGTGCCCCAGAAGTTGAGCAGCGTCACCTTGCCGTCGAACGGCGGCGGCGTGCGATCCGGATCGGCGAACGCCGCGATGGGGAGGGAGGGCATCGTGCGGCCGACGGCCGGATGCGTGGCCGCACCGCCGCCACAGCCCGCCACTCCCGCCAGACAGGCCACCAGCACCGCGAGCCACGGTGTGCATGCGAAGGGCGGCGGGCGGGTCGCGAGGGAAGGCATGGGCATGCGTCCGAGGGTGCCTGCATTCTAGTGCGCCCGCCTGCCGCGCGGGCCATCCGCCGGCCAAGCCGGGGTTTTCAGGGTCGGGCGGCGCCGCATCCTGCGGTGGCGACTCGCGCGCTGCGGGAAACGCCCGCGCTCTTGCGGCCCTCCGCCGCAGGGGCGACGATCGGGACGGGAACGAAGGAGTGGTTGCATGTACGAGGTCGAACTGAAGTTTCGCGTGGTGGACGCCGCCGCGCTCGAACGGCGACTCGTGGCGCTTGCCGCCCGGTTTCGCGAGCCCGTGGAGCAGGTGGACCGCTACTTCGCGCATCCCTGCCGCGACTTCGCCCGCACCGACGAGGCCTTGCGACTGCGTCGCACCGGCGACGCCGTGGCGGTGACCTGGAAGGGGCCCCGCATCGACTCGGCCACGAAGACGCGACAGGAGATCGAACTGGGCCTGGCGCAGGCACAGCCCGATCCAGGGGGGCCGCGGGGCGGCGCCGCCACGATCGGCCAGTGGACGAGCCTGCTCGAGGCACTCGGCTTCAGGCAGGTCCGCGAGGTGGCGAAGCGGCGGCGGCCGGCCCGCGTGCTCTGGCAAGGGGCGGAGGTGGACGTCGCCCTCGATCGGGTGGACGGCCTGGGCGACTACCTCGAGCTCGAACTGCAGGCCCGGCCGGGGGAGGTGCCACTTGCGCGCGGCTGCCTGGAATCGCTCGCGCGGGAACTCGACTGCGTCGATCCGGAACGGCGGAGTTATCTCGAACTCCTGCTGCTCCGCGGCCCGAGCGACCCCGCGGCCAAAGGGTGATCGAGGTCCCGACCGCCAGCCCGCGCCGGCGGCGTTACCGCGCGGCCGGCTTCAGGAACCCGTCGAACCAGTCCTTCACGCCGAGCGTCGCCGAAACGTACGAGGCGCGGTGGTCGGCCCGCTCGCCCGCCGACAGAAACTCCACCTGGGTGCTGCCGAGCAGCGCGTTGAAGTCGGCGACCATCCGCGACACCGCCGGCGGGATCGCCTCGTCGGCATCGCCCGCGTAGGCCCGCAGGGGCGTCTTGATCTTCCAGCGATAGGCCCCGGCATCCTCGAGCAGTTGCCAGAACCGCCCGCGGCCAGTTTCGGCCGTCGCGAGATACTCGGGCCGCAGCAGCCCCCGCGGGCCGCCGGGCACCGCGGCCTCAAACGCGGTCCACTCGAGCTCGCCGTCGTAGAACTTCCGCGAGGCCGCCAGATGCTCGGGCTTGATCGCCGAAGCGGCGAGCCCCGGCAGTCGGTCGTATTCCTCATGCGCCCACAACATGTTGCTGATGCAGCCCATGATCCACGAGGCATCCTGCGGCCGCGGATTCGCAAGCGGGCGGCGGAAGGCGGCCGACAGATCGACCGGAGCGCTCACCGTCGCGGCGGCCGTGACCGGAATCCCGAGCGTTTCGAGTCGCCGCAGGAACTGCATCGTGGACCAGCCGCCCTGCGACCAGCCGAACACGAAGAACTGCGGCGTGGCCTGACCGAGCGATGCGAGCACGGCCAGGGACGCACGATGGTGGTCGAGCATCGACTGCACCGTGCCCTGCGGCACGATGAAGCAGTTGGGCACCCGCGAAGGCCCGAGACCGAAATAGTCGGCTCCGATCACGACGTAGCCCTGACTGGCGAAGGCCGCGAGCGCCAACTGCGTCTCGTACGAATTGTCGGGGCGGGAGGGAACCTGGTCGCGGCCGAAGACCGTGCCGTGCTGGTAGCTGAGAAGCGGATGCGAGGTGCCGCCGTCAGCGGGGACGGCAAGCAGCCCGCTTCCCAGGGTGGGCTGGTTGTCCCATTCGGGAATCACGGAATCGAACTGCACCTCATAGAGCGTCACCGCATGCCGCGGTGCGGCGAATCGCCCCTTGAAGTCGCCCGGTTTCATCGTCGAGCCGCCCATGAACGCGTCGAGGCCGCCGTCGAGGATGGCAGCCAGCCGTTTCTGGTCGTACACGCCGATCGTGCGGTAGCGAACGCCCGCCGCCACGGGGGTGAACGCCTCTTCCGCCCGCGCGGGACAGGCCGCGGCGAGAACCGCCATCACGAGGAGGCCGGCGGCGGACACGCGTGCAGAGATGGCGATCATCGGTCACTCTTGATCGTGTTATCGGCGTCGAGAACGATCACCGCCGGTGCGTGCCGGGCCGCCGCGTCGGCGTCGAGCCAGACGAACGACATGATCGTGAGCCGGTCTCCGGGCTTGCCGAGATGGGCCGTGGCGCCGTTGAGTTCGATCGCGCCGGAGCCCGCCTTGCCGTAGATCACGTAGGTCTCGAAGCGCTCCCCGTTGCCCATGTTGCCGACGAGAATCCGCTCGTAGGGCCGCAGGCCCACCCGTTCCGCCAGATCCGAGGCGATCGTGAGGCTTCCCTCGTAATCGACCGACGCTCCGGTGACACAGGCGCGGTGAATCTTCGACTTGAGCAGGCAGATCATCATGGAGGCGTTCAACCGGCTGGCCGGAAGCGGATGCAGGTGGGGGTGGGAACCTTGATCGTGCGGTCGGTGTAGGACAGCTTGCCCGTGGCGGGGTCGATCGCGAAGACCGTGACGCTGGCCGAATGCTGGCCCGCCGCGAGCAGGAACTTGCCGCCCGGGGCGATCGCGAAATGTCGCGGCTCCGCGCCGCGGATCGGCTCCGCGCCGAGGAAGGTGAGCCTGCCCGACGCCTCGTCCACCGCGTACATCGCGATCGTCTCGTGCCCACGGTTCGAGGCGTAGGCGAACGTGCCCGACGGGTGCACGGCGATCTCGGCGGTGGAGAACCTGCTCCGATCCTGGACGTCGTCGGGCAGCGTGGAGACCGTCTGGATTTCCTTCAGCGTGCCGGCCTGGGCGTCGAACGCGAAGGCCGTCACGGTCATGTCCTTCTGGTTCACGACGTAGC
This sequence comes from Planctomycetaceae bacterium, assembly GCA_040376455.1. Lineage (GTDB taxonomy): Bacteria > Planctomycetota > Planctomycetia > Pirellulales > UBA1268 > QWPN01. Next base: position 5,359 of record JBEIQP010000074.1, on the reverse strand, counting down.
CGTGCTTGCCGTTGGGATGCAGCGCGAAATGCCGCGGACCCGCCCCGGCCTTCACCGGCGTCGAGCCATGCAGGGCGAGCGTGGCCTTCTCTGCATCGAGCGAGTGGACGAACACCGTGTCGAAGTTCATGTCGCAGGCGATCGCAAACCGCCCGTCGGGCGTGGGGTTGATCGAATGCGGAAACGACTTCTGCTTCGCATGGCCGTCGTTGGGGTGGTCGAGATGGCCCCCCGGCGTGCCGTTCACCACCGGCTCGAGGCCGCCGTCCTCCGCGATGCCGAGACAGGTCACGCCGCCCGCGGAGGCGAGCAGAGCCCGACCCTGGGGATCGACCGCGAGGTGGCAGGCCCAGGCCGGTTGCCGGTTCTTCGCGGTCAACGTGCCGGTGGCGGGGTCATAGGTGAACGATTCGATTCGGCCTTCGAACTCCGCGACGGCGTAGAGGACCGGCAGCGTGGGGTGCACCGCGATGAATGACGGCGTGTGGGCGGCGGCCGCCAGGGTCGCCGGCGACAGTTCGCCGGTCTCGTCGTTGAAGCGGGCGACGTAGATGCCGTCCGATCCGGTGCCTTCGCCCGTGTAGGTTCCGAACCACACGAGGTGCTCCGCCGCCTGGGCGGCGACCGCCGTCAAACCGATCAGGAGCGCGCAGGCAAGGCGTGTGGACGGCATCCGAAAAAACCCTCATGCTCCGGGGAACGATGGGCACCCGAAACACCGAGAATAATCGTAACCCTGTGGGCGGTCGATGCAACGACCGATCCCCGTCGGGCGGTGCCGCGGCTCCCCGAGAGGCCCGCAACACGGTCTGGCTCGAACTCTACCAGGTGATCGTCCGCGTCGGCTGGATCTTCAAGACCGAGACGATCATCATGCCGGCGGTGCTCGACGCCGTCGTCGATTCGGGGCTCCTCCGCGGACTGCTGCCCGTGCTCAATCGCGCCGGGCAGAGCGTGCCGCCGCTCTTCTTCGCCGGGGCGCTCGCGCGGCGGCCCGTGAAGAAGTGGACGCTCATGCGCACGAGCCTGGCGATGGCCGCCTGCTTCGCCCTGCTGGCGGCGGTGTGGGGCCCGCTCGAATCGCGCCGGCCCGACCTCCTGGCGGCCGCCTTCCTGCTCCTCTACGCGCTCTTCTCCGGGGCGAACGGGCTGAATCAACTGGTGGCCGCTTCGCTGCAGGGCAAACTGATCGCGCCGGGGCACCGCGGCAGGGCGATGGTCGTGAGCGTGGCGGTGGGGAGCGTGCTGGCGATCGTGGCGGCGGTCGCGCTCCTGGGACCGTGGCTCGGAACGGCGGGCGGCTTCCCGAAGATCTTCGGCGTGACCGCCCTGTTCTTCGGATTGGCGGGGCTCGTGCCCGCCCTGCTCGATGAGCCGGCGGACGAGGCCGCGGCCGCGCGGCCGCCATCCCGGCCGGACGCCTCCTGGGCGAGCCGGGCGCTGGCCGACGCATCGCGGGGCATCGCCGACTGGCGGCGGACGCTGGCCGGCGACCGGCCGCTCCTGAGGTTGTCGCTCGTGGCCGCCTGCTTCTCGGCCGTGCTCATGCTCTTCCCCCATTATCAGGCGTTCGCGCGGGATCGGCTCGGCAGCCGGATCGGCAGCCTGCTCACGTGGGTCGTCGTCCAGAACGCCTCCACCGGCGTCGCGAGCCTCGTCGCCGGACCGCTGTCGGACCGGCGCGGCACCCGGATCGTGCTCGTCTGGCTGGTCGCCCTGTCGTCGCTCACCCCGCTGATCGTCACGGCGCTCTCGCTCCTGCCGCACGCGACAGCCGTCGAGTGGTTTTGGATCGTGTACGTGCCGCTGGGATTGAACCCGATCTCGCTGAAGATCTTCACCAACTACGCGCTCGAACTCGCCCCCCGGCCGGCCGATCACCCCCGGTATGTGAGCATCGTGGGGGCGGCGCTCGCGGCGCCGTTCGTGCTCTCCCCGCTCGTCGGCCTGGGGGTCGATCGCTTCGGCTTCCGGCACATCTTCGTCGCCGGCGCAGCGGTGATCGCCTGCGGCGCGATCCTCGCCTGCGGCCTGCCGGAGCCGAGGCGGCGGTGAGCCGGGCGACAGCCGCGGCCGCGGGCGGCAGAGCCGGCCTGCCGGCCGGTTTCAGGCGGGTGAAAGCGGCCTAGGGTGGGGGACGCGAATCTGAAATACTCCGCCCGGGCGCGGGTGCCCCTGCGGAGATCTTCATGCGCGTCTTCCTTTCGGCCGGCGAGCCTTCGGGCGACCACCACGCCGCGCTGCTCGTGCGCGCAATCCACGCCCGCCATCCCGACGCGGAGTGCGTCGGCCTCGGTGGACCCCGGATGGCGGCCGCCGGCTGCCGGCTCGTCGCCGATCTCACGCAGTTGGCGGTGATGTGGATTCTGCGCGTCATCCTCAACATCCACCGATTCGTCGATCTGGCCCGGCGGGCGGAGCGGAGCTTTCTCGACGACCGCCCCGACGTGTGCGTGCTCGTCGATTTTCCCGGCTTCCACTGGTGGCTGGCGTGGCGGGCGAAGCGGCACGGCATCCCCGTCGTCTTCTATTGCCCGCCCCAGATCTGGGCGTGGGCCAGCTGGCGGATCGCCAAGATGCGGAGGCTCGTGGATCACCTCCTCACCCCGCTTCCCTTCGAGCACGAGTGGTTCACGGCGCAGGGGATGCGGAGCACGTTGGTGGGCCATCCATTTTTCGACGAGATGCGGGCGGAGCGGCACGACGAGGCGGCGGCGGCTGCCCGGCCGCTCGTGTTGCTCCTGCCGGGATCCCGCGGCCAGGAGATCGAGGGCAACCTGGAGTCGATCGTGGGGGCCGCCGCGCGCGTGCGGGCAGCGGCTCCCGAAGCCCGGTTCGTCGTGTCCGCCCTGCATGACCGGCACGCGGCCCGGATCCGGGAGATGCTCGCGGCCTGCGGCGCCGCCCGCGGGCTGGAGGTCGAGGTCGTGGCGGGGGAAACGCGGCAGCGGATCGAGGAGGCCCATTCGGCGATCGCGGTCAGCGGCTCGGTGTCGCTCGAACTGCTCGCCGCGCGGGTGCCGACCGTGATCGTCTATCGGATCAGCCGGTTCGCCCACGTGGTGCAGAGCTGGGTTCGGCGCGCCCGCTTCATCACGCTGGTGAACCTGCTCGCCGCACCGGAGCCGATCGGACCGGTGCGCGGCGACTGGCGGCCGCCGGCGGCGGTGCCGCCCGCCGATCCCGCGGCGATCTATCCCGAGTATCTCGCGGTGCAGGATCCCGCCGAGCGGGTGGCCGCGCACGTGATCGAATGGCTGCGGGATCCCGCCGCGCGGCAGCGCGTGGTCGATCGGCTCGAGGCCGTGGCGTCGGTCGTGGCCCGCGGCGGCTCCGCCGAGCGTGCGGCCACCGCCGTGCTGGAGATCGCCCGCGGGCGGTCCGGTGCGGGGAACCCGGCCGCGCGGGCGGCGACGAAGCGGCGCCGCGCCGCGTAGGCTGGCGCCCGTGGTCGTCGCTTGTCATCCGGCGGCGATCCCCCGAAGATGGCGGCATCGCGTTCCGCACGGAAAGACGAGAGGAACACCGCATGCTGCTTGCCGAACCCCAGGAAACCGCCGCCGACTGGCACTTCGATCTGGCCGGCATCCGCGTCCGCGTGTCGGCCTGGTTCTGGCTGGCGGCGGCCCTGCTTGGCTGGAACATCTGCCAGGCATTCGCCCGGGGCGATCAGCGGGCGATGCTGCAGTTTCTCGGAATCTGGATCGGCGTCGTGTTTTTGTCGCTCCTCGTTCATGAACTGGGGCATGCGTTCGCCTACCGCGCGTTCGGCCAGGGGGCCCACGTCGTGCTCTACCATTTCGGCGGGATCGCGATCCCGGAGTTGTGGGGCCGTCGCGGGCACCTCCGGCCCTTCCAGCGGCTCCTCGTCTCGGCGGCAGGGCCGATCGCGCAATTAACGCTGGCGGCCGCGATCGTCGCGGCGCTCAAGCTCACCGGCTACTCCGTGCCGTTCCCGATCGAGGCACTCGGCCGAAGCCTGGGGCTGGACGGCGGCCGCGGCTTCACGTCGCCGTTCGCCTACGTCGCCATCGACTTTCTGCTCACGGTCAACATCTTCTGGCCGTTGCTGAACCTGGTTCCCGTGCCGCCGCTCGACGGCGGCCAGATCGTCCGCGAGGGATTGCTCAGCCTCGGCGTGGCCGACGCGTATCGGATCGCCGGGATCCTCGGCGTGGTGGCCGGCGGCGCCGTGGCCTGGTGGGGGTTCAGCAGGGGAGACCAGTTTCTCGGCTTCATGTTCACGATGCTGGCGATGTCGTGCTACCAAGGCCTTTCCAGCGGCACTCCGTGGCGACGCTGGAACTGAACGGCGCTCCGGGCCGGCGCGCGGTGGTCGTGCTCGGGGCGAGCAACGTCTCCCGCGGGCTCGCGCGGCTGACGGCCGTGGTCGCCGCACGAGCACCGGGGCCCGTCGATCTGTTCGTGACGGCCGGCCATGGCCGCGGATACGGGGTGAACAGCCGCGTGGCCCTGCGGCGCCTGCCGTCGATTCTCTGGAGCGGCCTGTGGCGGAGCCTTGACCGGGAGTCGGTCGAGGCCCCGGCGGCCCTGGTGACCGACGTGGGCAACGAGTTGCTCCATGGATTGTCGGTGGATCAGGTCGCGGGCTGGGTGCGCGAGAGCGTGCGGCGGCTGGCCGACCGGGGGGCGACCGTCGCGGTCACGCGGCTGCCGCTGGCCACCATCGCGGGCGTCGGTCCGGCCCGGTACCGGGCGCTGCGGACGTTCTTCGTGCCCGGCTGCCCGCTGTCGCTCGCCGAACTGAAGGATGCGGCGCTGCGGCTCGACGACGCCCTCCTCGCGATCGCCGCCGCGCATGGGGCCGCCACGCTCGAGCAGCCCGCCGAGTGGTACGGGCTCGACGCCCTGCACGTGCGCCGCGGACGGCTCGACCGGCTCTGGCACGCGGCCTGCGACGCCTGGGGCTTCGGGCCGGCGTCGGGGCCGGCGCGGGCGTCGTTCGCCCGCTGGGCGCGGCTCGGCGTGCAGGCGGCCGAGACCCGCTCGCTCGCCGGCCGGATGCGGTTCACGCCCCAGCCGGTGATCGACCGGCAGGACCTGCGGCTCTGGCTGTATTGAGCGTCGCCCGCGGGCGACGCCGGCTGCCCGTGGAGAAAGTCGTCCCTGCCAATCCTGTTCTGCAGGGGAGGTGAGTGGTGGATGTGACCTCTGGTCAGGCTCCACCCCAGGCTCGGGGCTGCCCACACCCCGTCGCCGGACGTTCGCTGCGGCCCTCCGGGCCTCCACTCACTCGGAGACGTCGGCGCTCCGGCATCCCTGCCTGCGCTTGCCGTCTAGGCCGGCTCCCGGGGCATGGGCAGCCCCGCGCTGAATCCTCCTCCGAGAGGCAGCGCCG
>JBEIQP010000132.1:0-7005 GCA_040376455.1 Planctomycetaceae bacterium | reverse complement strand
CTGCATGTCCGCTGCGCTTCGCCATCCTGGCTGCGCTTGCTCCCATAGCCCGCTCGAGGGCATGGGCAGCCCCGAGCTGTGGTCGTGCCCGTGAAAGCCGAAGGCCGTGAGGCCTCGGGCGACTCTCGCGGGGCGCCGTGCTTATCCCGGACACGCCTCACCTGGACCCACCCCACGCCTTACGGCGTTGGGCTTGGACAGGCGAATGCCCAAGGCTGCAGGGGCCATGGATGGCCCTGCACGGTCGCCTGGAGGTGCGACCGCCGGCATTCGAGCCGCACCTTGGCTGCGGCTCCGAATGCCCAAGCGAAAACGGGCAGGATGCCCGTGTTTCGCGTGAACTCAGAACACGTCGAGATGGAAGTGGTGGCCCTGGTAGTAGCGGCGCGACTTCGGGTAGTCGTTCTGCCAGGCCCGGTTGTAGACCGGCACCCGCATCTCCTGCGGATAGCGGTAGTAGAGGTCGTTGGCGCTCTGGTAGTAGCCGTCCTGGTAGAAGTTCTGTGGATACCAGACGTACGGATAGTGGTAGAGCCGGTTCCAGTCGTGGGCGTTGTAGGAGTTGCCCCACTGGTAGCCGTAGGCCTGCGTGCCGGCGCCGACGGGTGCCTGGGCGGCCGCGTCACGGGCGGTGAAAGCGACGAGCGCAAGGGCGGTTACCGCCCCGGCGGCGAAAGAACGAAGCATCGGATTGTCCCCCTGAGAATCCAGCGTCAGGAGGAGTATCGACCGTCCCTACGACCGGTCTTCACGGAAAATCCGGCAGGGTCGCCCGGTGGGTCAGGGGGCTGGGAACCGGCCTTCGGCGAGGTCGCGGTCCCACTCGTCGAGCAGTGGCCAGTGCGGAGCGCAGGTACCAAAGTCGGCGAGTTTCAGATAGCCCTTGAGGCGGGTGATCGTGGCGGCAAGAAGCCGGTCGTCCTTCCGGAAGATCGGACCGTGGCTCGGCAGCAGCCATTCCACGTCGCTGGCGGCAATGCGCTCGAGCGACTGGATGAAGGAGGGGATGTCGCTGCCGTGGTGGGCGTCGATCGCGCCGACCGAGCCGTCGCGGTAGATGTTGTCACCCGAGAGCAGCAGGTTGCCCATCCGGAAGGCGAGCTGGCTGTCGGTGTGGCCGGGCGTGAGCCAGACCTCGAGCGACCGACCGCCGACGTCGATCCTGTCGCCGTCGACGATCGGGCGGTCGACCTTCACCTTCGGCATATCGAGGTGGACGTTTTGAGCGTCGATCTCGGCGAACGTTTTGATGCGATCGCCACTCTCCAGCGACGGTACGGCCTTCGGGTGGGCGAGCACCGGGGCCTTGAGGATCGACTTGGCCTTGGCGAGCCCCTGGATGTGGTCCACATCGGCATGGGTGGCCACCAGCGCCTGGCATTGCGACAGCGGAAAGTCCATCTGCCGGATCAGTTCAATGATCTCATCGACGCTCTCCTCGTAGCCGATGTCGATGAGCGCCCAGTCGCGGTCGTCGTAGACGAGGTAGACGTTGCAGCCGATCCGCCAGCCTGCCTGATAGTTCATCTCGATCACACCGGGAAAGACTGGGCGGCGTTCGAGCATGGCGGAGGAGGCGGACGAAAGGGGGGGGCAGTGCCGGGTTTGCGGGGAAATCCCGCCGAGGACACACTTGGATCGGATCGCGGGCGAGCCGAGTGGCCGCAGTCTAGGGCGGCGAAACCGCGGTGGCAACGAACGCCGCGGCTGTCCGGCCGGCATGGTGAATCAACAGGAGCGGAGTGCCGAGTCGCGGCAGAGCATGGTGTCCAGTGGCCAGTCCGCCGCGCCGTCGTTTGCCGCCTGGGCTGGAAGCGTGGCTGAACTCTGTGCTGCGGTCGATCGCCTGACGCCAGTGGCCGCCTCTCTCGGCGTCACCGATGCGTCGGCCGCCGCATGGCACGGCGCCCTCTACGGCAAGTTGCGGCCGCAAGTGTCGCGGGAGCCGCTGCTGGTCGCCGCCATCTGCGGCGGCACGAACACCGGCAAGAGCCTGATCACCAACTCGCTTGTCGGCTCTGACATCAGTCGCTCGACGCCCGAAGCCGCCCGCACGCTCCATCCCGTCGCGAGCCTCGCCCGGGGCGTCGCCGCCCGCACCGATCTGGCCGCGCTCTTCCCGGGCTTCCGGCCGGTTGCCTGGCGGAGCGAGGCCGACGCGGTCGATGCCGAGGCCGCCGACGTGCTCGTCTGGAGGGAAGACTCGGGTGGCGAGCAGCCCGAGCGGCTCGTCGTTCTCGACACGCCCGACATCGACGGCACGCTCCGCGAGAACTGGCACCGGGCCGAACTCGTTCGCAACGCCGCCGATGTGATCATCGCTGTGCTCACACAACAGAAGTACAACGACGCCGCGGTCCGCGACTTCTTTGCGGCCGCCGCGGTCGCTGGCAAGACGGTGATCGTCGTCTTCAACATGGTGGACTGGCCGCGGCAGCGGGAGCGGATCGCCGGCTGGCTGGCCACGTTTGCCGCCGAGACGGGCGTCGCGGCGGCGGCGGTCTATGCCGGACCGCACGACTTTGATGCCGCCGAGGCGGGCAGGATCACGCTGCATCCGCTTCCCGAACTCACGCCCGGCGGTGCCGACGAGCCGCTCAAGGAGCGGCTCGCGACCGGCGACTTCGACCGCATCAAACGGCAGGCAATGGCCGGCGCGATGCGGGTGGTGGCCGATCCCGAGCAGGGTCTGGGAGGCTGGCTCGACGCCATCGATCGGGCCGCCGCCGGCTGGCGAGATGCGCAGCGGCTCTTGGAACGCGAGGGCCGCGTGCAGGTGGAACTGCCGTCGCCGCCTCGGGAGATCGTCTGGGACGAGGTCTGGATGTGGCTCGAGCCGCGGCGGTCGGCGGTTGATCTTGTCGTCAGCAGTGGGTACCGCACCGTCGGTCAGGGTGTGTCGTGGGCCGCTCGCCGGCTCGGCGTCGGCCGCACGGCCGCGGAGCGAAAAGAAGACTTCGCCGCCACGGAACTCGAGGCGCTCAAGCGGGCACTCGCCGACTTCATCGATCGGCTCGACGACGCCTGCCGCCGCGACGACCGACTGGGACGGTTGCTCGGACCACGGCTCGCGACCGGCGACCGCCAGGCGTGGTATGCCGACCTCGAGCGGCGGCATGCAGCGCTGCCGCTGGTGTCGGAGGACTATCGCACCTTCGTGCGGGCCGAACTCGACAGGTTTGCCGCCGCGAATCCCGGGATGGTGAAGGCGGTGCTCACCGCACTCACCGTCGGATCGGTCGTGCGGCCGGTGATGACGCTCGCGCTCTTCAGCGCTGGGGCCGCCGCCGTGCCTGCGGCGGCGGGTGTCTTGCATCACGTACTCGACTTCGGCGTCGCGGTGGCGGCACCGCTGGCGGGCGAGGGGGCCGTCGCGGCGGCGTCGCAAGGCATTCGGCCGCTGATCGAGCGGCTGTTCGCCGGCTGGTCAGCGGAACGAGGGCGGATCCTCGCCGAGACGCTCCACGACGTAGTGCTTGGCGACGGCGTCGAGGAGATCGGACGACTGGCGTCATCGGGTTCACGGCCCGAACTCGTGCGGGCACGACAACTGCTCGTGGAATGTTCGCGGGAGTGCGGCTGACAATGGACACACCGACCGGATCACCGTCGTCCAGTGCGGCCGCCGAGCCCGACTTCGCGGCGTTCGATCTGCTCGTCGAGGCGCTCAGCCGCTGGGCACCGTCTGGTCCCGCCTGGCCGCCCGCCCGCCGCGTGAAGAGTGAGTGGGAGGGCGTGGCCCCGCGACTCGACAAGGCGCGTCTCGAACTCTCGCGGGTGCTCGTCGTGGGCGTGGTCGGCGGCACCGGCACGGGCAAGAGCACGCTCGTCAACGCGCTGGCCGGCAGCGAGGTGACCACGGCGGGCGATGTGGCCCGGCCCACGACCATTAATCCCGTCGTCGTGGCGGCGCGAGACGTGGATGTCTCCTGGCTGCCGCTCGACGCCATGCAGGCGCGGCTCGTGCGGAGCGACTCGCCCGCGGTCGCCAATATCGTGCTGGTCGACTGCCCCGACCCCGACACGCAGGCCGCGGCTGGGACGCCGCCTGCGGAGTCGTCAAAGCCGAGCGCCACCAACCACAACCGCGACCTTCTCGAGGCGGTGCTGCCGGCCTGCGACGTGCTCCTGCTGGTCTCGACGGCGCAGAAGTATCGCTCGTGGATCGTGGCCCGCGAGGTGGCGGCATTCGCGCCCGGACGGCCGCTGCTCTTCGTGCAGACCCACGCCTCCCGCGATCCGGACATTCGCGCTGACTGGCGGAAGGAACTGGAGTCGCAGGGCTTCGATGTGCCGCGGATCTTCCGCATCGACGGGGTCGAGGCGGCGGCGCGCGCCGCGGCCGGACTCGAACCCGAGCCCGGCTTCCGCGACCTCGTGGCGGCGATTGACGTGGAACTGGCCGGCCGCGCGGCCAGACGGGTCCGTCGCACCGGTGCCCTCGACCTCGCCGCCTGGTTCACGCGGCAGGCGCGGGCTGACCTCGCTGCGAGCGGGGAACCGGTGGCGGCGCTCGCGGCCGGCGTCGAGACGGAACGCGGCCGGCTGGAAGCGATTCTCGCCCGCGCGATCGGCGAAACCCTCCGCGCCAACCGCTCGGCCTGGCAGCGGCTGATCGCCGACGACGTGGTGGCCCGCTGGCACGGCGGACCGTTTGCGAGTTTCTTGCACGTGATCGCGGCGCTGGGGTCGCTTTGGAGTCGCGTGCGGCCCGGAACGGGCGTCGTCGGCAGGCTGCTCGCCGGTCAGTCGGTGTCTGGCACCGTGCGGGATGGCGGCTGGAAGGCGGTTGAGGAACTTGGGCTGCCCGCCGGAGAAGTGGAGCAGTCGCGGAGCGTGCTGGCCGGACTCGCCGCGCGGGCCGGCATGCAGGAGCCGCTTGTCGGACGGGCGCGGCTCGACGATGCCGCCGCCACGGCTGCGACCGGGGCGCTCGTTGATCGCGCGGGCGCGTGGCTCTCCGCGGGCATCGACCGGCTCGTGGTGGAGCGTCGCGGCCGCGTCGGTCGTTCCGCTTACCACTGGCTCTTCGAGGCGCTCTTCTCGGCGCTCCTGGTCACCGTGCTCGTGCGGGCCGGCTGGAACTTCTTCCATGGCAACCTCTGGGAGGGAAAGCCCGTCTCTGGTATCGGCTTTCTCGAGGAGGCGATCGTCTGGGTGATCCTCTGGGGGTTTCTGCTCCGCTGGCTGATCTTCGCGCTGGTGCGTCTCGGCCTCGATCGCGATATCCAGGGGCTCGTTGGCTCCGTCGCCTCGTCGCGGCTCGTTGATCCCCTGCTTGCCGACTTCGCGGTGGCCGCCGCTGCTGCCTCAACATGGATCGACGAGGGCACGCGACTCGGTGTCGAGGCCGACCGTCTCGCCGGCGGCTGCGGTGAGACAACCGGACTCGGCCGACTGCGGAGGCCGGCGACGTGATCGGCTGCCGACACACAATCGTGGCGGTCGCCTGCGTCGTGGCCGCCACAGTCTCGTGGGCCGGCGCCGCCGAACTCGAAGAGATCCATTCGCGGGGCGAGTTGATCTGGGCCGCCGATCAGGAGGGGGGCGGGCCCCACGTGTTTCCCGATCCCGCCGACCCGCGGCGGCTCAGCGGCTTCGAGGTGGAGTTCGCCAAACTGCTTGCCGGCGAGCTCGGCGTGAAGGCCCGCTTCCAGCAGGGGCAGTGGGACCGGTTGCCGCTCCTGCTCGACCAGTCGGCCGACTGCGTGATCAACGGCATCGAGCTCACGCCCGAGCGGCGGCGCGACTACGGCTGCTCGCGTCCCTACTTCGGCTACGCCCTGCAGATGGTGGGCCGCCGCGGCGCGCCGCCGGCGATGCTCACCGACCTCGCCGAGGCCGGGCCCGCGGGGGCGTGGCGGGTGGGCGTGCTCACCGGCTCCGCCGCCGAGATCGAGATGCGGGCCCGCGCCGCCCGCGGCGAGGCGCAGGTCGAGGTGATTGGCTACGACGGCACACTCGACTCGATGGAGCAGGTGCAGAGCGGCGTGCTCGACGCCGCCGTGCTCGACGACTGCATCGTCACCTTCTATGCCGACCGCTTTGCCGCCCTGCGGAACGTCGATCGGCCGTTTGCTGGCGGCCTCTACACCGTGCTCACGTCGCATCGCACGCCGAAACGCGCCGCCGCGATCGACGGGGCGATCGGCCGGCTGATCGCCGACGGCCGGCTCAAGAAACTCTACGACCGCTGGGATCTCGCCGGGCGTCAGCAGATGCTCATGCTCCGCGATGCGGCCGAGATTCCCGTCGCCCGCGGCCGCACGCTCGGCGAACTCGTTCGGCAGACGCTGCCGCTGTTGCTCTCGTCGGCCGGCATGACGGTACTGCTGTCGTGCGCCGCGTTCCCGCTGGCCGTCGCGGCCGGCCTGGCCGTGGCGGTGGGGAGGCTGTACGGCCCGGCGTGGCTCAGGCCGTTGCTCACCGGCTATGTCGAGGTGCTCCGCGGCACGCCGCTGATGCTCCAGCTCTACGCGATCTTCTTCCTGCTGCCCAAAATCGGCCTCGCCCTGCCGGCGCTCGCCGCGGCGATCATCGGTCTGGCGCTCAACTACTCCGCCTACGAGTCGGAGATCTACCGAGCCGGGCTCAAGGCAGTGCCACTCGGGCAGTTCGAGGCGGCCCTGTCGCTGGGGCTCACGAAGTGGCAGGCCCTTCGGCACGTGCTCGTACCGCAGGCGGTGCGGATCGTGATGCCGCCCGTCACGAGCGACTTCATCGCGCTCTTCAAGGACACGAGCGTCTGTTCGGCGATCACCGTGATCGAGCTGACGAAGCGATACAGCGTGCTCGCGCTTTCGACGGGCCGAATCGTGGAACTGGCGGTGGTGACGGCGGTGCTCTACCTCTGCATGAGCTGGCCGCTGGCGATCCTCTCGCGGTGGTTCGAGTCGCGGCTCGACCGGCCGGCGGGCGGCGGATCCTGATGGGAATGGCGAACGGCATGATCGAGATCGACTCGTTGACGAAGCGCCGCGAGGGCAGGCCCGTACTCGATGACGT
>JBEIQP010000164.1:0-4653 GCA_040376455.1 Planctomycetaceae bacterium | reverse complement strand
GCGCTCGCCGCGGCGGCGTGGTACCCTCTCCCGGCCGGGAAATCCGTGCTTCTCTCGGGAGACGTGCCGATGTCGGAGTGGTTGCTTCGTAGTCGTTTGTTCGCGACGCTGGCCGCGGTCATCGTGTGCGCGTCCGTGGCGCACGCGGACGATCCTGTGCTGGTCTCGATCACTGGGCCGCTCGTGGGCCGGGTGGGTGAGCGGACGAGCTTCGAGGTCGAACTCGTCAATCGCTCCGGGAAGCCTTTGCAAGGTCTCCGCGTCATCGACTACTTCGACAAGGGATTTCACCACGAGGCCTCGACGAGTCCCATTGAGCAGAAGGGCACGATCGACCTGATGCCGGGGACGGCCCGACGGCTCACGCTCGATTTCCTCCTCGACGAGCCGGGTCGCCAGTGCCACCGCGTCGAGATCCTCGATCCGTCACACGTCTTCGTCGGCGGTGCGACGCACTGCGTCGAGGTGCAGCCTGCTGTGGCCGCCGCCACGGCTCCGCGGTATGCGACGCCGCCGGTCGCGGCTCCTGCTCCGGTTGTCGCCCCTGCCCCCATCGCGGCAGTGCCCGCTCCGGTCGCGGTCCCTGCGCCCGTCGCCGCAGCGCCACTGGTTGCGGCACCCCTGGTTGCGGCACCACTGGCCGCCGCCGCGGCCGTCCCGCCCACTCCCGTGCCGCTCCCGCGTGCCACGGCAACCACCAGCGTCACGATGCCCGCGGTTCCCGCCCTCGAACTCGACCTCACCGGCCCGGCCGAGGTGCTGTCGGACGGAGTTGTGGAGTACGTAGCCACGGTAAGGAACAAGGGCGCGGGAGCCTCCGCGCCCACGTCCCTCGAGTTTTCCTGGGATGACCACATGACGCCGCTCGAGGCTTCGGACGGCTACAACCTGGTGGCCTCGAAGGTGTCGTGGAACCTTCCCGCCATCGAGCCGGGTGGCCAGCTCAAACGGCAGATCAACCTGCGTGCGAAGGCTCCGGCCGGCACCTACAGCGACACTCCAGCGACGCGGTCGTGCATCCGGGCCGTGCTTGGCGGTCTCGGCGGCTCGGTGATGATCGCTGACGAGGCCTGCGCGCTGATCAGTTCCACCGTGCCGCGGCCGCGGATCCGCACGCCCTCCGAGGCCGGCCTGAAGATGTCGCTCGCCGATCTCGACGACCCGGTCCGACCGGGTGATGCGACGACGCTCGTCTGCACCGTCACCAATGCCGGCACTGAGCCAACCGGTCGGCTCGACCTGATCGTGATCCTGCCGGATCAGGCCCGTCTCGACTCGGATCGTTCGGCATCCCGCGTCCGGATCGACGACGCCCGGGTCTCCTTCGACCCGATCCAACCGATCCCGCCCGGCGGTCAGCGTTCGTTCGAGATCACCTACAAGCTGCCTGCGGGAGGCACAGGACGAGCCTCGGCGATCCTCTCGAGCGCCGCCCTCGACGGCACGGTCGAGCGGACGTGCCAGACGAGTTTTCTCGAGCCCCGACCCTGACCCGGTGGTGGTGCGGTTCGACGGGTTCGCGCGGCTGCTCCGACCACGCAGTCTGGCGTGAATCGTCCATCTGGCGCCGGACGATGACTGCCTACGGAGGCAGGGATGCTGGTCGTCACATCAAACTGGGCCCTGGGGGATGGCACGCTCGTGCCCGCGGCCGCCGCATGGCATGGCATGCTTTCGGCCGCCATCCACCGCGCCGTGCTTCGCGCCGGCGTTCGCGGCGATGGCTCCTACCGCCCGATCGATCGACTCGACCTCGTCCTGGCGGGCGACACGTTCGACTGGCTGTCGTCGAGCGAGTGGCAGTCGGAGTTGAAGCCGTGGCACGGCACCGCGGCGGCTCGAGAGGCGGCGGCCCGCGTCGCGAGGCGATCGATCCAATCCGCCCGCCGGCTGCTCGGCCCGGTGATTCACTGGGCCCGTCAGGGCCTTCCCGTGCCGGCGGCCACCCGGGGCCGGCCCGGCCGGGTGCAGGTCAACATCCCCGTTCGCGTCACGCTGCTGGCGGGCGACCGCGACGCGGCGGTCGATGACTACGTGGGGCGGCGGCACGATCGGCAGCCAGTGACGGTGGGAAGCCGCTGGGATGACGGCCGGGTGACGGTCCGCCACGGACACGATCTTGATCCGGCGTGCCGGCCGGCTGGCGGTCGACTGCCGCTCCGGGACCGCCAGCCGACGCTCGCCGAGAGCGTCGCCGTGGACCTTGTCGGGAGATTTGCGGTGTCGACGAAGCCGGTCGTCGCGAGGGCCTGGCGGCTCCTCCGCACCCTCGCCGCCGTGGGCCCACTCGGTATTCCGGCGGTGATGGCAGGCTGGATGGCGTCGCATGCTGCTGGTGGCGATGACGCGGGCGTGGCCGACATCTGGCGGCGGTGCGTCGATGCCTGGTGGCACGAGGCGAGGCGTTCGGTGCCCACCTGTGAGGTCGAGTTCGACGCCGTGGACGCGATCGCCGGCTGGTTTGCGGCTGCCTGCGCGAGGGAGATCGCTGTTCCCGTGGGCCTCGACCGCCTCCGCCCCCAGCCGCCCCGCGGCTCACCGGGCCTGGTGCTCGGCCACCTGAGCCGTCCCGGGGCGGCCTCGTCGGTGGTCTGCCTGGGCCCCAACCCCGAAGCCGGAGAACCGCACGTGCCGCAGTTGATCGCCTGCCTGGAGGCGGAGGGTTGGCCACGGTGGCAGTCGATTCTTCCGGACGACCAGCGCGCGGCGGTGGTGGCGATCCGCGCCGAGGAGCCGCTGGCGGAGCGTGGCAGCCGGATCGTCGATGCGGCATGATGGAGCCGTTGCACCGCGTCAACCGCCTGCACGCATGACATCGCCGCTCTACGCCTTCGAGATCACACTCCAATCCCAGCCCGCGGAGGCGACGGCGGGGCCCCCGCTTGCCGACGCGTGGGGCACGTGGCCCACGCTCGATGTGCCCAACAAGGAGTTGCTCGCGTCACCGATGGCGATCGGGTTCGATGCGGCGTTTGAGCGGCTCGCTGCCATCGAGCGGCTCTATGCGGAGCCGGACGGCTCATTCGTATGGACGTGCTCCCGCACCGGCGACGGAGCGGCACCGACGTGGTGGCAGGTGGACGGCAATGCGTACGAGCGCGGGGGCCGGGTGTTGCTGGTCGACCTCAAGGGGAGCTGCCCACCGGCGGATTTTGATCGCCTGCTGGGGGCGTTTGGCTGGCCGGGGCAGCCACTGATGATGCAACTCGTCCGGTCGGCTACGTTCCTCGACGAAGCCACATTTCGGCTCCATGCCGCGGCCCGGGGCCTTGTCGGGGACGGGAAAACCCTGCGGCCGTCCTGAGAGGTGGGGTGGTGGCGATTGTGCCGGCACGGTCGGAGGCGGCCCGTCCGCGAGGCTAGAATCGGCCGATGACCGAGATGGTGAATCCGCCCCGTGGCGGGCCCGGGGCCGAATGCATGAGGAACGAAATCATGGCAGCTTGGATGGGACGGCGGTGGCGAACGGTCGGTGTCGTGGCCGCGTGCCTGGCCGCCTACGGTGCGACGGCTTCGGCCGCTGCCACGATCGAGAGCCTGCCGCTGGCGGCCGCCTACGGCAGCGGCGTCCACTCCTACTTCGCTGGCGACTACCAACGGGCCTACGACGAACTCTCGCAGGCGATCGAGGGGGGCACGATCGATCCGCGGGCCTGGTACTACCGTGGTCTGACGGCCCTCAAGCTCGGTCGCACCGACGAAGCTGAAGCCGACTTCTCCGCCGGCGCGTCTCGCGAGGCTGAGGGCACCGGCGCGTGGCCGGTTGCGAAGTCGCTCGAGCGGGTGCAGGGCTGCGACCGGCTCAAGCTCGAGCGTCATCGGACGCGGGCGCGCGTGGCCCAGATCCAGGAGGACCGGCGCCGCGGTCAACTCCGCTATCTGGACGTCGAGCGGGCCAAACCCGATGTGCTCCGCTCGCGACGGCCGATCGTGGACCGCCGCGTCGACGAGGCGAATCCCTTCGAAGGCCGCGCCGAGGACGTGCCCGCACCGGCCGCCAACGACTCGCCGCAGCCCGGCTGGAAGCCGCGAACCGAGGAGATGCCGGAGCCTGCCGCCGAGCCGGCCCCAGCCTCCGACGATCCTTTTGCACCGAGCGCCAACTCGCGGCAGGACGCCCGCGACGAACTGCGGGCGTCGAGCCGGGAAAATGTCGCCGAGCAGACCGATGGTCGGCTGGAACGCGAGGCGACGGAGTTCGAAAACACGCTTGAGCAGCGGGACGCCCAGCAGGAGTTCGAAGCCGCCCGCTGAGGGTCGCCGGGCCGTCAGCCCGCGAGCCGAGCCGCGGCGATCGCAAGCCGGGCCCAGCCGGCAATCATAAGCAGGCCGCCGATCGGCACGATCGCGCCGAGGAGTTTCACGCCCGTGAGGGCGAGGGCGGCGAGGCAGCCACTGAAGATCAGCGTGCCTGCCAGGAAGCACCACGCCGCGGTGGCAAGCCCCGTGGCGTCGGGCCGGACCGCCGCCAGCAATCCGACGGCCACCAGCGCCAGCGCGTGAAACAATCCGTATCGCGCCGCCGTTTCCCAGGTGCCAGCCTGACCGGAGGCCTCGAGCACCGCCTTCAGCCCGTGGGCGCCGAACGCCCCGCTGGCCACCGACACGCCGCCGAGGATCGCTCCAGCAACGATGGCAAACCGCACGACGCTC
>JBEIQP010000020.1:0-32367 GCA_040376455.1 Planctomycetaceae bacterium | reverse complement strand
TGTCTTCTTCCGAGAGCTCGTCCACGCCGAGGATCGCGATGATGTCCTGGAGTTCGCGGTACCGCTGGAGCGTCCGCTGCACGCGGCGGGCGATCTTGTAGTGCCGCTCGCCCACGTACTGCGGATCGAGGATGCGGCTCGACGAGGCGAGCGGATCGACCGCCGGGTAGATGCCCTTCTCCGAGATCGACCGCTCCAGGTAGAGGAAGGCGTCGAGATTGCCGAACGCCGTCGCCGGAGCCGGGTCGGTCGGGTCGTCGGCCGGCACGTAGACGGCCTGCACCGAGGTGATGGCCCCCTTCGACGTGGACGTGATCCGCTCCTGCAACGCGCCCATCTCCGTGGCCAGCGTCGGCTGATAGCCCACGGCGCTCGGCATGCGGCCGAGGAGAGCGCTCACCTCGCTGCCCGCCTGGGAGAAGCGGAAGATGTTGTCCACGAAGAGGAGCGTGTCGGCGCCGGTCGTGTCGCGGAAGTACTCGGCCATGGTGAGCGCGGAGAGCGCGACGCGGAGTCGGGCTCCCGGCGGTTCGTTCATTTGGCCAAACACCATGCAGGTCTGCTCGATGACGCTCCGGCCGGTGTCGCCGATCTTGGCCTCCTGCATTTCGAGCCAGAGGTCGGTGCCTTCGCGGGTGCGCTCGCCGACGCCGGCAAAGACCGAATACCCGCCGTGGGCGCTGGCGATGCGGGCGATGAGTTCCGTGAGGATGACCGTCTTGCCGAGGCCGGCACCGCCGAAGAGGCCGGCCTTACCGCCGCGGACGAAGGGCGTCAGCAGGTCGATCACCTTGATGCCCGTCTCGAAGAGCTCGGTCCGCGTGGAGAGCTCGGTCACCGGCGGCGGGTCGCGATGGATCGGCCACCGCTCCTTCGTTTCCACGGGGCCCCGGTTGTCGATCGGGTCGCCCAGCAGGTTGAACACGCGGCCGAGCGTGGCGGGCCCGACTGGCACCGAGAGCGGCGCGCCGGTATCGACCACGTCGGCGCCGCGGATCAACCCGTCGGTCGAGCCGAGGGCCACGCAGCGCACCTTGCCGCCGCCCAGATGCTGCTGGACTTCGCCGACGAGATGGAGCGAAATCCCCTTCTGCTCGGTGTCGATGCGGACGGCGTTGTAGATCGCGGGGATCGAATGCTCCGCGAACTCCACGTCGAACGTCGAGCCGATGACCTGCGTGATCTTGCCGGGAGCCTTGGTAGCGGTTGCCATGTGCATTCCTGTCTGTCGTAGTGGGGCGTGTGTGTCGTTAATTACTTTTTCAGGGCCTCGACGCCGCCGAGGATCTCCATGATTTCGCCGGTGATCTGCGATTGGCGGGCGCGGTTGTACTGACGGGAGAGGCTCTTGATGAGACCGCCGGCGTTCTCCGTGGCCGCCTTCATGGCCACCATCCGGGCCACCTGCTCGCTCACCGCGGCGTCGAGGAAGCACTTGAAGAGCCGCGACAGGAAGCTCGCCGGGAGGATTTCCTCGAGGATGCTCTCCGCCGACGGGTAGAAGTCGTACTCGTTCGAGGCCAGGTCGGCCTTGCCCTGCACGGCCGCGGCGGTCGTCTGCTCCGGCGGCTTGAGGGGCAGGAGCGTCTCGGTCACCGCCTCCTGGCGGGCGATGCTGTGGAACTTCGTGTAGACGACGTCCAACCGGTCGATCTGCTTGGCCGCGTAGGCCTCCAGGTAGGCCCGCCCGATCGGGGCCACGGCGTCAAACTCCGGCTTGTCCTCGAAGTTCGTGTAGCGCTCGGCCATGTCGTAGCCGCGGAACTTGAGGGCCGAAATGCCCCGCTTTCCCGAGACGGAGACGTGCGTGTCGGCCCGCTCGCTCTTCCACTGACCGAGGATCGCGATCGCCTGGCGGACGATGTTGGAGTTGTAGCCGCCACACAGGCCGCGGTTGCCGGTGAGCACCAGCACGGCCGCCCGCTGCGTCGGACGCACCTCGAGCAGAGGATGAGCGACGTCGGCCCCCACGCTGGCGATGTTGCCGAGAATCTTCGCCAGGTGGTTCGTGTAGTCGCGCGCAGCGATGGACCGGTCCATCGCCTTCTTGAACCGGGCGGTGGCGATCAGTTCCATCGTGCGGGTGATCTTGCGGATGTTCCTCACGGACTTCCGGCGTCGATCGAGTGCCCGGGCCTTTGCCATCGTGTTCTACCCTTCGGTGTGCCGTGCCGCGCCGCTTCAGCGAGCGCCCGCCAACTGCCGGGCCTCGCCCGACCCCTGCGCCGCCCGCTGCCGCTTGAATTCGGCGATCGCCGCCTCCAACTGCCGCTCGCTCTCGGCCGAAAGCTCGTTCGACTGGACGATGGCCGCCCGCAGCTCCGGCACCTGGTCGCGGACGAACGTCAGGAAGCCCTTCTCCCAATCGGCGACCTCCTCCCGCTTGACGTCGTCGAGATGGCCGCGGGTGCCGGCGTAGATGCTCAGCACCTGGTCCACCACGTCCATCGGGGCGTACTGGCCCTGCTTGAGCAGTTCCACCATCCGGTAGCCGCGGTCGAGCCGCTGCTGCGTCGCAGCGTCGAGGTCGGTGCCCAGCTGGGCGAAGGCCTCCAGTTCGCGGAAGCTCGCCAGGTCGAGGCGGAGGCCGCCGGCCACCTTCTTCATCGCCTTGGTCTGGGCGGCACCGCCCACGCGGGAGACCGAGATGCCGACGTTCATGGCGGGCCGCTGGCCCGCGAAGAACAGGTCGGGCTGGAGGTAGATCTGGCCGTCGGTGATCGAGATCACGTTGGTGGGGATGTAGGCCGAGACCTCGCCTTCGAGGGTCTCGATGATCGGCAGCGACGTGAGCGAGCCGCCGCCGAGCTCCTTGGAGAGCTTGGCCGACCGTTCGAGGAGCCGGCTGTGGGCGTAGAACACGTCGCCCGGGTAGGCCTCGCGTCCCGGCGGCCGCCGCATGAGGAGCGACAGCTGCCGGTAGGCGGTGGCCTGCTTCGACAGATCGTCGTACACGATGAGGGCGTGCTGGCCGTTGTACATGAAGTGCTCGGCCATCGCGGTGCCGGAGTACGGGGCGATGTACTGCAGCGGGGCGGCCGTGCTGGCGCCGGACACGATCACGGTGGTGTAGTCCATCGCGCCGTGCTTCCGCAGGGTGTCGATGGCCACGGCGACTGACGAGTCCTTCTGGCCGACGGCGACGTAGAAGCACTTCACGCCGCTGTTTTTCTGGTTGATGATCGCGTCGATGCCGATCGCGGTCTTGCCGGTCTTGCGGTCGCCGATGATCAGCTCGCGCTGGCCGCGGCCGATCGGCGTCATCGCGTCGACGGCCTTGATGCCGGTCTGCATCGGCTCGCGGACGGGAGACCGCTCGGCCACGCCCGGAGCGAGCGTCTCGACCGGCCGCCGGTGCGCGGTGACCACCGGTCCCTTGCCGTCGAGCGGATTGCCGAGGGGATCGAGAACGCGGCCGATCACGGCGTCGCCCACCGGCACCGAGAGGAGGCGGCCGGTGCTCTTCACCTCGTCGCCCTCGGTCACCTTCAGGTAGTCGCCGAGGATGATCACGCCGACCGAGTTTTCCTCGAGGTTGAACGCGAGGCCCGTGATGCCCCCCGGAAACTCGACCATTTCACCGGCCATCACGCCCGACAGGCCCCAAACCCGCGCGATGCCGTCGCCCACTTCCAGCACGCGACCGACCTCGCGGACGTCGATGCCCGACTCGAAGCGGCCGATTTCTTCACGAAGGACGGATGCGATTTCGTCGGTCTTCAGATTTCCCATTTGAATTCCCCGTTCTGGATGGCGCGAATGCTTCTCTGCTTGAGTTGGCCGCCGAGCCGGACGAGGCTGGTGGCGACCGATTGGTCGTAGACGGTGTCATCGACGCGGACGACGAGTCCGCCGAGCACGGCCGGATCGACGACGAACGTCGGGGCCAGCGTGAGGGCGAGCGACTTCGACACCGCGGACACGATCCGCTCCTGCTCGGCGGCGTCGAGCGGGACGGCGGTCGTGAACACGGCCTGCCGCCGGCCGTCGAGCGTGTCGGACAGACGCTCCGCGGCGGCCACGACCTCGGCGATGATGCCGAGCCGGTCGTGGCGGGCCAGCACCTGGAGGGTGTGGAGCGTGGTCGGCAGGACGCGGCCCTTCGCCATCCGGTCGATGATGGCCGCCTTCTCCTCGGGCGTCACCCGCGGCGACGCGAACACGGCGCGGGCCTTGGGTGCCGCCGGCAGCACGTCGCGGACGATGCTCGCGAGCTCGTCGAGAACCTCGCGGCGGCAGTGATTCCGGTCGGCCGCCTCGATGATCGCCTGGGCGTAGACCTTGGCGACCCGCTCGGCGCCGACGTTGAGCCGGGGCGTCGCCTGCGTCGAGTGCTCCTGGCTGGCATGCATCATGGTGGTGGGTGGCCGTCGTGTCGGTGTTGCTGGGACTTCAGTTCATGCTCGGCCGGCCGCCGATGCTGGCGACCGACTCGCGGACCAGGCGGGCCTGGTCGTCCTGGCCCAGCTTCTCCCGGAGGAACTTGCCGGCCACTTCGACCGCCAGCGAGCCGGCTTTCTCGGCGATCTGGGCGAGCGCGTCGTCCTTGGCGAGGCCGATCTCGTGACGGGCCCGGTTCCGCTCGTCCTCGGCGGCCTTCCGCGCCTCGGCCACGATCGACTGCCGGGTGGCCTCCGCGTCGCGACGGGCCTCCTCCAGCATGCCTCGGACCTCGTCGGAGGCCTCGGCGAGCCGCCGCTCGTAGGAGGCCAGCATGCTCTTCGCCTCGGCGTTGGCCGCGTGCGTGGAGGCGATCAGGTCGGCGATCCCCTGCTCCCGCTTCTCGAGCCCCTGCATGATCGGCTTCCAGGCAAACTTCGTGAGCAGGGCGAGCAGGCCGAGGAACACGGCGAACGACCAGACGGCCAGGTCGGTCTGAAACCAGGCGGGGCTCTCGAACTGCTTCGCTGTGTAGCCTGCCGGCGGATTGTGGCCGATCGCCACGTGATGGCCATGATCGGCCTCGTGGCCGGAGGCGTGATGCCCGCCGGCCGCAGTCTCACGATCGGCATGCACGGCCTGATCGGCGGCTGCGGCGACCGACCAGCCACCGGCCGCGAGCGGCATGAGGCAGACACAGAGAACTCGAAGAGCGTTCACGTTCAGTACTCCGCAACCAGAGGTTCAGCGTGGGCGATCGGGCCGGGGGAATCCGGGGACTTCATCAACCTCGAGCAGACCTTCGGCACGGGCGGGGCGGGGGCGGATGTCCGATCCCCGCCACGCCCGTCGGCCGAACGCCGCCGGGGGCCCGCCGCGAACGGCAGGCCCCGCGACGCGTGGACTACTTCTGCGAGCAGATGAACAACGCGTAGAACGTGAACCCTTCGATGAGGGCCGCCGCGATGATCATCGCCGTCTGGATGCTGCCCGAGACTTCCGGCTGGCGGGCCATGCTCTCGTAGGCGGCCGAGGCGAGCTTGCTGATGCCGTAGGCGGCACCCATCACGACCAACGCGACGCTGAACGCGGAGGTCAGGTTGATCAGCGAGGAACCGGTGGCAGCCTCCTGAGCGGCGGCGAAATCGGCGCACAGCATCGTCACGACGACGGCGGCCAGCGTGGAGAGCGTGCGGAACGAAAGAAGGGATCGGATCATCACGGGATCAAGCTCCTTGATAACGAGTGACCGGACGCGGGTCCGGCGGGAAAGAAAACCGGGAAGACGTTGACGGAAGTTCTACGGAAATCCTGATGATTTTGAAGGGGGCCGATCAATGCTGGTGAACGGCCGCCCCGATGAAGAGCGCCGAGAGGAAGGTGAAGATGTACGCCTGCAGGAACGCGACGAAGAGTTCCAGCACGCTGAACAGCGTGCTGCTCACGACGCTGATGCCGGTGACCGTCGCCCACATGCCCATCGAATAGGTGGCGGCGGCCGAAATCAGCCCCATGATGCCGAGCAGCACCAAGTGCCCGGCCACCATGTTGGCGAGGAGCCGCACCGCCAGGATCAGGTGCTTGATGCAGAGGCCGAGCATTTCGATCGCGAAGATCATCGGCTTGAGCAGGATGGCCAGCGGCAGCGGGAGGTCCATCGACGGGACCTGGTTGACGAAGAAGCCGAAGACCCCGAACTTCATCATGCCCGCCACCACGACCGTCAGCAGCGTGACGCCCGCCAGGGCGAGCGTGACCGAGAAGGAGGCCGTCGGCGAACCGGCCCAGGGCACCATGCCCATCAGGTTGCAGCCGAGCACGAAGAAGAAGAGCGTCAGGAGCAGCGGCACGAACCGGTCGCCGTCGTGGTGCTCGCGGACGGCGTGTGCCGCGGCACCGTGCGCATCGTGGCCATGGCCTTCGTGGCCGTGATCGTCGTGATGATCGTGGCTGTCGATCGCCGGACGGGCGATCTGGTCGCGGACGAAGAGGATCATCGACTCGAAGAGATTGGCAAACCAGCCCTTCGGAGCATCGCCGCTCCGCAGCATCGCCGCCAGCCGCGTGAACAGCAGGAACAGGATGCCGGCGAGCACCAGTTCCAGGATCATGTACTTGGAGATGCCGAAACCCGACTTCATCGCGTAGAGGCTGTCGAGCGTTCCGAACGGCTGCGGGATCAGGATTTTCCCGTCCATCGCGTCGTTGAACTGCTGGACGTCCTGCACCTCGGGGCTGCCGTCGCGCAGGAACCGCGGCACGTCGTCAAGCGTCTTCCAGCCCTGCCGCCACATCGGCTTCGGCACCTCGAAGAAGTAGCAGTCCTTGAGGTGGTAGATCGGATTGTGGTCGGACATCGGGGCCGTGTTCCTTGCCGGTCAACTGCTTACGGACGCGACAGGATTCCTGTCGGGGACGCAGAGTCTGCGGGACGGGGCCCGCATTCGTCAATTCGCGGGATTTTTCCCGCGGTCTCGTCGCTGATTCCGCCCTCCCATAATGTGCAGGAGAATGTCGGTGGCAAGGAGCGATAGGTAAAAAATCAGCAGGAGGCGGTCGGCCCCGGCGGCGCGGAGTTCACCGCCCCCCGCCTGCAGCCAGCCGAGAGCGGCCAGCGGGAGGAAAATCCGCAGCGAAACCGCCCCCAGCCCCTTGGCTACCCCCATCGAAGGGGTCGCCGTGGGCCAGCGTGCGAGGAGCCAGGCCCCCACGGCCCCGACCAGGCAGACCGCAGCCGCGAAGGCGATCGCCCGCGGGTCGGCGCCCGCGGCCCAGGCTAGCCCCGCCGCCGCCGCCAGCACGGCCGTCAGGGCCGCCCCGCCGAGCACCGTCCAGCGAACCTGCGACCGGTTCATGGCTTGCCCCGCTTTCGAGCCCCCAGTTGCACGATCCACGACAGGCCGGCGACGAAGCCGAGCACGAGCCCGAGCGGCCCGAGGGCTCGCGTGCCGAACCGGGCGTCGAGCCAGGAACCCGCCACGGCGGGGAGAAACATCGCCAGCCCGATCGCCATGATGCGGGAGGCCCACACCATGGCGTCGCCGACCGGGGATGAAAGCGGTTCGCGTGTCATGAAGGGTCGCACACCGGCCCCGGAGGGCTGCCCCGCAGCGGTCGGTCTGGTCGTGGAGGACTTTGACCTCGGACAGGTAGGATACCGCGGCGGACGAATGAATTCCGCGCTGTGAACGGCTCGGCCCGCCGGGGATGCCCGGCCGGCACACCGGGCCTGCCGCCGCTCGTCTCCGGAGGTCATGACCGTGGGAACCCGCCGCAAGCACCGCCGCCGCCGCCGGCATCGCGACCTGGAGGCACCGGTTGCCGCTTCGCTGCCGCCCGGTGGCGTGCCCACCACGCTGCGGATGACCGCGTGCGACGGGCAGGAGACCCACGAATCGGTGGTGCTCCGGCCCGACGAACTGGCCCTTGCCCGAGAGCGGTGGCCCGTCATCTGGGTCGATGTCGAGGGGCTGGACGATCTGGCCACGATTCGCATGATCGGCGACATCTTTCAGGTCGGCGATCTGGCGCTCGAGGACGCCGTCACGCCCGACGAACGGCCCAAGGTCGAGGTGTTCGGCCACCAGGTGCTGATCGCCGTGCGCATGGCCCGCGCCGACGGCGACACCATCGTCACCGACCCGGTCTGCATTTTCCTCGGCGACCGTTACGTCCTGACCTTTCGCGACCGCTCGGTCCGCGATGGATTCGAGGAGGTGCGGCGGAAGATTCGTCACGGCAGGACCAGGCTGGGCCACCTGGGCGCCGACCATCTCTGCGCCCTGCTGCTCGACGCGGTGATCGAGGGCTACTTTCCCGTGCTGGAGGGATTCGGAGACCGCCTCGAGACGCTCGAGGAAGAGGCGATCAACGCCCCGTCACGGGACTCGCTCACCCGGATTCACGACGTGCGCAACGACCTGATGACGCTGCGCCGGGCACTCTGGCCGACCCGCGACGTGCTCCACGCCCTGGGCCGCGAGCAGACGCCGTTCGTGGGCGACCACGCGCGGGCCCACTTTCGCGATTCCTACGACCACACGATGGAGTTGCTCGACCTGATGGAGAACTATCGCGAGATCGGCAGCGATCTGCGCGACATCTACCTGGCCAGCCTCAACAACCGCATGAACGACGTGATGAAGGTGCTGACGGTGATCGCCACGATCTTCATGCCGCTCACGTTCATCACCGGGTATTACGGCATGAACTTCAACACCGCGTCGCCGTGGAACATGCCGCTGCTGAACTTTCGCTACGGAAACCTCGTCGCGATCGCGGTGATGGTCGCCACCACCGTGGGCATGGTGCTGTTTTTCTGGCGCCGCGGCTGGCTGAAGCGCTGGCACTGACTGGACGCCCGCACGGCCATCCCTGGCCCGTGCGGGCTTGAGGTCGACTGCGGGGAACGCAGGGTTCCCCGAGCCGACAGGCACCGCGTCGTGCGGTGCGGCGTCACGCCCGCCCGAGCAGAAACGAAGTGTGCATCGGCCCCTTGCCCTTCACCTCCACCGCGCCGCGGTCGGCGAAGCGGTAGCGGTCGCCCAGCAACGCCCGCGTGGCCGCCGAGACATGGATCCGCGAGGGCTCGCCGTGCGATTCCATCCGGCTGGCGAGGTTCACCGTGTCGCCCCAGAGGTCGTAGGCGAACTTGTGCCGCCCGATGACGCCGGCCACCACCGGGCCCGAGTGCATGCCGATCCGCAGTTCGAGCGACACGCCGCGGCTCCGGACCACTTCGCGGAACGCCTCGAGCATGCCGAGGGCCAGCGCGGCCGCGGCGTCGGCGTGGTCGTCGCGGGGCACCGGCACGCCAGCCACGGCCATGTAGGCGTCGCCGATCGTCTTGATCTTCTCGACGCCTGTGGCTTCGGCGAGACGGTCGAAGGCGGAGAAGATCTCGTCGAGCAGCCCGACCAGGTGGCGGGCGTCGGCCTGCTGCGAAAAACCGGTGAATCCGCAGAGGTCGGCGAACAGGACGGTGGCGGACGGGTAGTGATCGGCGATCGTGGGCTCGCCGCTCTTGAGCCGCAGGGCGATGCTTTCCGGCAGGATGTTGAGGAGCAGCCGCTCCGACTCCTCCCGCTCGCGCTCGAGCGCGGCGAAGGCGGCATTGCGTTCGAGGAGGCGGCGGTAGGCGTCGGAGTGCACGCGGATCCGCGCGATCAGTTCCACCTGATCGGGAAGCTTGACGAGATAATCGCTCGCGCCGGCGTCGAGCAGTTGCGCCTTCACGAACGGCTCCTCGCGGGCCGAAAGCATGATCACCGGCACGTTCGCCGTTTCCGGAAGGTCACGAAACCGCCGCACCATGTCGAGTCCGGCGATGCCCGGCATGACGAGGTCTTGGAGGATCACCGTGGGGGCGAACGACCGCGCCGCGTCGATCGCCGCGGCGGCATCGCGCCGGAACTCGAAGGCGATGTCCGGCGCTCCCTCGAGCAACCGGCGGACCGCCTCGCCGATCAGGGCCTGGTCATCGACCAGCAGCACGCGGTGCACCGCGCTCGATGGTGGCGGGTGACGCGTCATCATCGGCCCCGGAGGCCGCGACCCGCCGCCAGGGTGCCGCCGGGCCACCACCCCGTGATTCGCAGGCCGGCCAGCAGTCCTACGACCGCGCCGACCGCCGCGCCGATCCGCATGTTGCGTTCGGGCTCGAAACCGGTCCCGATCTGGGCGCCGGTGAAGAAGCCGGCCGCGAGGCCGACCAGCAGGAGGAGCAGGACGAGCACGGCACGCAGCAGCAGACGCAGAAATCGCATGGGATCCGCCGCCTCACGACGCGCCGGGCACGTCCGGCAGCGTGCCGGCCAGAAAGCAAAGCTGGGGAACTAGGATTCGAACCTAGACTAACTGGTTCAGAGCCAGTCGTGCTACCGTTACACCATTCCCCAAAAAAACGCCGGATACGCGGGATCGATCGGCTCCGCAACCATGCCCCGCAGGCTGCCCGGGCCGGGCTGATGTCGCCGACGGGCATGCGAGAGGAGTGCGATCGATGGCAGCGAAGCGTACCTTTTCGGCTGGGCCTCGGCAATTCCGCCAGTTTTGCGGGCCGGAGGCCCCCCTTCCCCTCCAGCCGGTCGGCAGGGCTTTCCGTGGTGGCCCATCCTGCCCAGAAACCGGTTCCGGCACGTCGCGCCGCCGGGATGCAGGCCCGGCACCGGCAGGTCGATACGTGAGCAGGGCGACGGGCGGCGGCCCGGATCGTCGGCACGGCCATTTTTGCAGGGGGAACAGCGATGCAATTTTTTCAGTGGTTGCGGGAGGGCGTGAGGCAGGCGGTGGTGCTCGGCTTGGCGGACGCCGTCGAGGACGTCGGCGCGCGGGCCCGCGAGGAGGACTTCGGTCCGGCGCTCGCGCAGTCGTTGCGCGACAGGCTTTCGGTGGTCAAGGAACCGATGGTGCTCGCCGCCGCCGAAACTCCGGCCACCGGTCGCCGGCGGCTGGGCCGCTCGCTCGACGCGCTCCGCAAGGCGGCCTGAGGGCTGCCGGAAGCCCACGGCGCATCTGGCCGGCCGCCTCCTGGGCGATGCTCGTCGCGCTGGCGACGGCGGTCGCGCTGCAGCCGTGGACGGCCTTCGCGGGTGAACCGCCGCCGCCGCTCGACTGCACCGCTCCCGGCGGGGTCGATGCGCAGGCGGTCGCGGCAGCGCAGCGGGCCTGGGCGCGGCACCTCGGGGAGGAGAGCCACGAGAAATCGTTTCCCCTCGATGCCGACGGCACCGTGGTCGTGGAGATGGTGCTGCTGCCGCCGGGAAAGTATTTCCGTGGCGACCCGGACAGCGCGGTGCTGATCACGCTGACGCAGCCCCTCTGGGTGGGCAAGTACGAGGTGACGCAGCACCAATACGCCGTCCTCACGGGCACCAATCCCAGCCATTTTCGCCGTCCGCCGCCCGACATGGCATCGCATCCGGTCGAGTCGGTGAGCCATCGCGAGGCCACCGACTGCTGCGCGATCGCCGCGCGGAACACGGGGGGTGGATTCCGGCTCCTCACCGAGGCCGAGTGGGAATACGCCTATCGCGCCGGCACGCGGACGAAGTTCTACAACGGCGACGCGGACGACAGGGTCGGCGAGATCGCCCGCTACGGCGCCGACCGTGCGCCCGCCCCCGCGCGGGTCGGCGGCAAGGCGCCCAACGCGTTCGGCCTGCACGACATGGCCGGAAACGTCTGGGAGTGGGTGTCCGACCTGTGGTCCAAGTCCTACGAGCCGACGCAGACCGTCGATCCCACCGGTCCGCCGACGGGCCAGGGCCGCGTGACGCGCGGCTCCTCCTGGGATGCGTCCAGCAACGACTGCCGCGCGGCGCACCGGAGCCGGGATGCGGAGACCTACGCCGGCAGTCACCTCGGTTTCCGACTGGCCCGCGCGGCGTCGGGCCCGCCGCTCCCCCTCGACTGCACCGGGCCGGAGGGGGCCGATCCGGAGGCGGTCGCGGCCGCCCAGCGGCGGTGGGCGCTGCACCTGGGCGCCGCCTGCCCGCGGCGCTCGTTTCCGCTCGACGCGGCGGGGGAGGTGACGGTGGAGATGGTCCTCGTGCCGCCCGGCAGGTACTGGCGGGGCGAGCCCAAGGCCGCGGCCGTCGTCACGCTGCCGGTGCCGCTCTGGGTCGGCAGGTTCGAGGTCACCCAGGCGCAGTACGAGGCGGTGATGGGGATCAACCCGAGCCACTTCCGGCGGCGCGGCGGCGATGCCGCGACGCACCCGGTGGAGATGGTGAGCCATCTCGATGCGGTGCGGTTTTGTGCCGCGGCATCGCAGGCCAGCGGCGCCGAGTATCGCCTGCTCCGGGAAGCGGAGTGGGAGTATGCCTATCGCGCCGGCACGCGGACGAAGTACTACAACGGCGACGCCGACGAGCGGGCGGTCGAGATCGCCCAGTGCACCGAGAATAATTTCGTCGGCACGGCCGGCGTGGGCTCCAAGGCGGCCAACGCCTTCGGCCTCCACGACATGGGGGGAAATGTCTGGGAGTGGTGTGCCGACGCCTGGTCGAAGGCCGGCGATCCCGCCAGGCCGGACGGCGTCGTGATCCGGGTGACCCGCGGCGCCGCCTGGGACAGTTACGGTCGCACCTGCTCCGCGACGGCCCGCGGCGGGAGCGTGGAATCCTATGCCGGCAGCCAGCTCGGGTTTCGGGTCGCCCGCGTGGCGGACGACCTCCGGCAGGAGGCAGTCAGGCCGGCACCGCCAGCACCACCTCGATCGTCGTCCCCTGCCCCGGACGGCTCGTGATCTGCGGTTCGCCGCCGAGCAGCCGGGCCCGCTGCCGGATGCCCTCGAGGCCGAAGCGATCCTCGGGAACCAGCGCCGGATCGAACCCCGCGCCGTCGTCCTCGACCCGCAGCCTCACGCGGTCGCCGAGGCGTTCGATCTCGACCCGCAGGCTGCCCGCCGCGGCGTGCTTGCGGGCGTTGGTGATCGATTCCTGCACGATCCGGAAGATCGTGGTCTCCAGCTGCGGCGGCAGCCGTCCGCCGGGGAGCGAGTGCACGAAGGCGATGGCGGGGATCTCGACCCGCGCGTCGTCGAGCAGCGCCTCGACCGCCTCGACGATCCCGAGCTCGTCGAGCGCCGGGGGCCGCAGTCCGCCGATCAGCCGGCGCGATTCCTCGGCCGCGGCCTGCAGCAGGCGGATGCCCTCCTCGAGCTCGATGGCGGTCGCGTCCGGGGTCGCGTACCGGTAGGCCTGCAGGTGCATCAGCGCGCCGGCGAGGTACTGCGACAGGCCGTCGTGAATCTCGTACGAGACGAGCTGCCGCTCGCGCTCCTGGATCGCGAGCAGCCTCCGCAGCACGTTCCGCTCGTGGTTGAGCGACTGCTCGGAGGTCTTGAGCGGGAGGATGTTTTCGCAGCAGACGAGGACGCCGACGGTGCGGCCCGAGGCGATCACGGGCCCGAGCCGCAGCGAGAAGTAGTTGATCGCGCCGGTCAGCGTCTTGACGGTCGTCTCCAGCCGCCGCTCCGCGCCGGTCGCAAACACTTCGTCGATCTCCCGGCGCAGTTCGATCGCCGACTCGGGCGTCGTGAAGTCGCAGATGCTGCGGCCCACCACATGGTCGGTCGTGAAGCCGTCGCCCGCGCGGTTGCAAAACCGCATCGTGCCGTGGCGATCGACGACGACGATGTAGTCCCCCGAGACCCGGCAGATGGCGTTCCAGAGGGCCGCGGCGTCGTGGATGGAGGCCTCGTCCGGCTCGCGGCCCGGGTCGGAGACAGGAGGGGTGGCGTCGGGCGTCATTCCCGAATCGTACCAGCCCGCGACGGCGTCGGGATCACGGGTGGCCCGCCCGCGGGATTCGCCCGCCGGAGGAGCCGCCCTTGGGCCGCCGGCCACGGCCCCGCGGGCCGCCGGCCGCCGGGCCGCCGGTGCGGAGGGCGGCGATCTGGTCGCGGATCGCCGCGGCCCGCTCGAAGTCGAGTTCGGCCGTGGCCTGCATCATGTCGGCCTCGAGTTGCTCGAGCAGTTCGGCCGAGCGCCGCCGCGAGTCGTCCCCCTGCCCCACCGCCTCGAAGGCCACGCTCCGCGATACCGCCTCGGCCTCGATGCCGGCGCGGATCTCCTTGCGGATCGTCTCCGGCGTGATGCCGTGCACCCGGTTGTATTCCTCCTGGATCGCCCGGCGCCGCCGCGTTTCGTCCACCGCCTGCTGCATCGACTCCGTGACCGTGTCGGCGTAGAGGATCACGCGGGCATCGACGTTGCGGGCCGAGCGGCCGATCGTCTGCATCAGCGACGTCTCGCTGCGCAGGAAGCCCTCCTTGTCGGCGTCGAGGATCGCCACCAGCGACACCTCGGGCAGGTCGAGCCCTTCCCGGAGGAGGTTGACGCCCACCAGCACGTCGAACTTCCCCTCGCGCAGCTCCTTGAGCAGCTCGACCCGCTCGAAGGCGTCGAGCTCGCTGTGCAGCCAGCGGCAGCGGACCTTCCGCTCCGTGAAGTAGGCCGACAGGTCCTCGGCGAGCTTCTTCGTGAGCGTGGTCACGAGCACCCGCTGGCCGGCCGCCACCGTCTTGTCGATCTCCCCGGCGAGGTGCAGCACCTGCTGCTTCGCCGGCACGATCTCGATCACCGGATCGAGCAGCCCGGTCGGCCGGATCACCTGCTCCACCACCTCGCCGCCCGTGCGGGCGAGCTCCCAGACGCCCGGCGTGGCCGAGACGAAGACCGTCTGGTGGAGCCGCTGCTCCCACTCGTCGAACATCAGCGGCCGGTTGTCGAGGGCGCTGGGGAGGCGGAAGCCGTGGTCCACGAGCGTCATCTTGCGGCTGCGATCCCCCGCGTACATTCCGCGAACCTGCGGCACCGTGACGTGCGACTCGTCCACGAAGAACAGGAAGTCGTCGGGAAAGTAGTTGAAGAGCGTGCCGGGGGTGCTGCCGGCCGCGCGGCCGCTGAGCGGTCGCGAGTAGTTCTCGATGCCCGGGCAGAAGCCGGCCTCCAGCAGCATCTCGATGTCGAACCGCGTGCGGGCGCTCAGCCGCTGGGCCTCGAGCAGCTTGCCCTGCGATTTCAGCTCCTCCAGCCGCTGATCGAGCTCCGCGCGGATCGTCGCCACGGCGGCCTTGATCCGGTCCCCGGGCATTACGAAGTGACGGGCCGGGTAGAAGTACATCTCGTCCTTCCGCGCCGCCACCTCGCCGCTCGTGGGGTGCGTGACGGCGATCGACTCGATCGTGTCGCCCCAGAATTCGACCCGGCAGGCGAGCTCGTCATACGGGGGCCAGATGTCGATCGAGTCGCCGCGAACCCGGAACCGGCCCCGCTCCAGGGCGACGTCGCTCCGCTCGTAATGGATCGACACGAGCTTTTGAAGCAGCGCGTCGCGGGAGAGCGTCGCGCCGCTGGTGAGACGCACGACCATCGCCCGGTAGTCGTCCGGCGATCCGAGCCCGTAGATGCACGACACGCTCGCGACCACGACCACGTCGCGACGGCTCACCAGGGCGCTGGTTGCGGCCAGCCGCAGCCGGTCGATCTCCTTGTTGATCGCGGCATCCTTCTCGATGTAGATGTCGCGCTGGGGAATGTAGGCCTCGGGCTGGTAGTAGTCGTAGTAGCTGACGAAATAGTGGACCGCGTTGTGGGGAAAGAAGTCGCGGAACTCGGCGTAGAGCTGGGCGGCGAGCGTCTTGTTGTGGGAGAGCACGAGCGTGGGCCGGCCCACCCGCGCGATCACGTTGGCCATCGTGAAGGTCTTGCCGGAGCCGGTCACGCCCATCAGCACCTGCGACGGCCTCCCCTCCTCGATGCCGCGGACGAGCGCGTCGATCGCGGCCGGCTGGTCGCCCGCCGGCTGATAGGGCGCCACGAGTTCGAAGACGCCGGGCTGGAGTTGTGCGGAGGCGGCGCGGCGGGGGCTCATGGGGCGGCCTCGCGGCTGCGGATGGGCCGGAGGTGGGGCCGCAGCGACTCGAGCGTGGCGGGGCCGATGCCCGGCACCTCGAGCAAGGCCTCGATGCTGGCGAACGGGCCGTGCTCGCGGCGATGGTCGATGATCCGCCGGGCCGTCGCCGGCCCGAGCCCCGGCAACGTCGCGAGTTCGGCGGCGGCCGCCGCGTTGATGTTGACCGTGAACCGGGCGGTGGGCGGCGGCGGGCTGTCGTGGTGGACGAGGCCGCCGCTGCAGCCGCCGGAGGCGACGAACCAGACCGCCATCGCGGTGAGCGAGCAGGCGACCGCCGCCGCGAGCAGCGACTGCGCGCCGGAGGGGAGCAGGATGGGGCCGGTCTCGGACGAGCGCATCCTGCTACCATACCGCATCGCCCCAGCCCCCGCGTGCCCCTTCCCGGGATCAACCGCCATGCCGCCCGTCTCGTCCGGCCGCTCCGGCCCGCACCCCTGTCCGGAATTTCGCCAGGCGCGGTGGGATGACCATCTGGCGGCGCTGGTGGCGGCCCGGGCGGCGGAGTGGTTCGCCGAGGATCTCGGGCACGAATGCGACTGGACGAGCGTCAGCCTCGTCGATGCGGCGGCCCGCAGCGAGCTTCGCGTCGTGGCGCGGAAGCCGGGGGTGATCGCCGGGCTGCCCGCGGCCGGCATCGTGGCGGGCGTGGCCGACCCGGAGCTGCGGTTTCAGCCCGCCGTCGAGGACGGCACCCGGATCGCCGCCGGCGCCACGGTCGCCACGTTGGCCGGCACCACGCGGAGCGTGCTGGCGGCGGAGCGGGTCGTGCTCAACCTGATCGGCCGGCTCTCCGGCATCGCCACCGCGACGCGCCGGCTCGTCGATGCGGTGGCCGGCACCTCGTGCCGCGTCTACGACACGCGGAAGACCGTTCCCGGCTGGCGGCTCCTCGACAAGTACGCCACGCGGATGGGCGGCGGCTGGAATCACCGGACGGGCCTCTACGACGCCGTGCTCATCAAGGACAACCACCTCGGGGCATTGGCCGACGCCGGAGTCGCGCCCGCCGACGCGGTCCGCCGGGCCCGGGCATTCGTCGGCAAGACCTTTCCCCCGGCGCGGGCCAAGCAGATGGTCGTGGAAATCGAGATCGATTCGTTCGGCCAGTTGGCCGCGGTGCTCGCCGCCGGCCCCGACGTCGTGCTCCTCGACAACATGGGCGTGGAAGAGTTGACGCGGTGCGTGGCCGCCCGGAACGCCGACGCCCCGGGCGTGGTGCTGGAGGCCTCGGGGGGCATTCGCCCCGAAACGGTGGCGGCGATCGCCCGCACGGGCGTGGATCGCGTCAGCACCGGATGGCCCACCCACGATGCGCCGTGGCTCGACGTGGCGCTCGATTGGGCCTAAACCCTCGGCGTTTCCTGCGGTCGATCACGTGGAAAAAGGTCAGGAATGACTTTTTCCTCGGAAAGTCAGACTCCGAGGAGCCGGTTCCGCTTGGTGCGGCGCTCCGCGCGGAGGCGGGCGCGGCGCTTGGTCTCGCTCGGCTTCTCGAAGAACTCGCGACGCCGCATCTCCTTCTTGATGCCGCTGCGCTCGACCAGTTTACGGAAGCGACGAACCGCTTCCTGAATGCTTTCCCGCTCGCGAACCGTCAGTTTAACCATGCGAATTCCGAACCCTCGAACCTTGCGGTTGACTCTGATGACCTGTGTGGGCGGGCCGACCCGCTCGGGGCGGATCGACTCCGAGAGCCCCAGAGTATAGGGGATCGGCCTCGTTTCGTCCATCACGGATTGAGGGCTGCGGATGCGGGGTTTTTCGGCTTCCCCGGGGATGACGGCCGGGGTTTGCCGCCGTTCGTGGTCGCCGCCACAATGCAACGCTTTCGCCGGGGCTCGGCCCCGCACGCCCCGCATCCCTCGGCCGCATCATGACTCTTCCCGGATGGAGCCCGCTGGCGGCGCTCTTCGGCGCCGGCGACTCTCTGGCGTCGCTCTCCGAGGCGATCCCCGCCGACACCGACCTGCGACGTGAACTCCTCGTCGCCCTCGCGGCGCTTCTCGTGCTGATCGTCACGCTGCCGCGCGGGCGGCGGCGGCTCTCGGTCTGGCCGCTGGTATTCCTGCTGCTCGCCCCGCTGCCGCTCGCCGTGCCCCTGCTCTTCCCCGACTCGGAGCAGGCGCCCGCGACCGCGATCTACGGCGTGCGGTTTTTCATCCTGGCGTCGCTGCTGCAGTCGGTGCTGCTCTTCGTGGTGGTGTCGGTGTGGGAGCGCATCGGCCGCCCGATCCCCCGGATTTTTCTCGACGTGTTGCGGTGGCTGATGGTGGCTGCCGCGCTGGTCGCCATCCTCTACGACGCGGGGATGAAGGCCGAGAACCTGTTCACCGGATCGGCGGTGCTCACTGCCGTGCTGGGCTTCGCCCTAAAGGACACCCTGGGCAACGTGTTCGCGGGCCTCGCCATCCACGCCGAGCATCCGTTCGAGGTGGGGGACTGGATCCAGTACGACGCGAACCCGGCGCACATCGGCCGCGTCGTCGAGATCAACTGGCGGGCGACGAAGGTGCTGACGCTCGACGAGGCCTACGTGATCATCCCCAACGGGCAGCTCGCGCAGGCCTCGATCCGCAATTTCACGAAGCCCGAGCCCTGGTCGCGGCGGTCGCTCTTCGTGATCACGCCCTATGCGGTGCCGCCGCAGCGGGTGCAGGCGATCATCCTCGACGCGATCAAGGGAAGCTTCGGCGTGCTCGAGCACCCCGCCCCCTCGGTCGTCACCAACGACTTCAAGGAACGCGGCATCGAGCACTGGGTGCGGTTGTTCACGACCGATTTCGACAAGCGCGACCGCGTGGACGGGATGGCCCGCGACCGCATCTATTACGCCCTCGCGCGGTACGGGATCGAGATTCCCGTGGCGACCCACGCCGTGCGGCTCACGGAGGTGCCTCCGCTGCCCCAGGAGCCGGCCGCGGCGGCGGTCGGCCGACGCATCGAGTGCCTGAGCCGGGTCGGACTGCTCTCCGCCCTCGAGCCGGAGCAGATTCGTCGGCTCGGCGAGGAGAACGCGGATCGCGTCTATGCGGCCGGCGAGCAGGTGATCCGGCAGGGCGATGCGGGCGACAGCATGTTCGTGATCATGCAGGGCCGGGTCGAGGTGACGGCCCGCGACGGGGGCTCGGCCCCCGCGAAGCTCGCCGTGCTGCAGCCGGGCGACTACTTCGGCGAGATGTCGCTGATGACGGGATCGCCGCGGGTGGCGACGGTCACGACGCTCGAGGAGACGCGGCTGCTGGAGATTGGCAAGGGGTCGTTCCGCGGCGTTCTGGCCGCCCGTCCCGCGCTGGTCGAGAGCCTGGGCGCCGCCCTGCGGGCCCGCCTCGCCGAGCGGATGAAGGCGATCGCCGGAGTCGAGCGGGATGCGCCGGAGGCGCAGGACATCTTCCAGAGGATTCGCGATTTCTTCGCCATGTAGTCCCGGAGCCGACCGGTACGGAGCCTGCCGCGCATGAAAGTTGAACTGCTGCCGTCGAGCATCCCGGTTTCCGAGGCGCAGTACCTCGTGTCGTTCCTCGTCAACGACACGGTCGCGATCGACGCCGGCTCGCTCGGTCTCCAGGCCGATCTGCGGCGGCAGGAGCGGGTGCGGCACGTGTTCATCACGCACGAGCACGTCGATCACATCGCCTCCCTGCCGATCTTTCTCGAGAACGTCTACCAGCCCGGGCCCGACTGCGTCGAACTCCTCGGCGGCGAGGCCGTGCTCGACTTCATTCACCGCGACATTTTCAACGGCCGGGTCTGGCCCGACTTCTTCGCGCTCTCGACCGAAGACGATCGGTTCGTGCGGGGCACCCCGCTGCAGGCGTACGAGCCGGTGGTTCGGGCCGGGCTGACGGTCACTCCCGTGCCCGTGTCGCACGGCGTCGAGACGCTCGGCCTGCTCGTGGACGATGGCCGCGCGGCGGTCGCGTTTCCCTCCGACACCGGCCCGACGGACCGGTTCTGGAAGCACCTCGCCGCGTGCGAACGGCTCGCCGCGGTCTTCCTCGAGGTGAGTTTTCCGAACAGCCTCGCCGACCTGGCGGCATCGACCGGCCACCACTGCCCCGCCACCTTCGCCGACGAGATCCGCAAGCTGCCTCGGGACGTCCGCTGGATCGTCGTGCACCGCAAGGCGCGGTTCGCCGCGGAGATCGCCCGCGAGCTCGAGGCCCTCGCCCTGCCCAACGTCGAACTCGTCCGCTCGGGCGTCGCGTACGAGTGGTGAGTCGAGTCGCCCGGTCGGCTACCCGAGCAGTTCGGCCAGCGGGCCGGCCTGATCGACGCCGTCGAGCGCCGGGTCGGGCGTGCCGAACGACTCGCGCCGGTCCCCCACCGCGTGCAGCAGCGTGAGGTAGAGGTTCGCCATCGTCCGGTGGCCCGCCCTGCCGTATCGGGGAAACTGCAGCAGCCGCCCGCCGGTCTTGAGCCGGCCTCCGAGGTTGCCGAGCAGCACGACGGGCCAGATCTCGGCCTGCGGATGGTGTTCTTCGGCCGCGTCGCTGAGGTTGACGATCAACGTGCGGTCGAGCACCGTGCCGCTGCCCTCCTTGATGGAGGCGAGCTTGGTCGCCAGCGCCGCGATCCGCTCGCAATGAAACCGGCGGATGATGGCCCGCAGCTCGGTCGGCGTCTTGCCGTCGGCGCCCGACAGGTGTCCGATGGCGTGCGTGTCGATCGGGATTCCCAGGCTCTTGTACGAGAAGTGGCGGCCGCCGCCTCCGGCGTCGATGAGCATCACGTTCGTCAGCCCGGATGCGAGCACCGCCGCGGCCAGTTCGCACTGCGCCTCGAGCCTGTCGGTGACGACGTCGCTGCCAAACGCGGCGGTATTCGGGAGGTTGGCCTTCATGCGGTCGCTCAGGGCCGCCACCTTGTCCTGCCGGTCGCGCAGCGACTCGTAGGCCTCGAGGTAGACGTCCAGCGACGCCCGCTCCGGGCCGGCGAGCGCCGAGCGAACGCGGCGGATGTCCTGGCTCATGTAGTCGAAGAGGTTGCGCCGCAGGGCCACCGCCTTCGCGCCGTCCCCACCCGCCACGCTCCCGAAGAGCGACTGGAAGGCGAGGTCGGGATGGCACTGCACGGGCATCGCCCTGCCGGGGCCCATGGCCGAGATGCCGTAGGAGACGGCGGTCGCAGGATCCGGGTGCACCCCCAGCCCGACGACCGGAATGACGCCGGTCAGCGACTGCGCGACCGCATGGTCGATCGTCTGGGCCGAAGGGGTGCCCTGCGCCACCTTGTAGCAGCCGAGCGCCCCGTACTCCGTCGAGTGGTCGGCGTCCCGGGCGATCTTGCCCGAGAGGTCCTGGATGATCGTCATCCGGTCCTTGAACGGCGCCAGGGCCGCCATCGTGTCGTGGAGATCGTGAGCGGCGAGCGACACGTCGAGCAGGCGGTCCGCGCCGCCGGCGCGGTCATCCCCCCGGCGGTCGATGCCCGAGGGCTGGTTGTGCGATGCCAGCAGGCCGTTGCTCTCCACGAAGAACACGATCCGCAGCGGCCCCTCCCCGCCCGCGGCCTGCGCCGCGATCGAGCGCAGCATCGGCTGGAGGACGACGGCTCCGGAGCCGAGCGTCATGCCCTTCGTGAGGTCCGCGAGAAACCGGCGGCGTCCGCGGTTCACGAGCGTGGAAGGGTTCATGGTGCGACCTCGGAAGTGAAGTATGCCATCGCCGCCCCCCGCCAGGAAACCGCCCGTTTTCGGCGGGCCCCCGTCAGGTCGCCGTCGCCTTGGCCCGCGAAACCTTGCGGCGTTCGTGCTCCGAGAGCAGGATCTTGCGGAGGCGGATGACGGCCGGCGTGACCTCGACGAGCTCATCTTCCTCGATGTACTCGAGCGCCTCCTCGAGCGACATCCGGCGCGGCGGCTTCAGGAGGATGTTGCGGTCGCTTCCCGTGGCCCGCATGTTCGTGAGCTTCTTTTCCTTCGTCGGGTTCACGATCATGTCCTCGCTGCGGGCGTTCTCGCCGCAGACCATGCCCTCGTAGACCTCGTCGCCCGGCTCGATGAAGAGATCGGCCCGCTCCTGCAGGCCGTCGAGGCCGAAGGCCACGGCCTTGCCCGGCATCATCGACACGAGCACGCCGTTGGCCCGGCCCGAGACGTCGCCTTCGAGTTCCCGCCAGGCCTCGAAACGGTGGTGCATGATCGCGGTGCCCTGCGTGGCGTTGAGAACCCGGGTCCGCAGGCCGATCAGGCCGCGGGCCGGGATCGAAAACGTGGTGTGGGCGAAGTCACCCCGCGAGCCCATGTGCTTGAGCTGGCCGCGGCGGGCTCCCGTCAGCTC
The DNA here is from genome assembly GCA_040376455.1 of Planctomycetaceae bacterium. Lineage (GTDB taxonomy): Bacteria > Planctomycetota > Planctomycetia > Pirellulales > UBA1268 > QWPN01. The sequence goes on along the minus strand of JBEIQP010000020.1, from coordinate 10,288 downwards.
CATGACCGGGCCGAGCTTGTCGTGCGGCACCTCGACGACGAGGGTCTCGAAAGGCTCGAGCGTCTTGTTCTCCTCCTTGCGCAGGATCACGCGGGGCTTGCCCACCGAGAGCTCGAAGCCTTCGCGGCGCATCGTCTCGATGAGCACGGAGAGGTGCAGCAGGCCGCGGCCCGACACGGAAAACTGCTCGGAACCCTCGATCGGCTCCACGCGGAGGGCCACGTTGCGCTCCAGTTCCTTCCAGAGCCGGTCGCGCAGGTGGCGGGTGGTCAGGTACTTGCCCGATCGACCGGCGAGCGGCGACGTGTTCACGCCGAAGACCATCGAGAGCGTGGGCTCGTCGACCGAGAGCCGCGGCAGCGGGCGGGGGTCGTTCGGATCGCAGATCGTGTCGCCGATCTCGACGTCCTCGAGGCCGCTGACGGCCCCGATGTCGCCGGCGGTCACCTGCTCCACATCGACGCGGCCGAGCTTGTCGAACACCTGCACGCCCACCGCCTTGGCGGCCACCAGGCCGCCCGCGGCGGTCGAGCGCACGACGGCCGCTCCCTTGGTCAGCGTGCCCGACTCGAGCCGGCCGATCGCGATCCGGCCCACGTAATCGGACCAGTCGAGGGTGGTGACGAGCATCCGCAGCGGCGCGGTTTCATCGACGAGCGGCCCGGGGATCTTCTCCAGCACGAGGTCGAGCAGCGGTTCCATCGTTCCTTCGCGGACGGCCGGATCGTGCCCGGCGAAGCCGCCGCGGCTCGACGCGTAGACGAACGGGAAGTCGGCGAGGTCGTCGTCGGCCCCCAGCTCGAGGAACAGGCCCAGGATCTCGTCGAGCACCTCCAGGGGACGGGCGTCGGGGCGGTCGATCTTGTTGACCACCACCACCGGGCGGAGCCGGCACTCGAGCGCCTTGGAGAGCACGAACCGCGTTTGCGGCATCGGGCCTTCGGCCGCATCGACGAGCACGAGCGCGCCGTCGGCCATCCGCAGGACGCGCTCCACCTCGCCGCCGAAGTCGGCGTGGCCGGGGGTGTCGATGAGGTTGATCTTCACCCCCTTCCACTCCACCGCGATGTTCTTGGCGAGGATCGTGATGCCGCGTTCCCGTTCCAGGTCGTTGGAGTCGAGGATTCGTTCGCCGGAGAGCTGGCTGGCGCGGAACTGGCCGCTTTGGCGGAGGAGGCAATCGACGAGCGTCGTCTTGCCGTGGTCCACGTGCGCGATGATGGCGATGTTGCGGATGTCGCTCCGGCGGGTACCAGCCTGGGGGGACGACGTATGGACGGTGGGCGCGGATGACATGGGCAGATGGACCGACGGGGGTGGCCGCCGGGCGGGAGGGGAGAAAAGGATGGGACTGTCGCTTGATTATTCAGGAACGGCGGACGGTTGCATAGAGCCGTTCCGTCAGCGTCGCGGGCGTGTCGTCGGTTTGCCAGGCGGAGGCTGCCACGCGCAGTGGGGGCTGGCCGGCGGCCGAAAGGAGCGCGGCGGCCCGATTCGCCGCCATGGCGGCGGCGGGGCCGGTGAACACGGCGACGAGTTCGTCGCCGCCGAGCCGTGCCACGATGTCGGCGCCGTAGGCGGCGGCGCGGAGGCGGTCGGCGGCCTGTCTCAGGCAGGCATCGCCCGCGATGAAGCCGTCGCGCTCGTTGACGTGCTTGAGCCCCATCACGTCGCAGAGGACCATGGCGAGGGAGGTGCCGTCGGGGCGGTGGGCCGCGAAAAACGCCTCGAGGGCGGCCCGCGGTTCGAGTCCGGTCACGTGGTCGGCGGTCAGCATGGCGCTCTCGGCCTGCGGGGCGGGACGGCTCGGTCGGGCTCATCAACGGCCCGGCCGCGCGAAACCCGAGCGTACGCTTCCGGCGCGCCGGAAGCGAGCCGCATCGACCGGTGGGCACCTCCGGCGGCGGCGTCGGTGCCCTTCGCGCCGGCGAACAGCGTCCGCAATGCCTTCGCGGCCGCCGCGACTCCGGCACGATCGTCGTGCATGCCGAGCTCGATCCGGTTGCGGAGCGAACGGTGCCCGTCCCTTTTCCTGCCCGGAGAGCGGCCGGCTGCGGGCCGAGATGCGGGCTGCCTTACTCCGGAAGGTGATAGAAGCCGATCGCCAGAATCAGGTAGACGCCGAGCAGGAGACAGCCCTCGAACCAGTTGGCCTTGCCGTCCCCGATCAACTCGCGGGTGATGATCGTGGCCAGCACGATCGCCACCACCTCGAAGGCGGTGAAGGCGAGGTCCATCGGCTGTCCCATCAGCCGGCCCGCGAACACGAGGAGCGGGGCGACGAGCAGCACGAGCTGGATCGTCGAGCCGACCGTGGCGGCGAGCACGAGCGACGGCTTGCCCCGGCGGGCGAAGTGAAAGCCGGAGAGGATCTCGCCGAGGCTGCCGACGCCGCCGAGCAGGACGAGGCCGCTGAAGGTGTTGGAGAGGCCCAGCTGCCGCGCGGTCGGCTCGAGCGCGTGCGAGAGCACCTCGGTCACCGCGCCCAGGGCTCCGGCAGACGCCAGCAGGACGAGCAGGCTCCGCCAGATCGGGGTCGAGGCGTGGCCGTCGTCGAGCCCCGGGTCGTCGGGCAGGCTCGTGCCACCCGTGCCGCCGAAGAGCGTGACACCGACATTCATGAGGTACATGCCGACGAGCACGAACGACATCTCGAACGACAGATCGCGGGTGCCGTCGGGCGTGCCGATGTTGAACATCGCCGGCACGATGAAGCAGAAGGCGCAGATCATGAGCATCGAGGCGTTGACGGCCAGCCGTCGCGGGTCGAACTTCTGCTCGCCGTGGCGGAGGCCGCCGGCGATCAGCGCGATGCCCAGGCTGACGAGCAGGTTGGCGAGGATGGCCCCGGTGAGCGATGCCTTGACGACCGGGGCCAAGCCGTTGGAGAGCGCCACGCCCCCGATGATCAGTTCCGGCAGGTTGTTGAGCGTGGAGTTGAGGAGGCCGCCGAGCGTGGGGCCGAGCCGGGCGGCGAGCCGCTCGGTGGAGTCGCCGATCAGGCCCACGAGCGGGATGATCGCGACGAGCGCCGCCGCGAACACCGCCAGCGGAGCCGCCTCCCGCCACGCCAGGCCGAGCGCGAGCGGCACCGCGGCGAGCAGCCAGCGGCCGGTCATGGTCGCCTCCGGGCTGCGGGTGTCGGGTGGGTGGTGAAGGCGGCGGTCATGTTCGCCAGATTCTTCGCCAGCGGTCGCGAAACGCAACTCCCCATCACGGCGACCGGCCCGCGCTGCAGCGCTCCAGATGGATAGGGCTCGCCGGACGCGAGCCGCGTCAGCCCTCTGGCGTTCGCTCCGGCTGACTGAGCGGGCCGGGGCCATGGATGGCCCGACCCGCGGTACAGATGGAGACGAAGGGGATCGAACCCTCAACCCCCGCCTTGCAAAGGCGGTGCTCTCCCAATTGAGCTACGTCCCCGATGCGAGCATCGCAGAAGGCCGCGGCGAGGCTCGTGCGAATGCGCGCGCCAAGATTCGAACTTGGGACCTCCACCTTATCAGGGTGGCGCTCTAACCAACTGAGCTACGCGCGCGGGCTGCGGGCCGATGCCCTGCCGAAAGCAGTGTAGGGGGGGCGGCCGCGAATTCAAATGCCCCGGGCGATTCGCGTGTGGCATGCGGGCGGGGGAAAAAATGGGGCTGGCGCATCGAGTCATTCCGGCTAACGTGGTGGGGCTTCGAATCGGAGAACCTGGAAGGAGCCTGATCATGTCGATTCGCCACCGTGGAGCCCGCCCCGCCCCCGTTCGTCATCTGTCGGTCGCGGCCGCGGCCTGCGTTTTCGGGCTGGCCGCCCTCCCTGCGGCTGCCGCCCAGCCCACCGTCGAATATGCCCTCGGCCTCACGCCCGCCCAGAAGGGGGTCGAGTGCGACCGTCCCACCGATGCCGAGGCGAAGAACTCCACCATCGCCATGGAAAAGGAAGGGGGAGTCAACGCCTGGGTCGTCCGCGGTCCGGCCGGCGAGGTGCTGCGTGCCTTCGCCGACACCAACGGCAACCGCGTCGTCGATCGCTGGAGCTACTACAAGGACGGCATCGAGGTCTACCGCGACATTGACTCCGACCACGACACGAAGGTTGATCAGTCGCGGTGGTTAAACTCCGCGGGCAGCCGCTGGGGCGCCGACACCGACGGCAACGGAAGCCTCGACGCGTGGAAGATGCTCTCCGCGGAAGAGGCCAGCAAGGAGATCGTCGAGGCCGTCAGAAACCGCGACGCGGCGATGTTCGCGCGGCTCCTGCCCTCCAAGGCCGACCTCGAGGCGGCCGGTTTCGAGGGGGAACGGCTGGCCGAACTGGTGGCCCGCGTCGCCGCCGCTCCGCAGGCTTTCGCGAAGGTGGTCGCCGCGCAGAAGCAGGTGGGGGCTGATGCGCGGTGGTCGAGCATGCTGACGCCACAGCCGCCGGGCATCCTGCCGGCCGGCACGGCGGGCGTGACGAAGGATATCGCCGCCTACGACAACGTCGTGGCGCTCGTGGAGAGCAAGGCGGGCAACGGTCAGGTGTACGTCGGGTCGCTCGTGCGGTGCGGCGACGTCTGGCGGCCCGTCGATGCCCCGCAGTTGGCCGGTGAGCAGGGGGAAGTCGGCGAATCGGTCGGCTTCTTCTCGCCGCGTTCGGGATCGCAGTCGCCGGGGGCGGCCGGTCCGCAGGATGACGAACGGCTCAAGCCGTTGCTGGCGAAATTGCGGGACATCGAGGCGAAGATGGTGTCGGCCGCGCCGGCGGCCCGCAAGGAGTTGGGCGAGCAGCAGGCCGCCCTGCTCGAGCAGGTGCTCGAGGCCGCGGCGCCCGCCGACCGGGCGTTTTGGTTCCGGCAATACGCTGAGACGCTGGCGGCTCTGGTCCAGGAGGGCGTGCTCCCTGATGGGATCGCGCGGCTCGAGAAGGTCGCCGACGCGGTCGCCGACAACGAGGCCTTGGCGGCGTTCGTGGCGTTTCGGATCGCCCAGGCCCGCTATGCCGACGGCATGCAGCAGAAGGGGGCCGACGTCGAGAAGGTGCAGGCGGCCTGGCTCGAGGAGTTGAAGCAGTTCGCGGAGAAATACCCGTCCGCTCCCGACGCCGCCGAGGCGATGCTGCAGATGGCGATCGCCGACGAGTTCTCCGGCCGCGAGAAGGAGGCGCTCGAGCGGTATGCCGCGATCGTGCAGGGCTTTCCGGAGGCGGCGGCGGCGAAGAAGTCGCGGGGCGCGGTGCGGCGGCTGGAGAGCGTGGGGCGGCCGCTGACGCTCGCCGGCACGGCGCTCGACGGCAAGCCGGTGTCGCTCGAGTCGTTTCGCGGCGTGCCGGTGCTCGTCCACTACTGGGCGACCTGGTGCGAGCCGTGCAAGGTTGACATGGCACAGATTCGCGAACTCTATGCGAAGTATGGGCCGAAGAAATTCGCCGTCGTGGGCATCGCGCTCGACAGCGACAAGGCGGCATTGGCGAAGTTTCTGCAGGCGAAGCCGCTCCCGTGGCCCCAGCTTCACGAGGCGGGCGGGCTCGACGGCAGGCTCGCCGAGGAACTGGGCGTGCTCACCCTGCCGACGATGCTGCTCCTCGACGCCGAGGGCAAGGTGGTCGATCGCAACCTCGTGATCACCGATCTGGAGAAGAAGCTCGACGAGATGGTCGGCGGGAAGTAGCGCGGGAAGCGGCCGCGATTTGGGTTTGCGGGGGGCGGCGTGGGCCGCTACCGTCCGCGGCCTGGATCCGTCGCTTCCCGGGATAACCCCATGCTGCTGCTTGCCGTCGCCGTGAGTCCCCTTCTGTGCGCCTTTGGCGCGGTGCAGGTTCTGGGCGTGATCGCGGCCGGGGTGTCGCGGCTCACCGAGGGAACGCGGCATGAGCGGAGCGGCCAGTGGCTCTGCCTCGCGGCGCTCGGCCTGGTCGGGGGGCTCTGCGGGGCCGGGATCCAGTTCGGTCCCGACACGGCCGCGGCCTGTGCGGTGACCCTCGCGTTGATGACGCTCATCGCCGTGGCCGACTTCTCGCCGCGCGGCTGAAGGCCCCGGCCGGCTCCCGCGGGGCCGTGCCGTCCGCCCGGCTTCTCTCGCCTGCCGCGCTTGCCGCGCCAGACGCGCATTTCGTTCGAACCGGAAAAAAACTCCCCCTCGGCATGACCGACAGCCGAAGAACAGAGGGAAGGCTGGTTCGGATCGATTCAAGGAGCCACACGCATGTCCATTTCGAGATCCAGGTTTCTGCTGGCCGTGGTCGCCTCGTCGTTGCTGACGGGGTCCGCGCTGGCCGAGGACCTTGCGGCCAACGTGGCCGCGAAGCTCCGCGATTCCGGCGCGCTCGCCGGCTATCGCGTCAACGTCAAGGCGAAGTCCGGCACCGTGTGGCTCGAGGGCACCGTTTCCGACGAGAAGCAGTTGGCGGCCGCCCTGGGCGTGGCCGAAACCACGCCGGGCGTCGAGCGGGTCGTCAACCGGCTCGTGGTGGAGCAGCAGGATCAGGCCGCGGCCACGCCGCTTGGCATGCCGGCCTCCACGTTCGGCCTGGCGGGGCTCTCGGCCCCGGCCCCCATGGAAATGGCTTCGGAGGAGCCGGCCGCGGCCATCCCGACCGAACAGAAGGCCAGCGCGAATCCGCTTGTGGCGATGGCGCAAAACCTCTTCTTTACGCAGAAAACCGGTGAAGCCGGCGAGCAGGAGACCGTGCAGCTCGTCCAGGCGGTGGCTCCGGCGGGACGTGGTCGCCAGCCGGCGGCCCGGACTGCCGCGGCGCCGCGGCCGCAGGGACGGGCTCCGATGCCGCTCGGTGCGCAGGCGGGGCGTCCGATGCGGTCGCCCAACGCCAATGCCGCACGCTACCGGACGGCGATGAGGACCAGCGGCATGGGCGAGCCCATGACGCTGCCGTCGCCGGGCGGGTTCGAGGGGCCGCTGGCCGACGGCCAGGTGGTGCCCGGCACGATGCAATACAGCGACGGTGGCTATGCCGGCGGCCCGCAGGGCATGGGGGCTCCGGCCCCGGCTGGTCCTGGCATGGGCGGTCCGGCGCCGATGGGCACGGCGGGCGTGGGAATGCCGCCGGTCCCGATGCGGGGCGATGGCCCGAACATGCCCAACTACGCCTGGCCGAGCTACGCGGCCCATCCCAACTACGGGGCGGTCCAGTATCCGACCCAGTATTCGCCCACGGCGTGGCCGTACATCGGCCCGTTCTATCCCTACCCGCAGGTGCCGCTCGGCTGGCGGCGGGTGTCGCTCGAATGGGACGACGGCTGGTGGTGGCTCGACTTCGACGAGCGGCACTACCACAGCCATCACCACTAATCCTCGGGCGGGCGGGATCCTTCGCCCCCCTCTCAGATTGCCCAAGAGCACTCCCCGGCTTCGGCCGGGGGGTGTTTTTTTTTGCCGCCGGCCGCCGTCGCGGCCGCCCGGGCAGCCTGCCCAGTTGAAAAAATCCGCAAGTCCGGCCCCTGTCCGCGTCGATACAACCGGCACGATCGGTGAACCGCAGGCCGGCATGGCCCTGGCATGACCACTCGAGGAGCGCACTCCATGGCGAAGGCAAGAAACTATCTGGCGACGGCCCTGCTGCTTGCCGTGGGCGCTTCGACGCAGAGCGGATGCTTCTGGCTGACCTCCCAAGGCCCCAACATCGGCCCCCTCGCGATCCCGATCCCGGTGCCCGTCGGCATCCAAAAGAACAAGGAAGACCAGTTCTGGAACTACGAGCGGTACGAGCGGGCTCCGGTGCTCGGACCGCTGCAGCCGGGCGGCCCCTGCGAGGCTCTCGACGAGCCGAGCGACGACGAGGTGATGCGGGCCCTGGAAAAGGCCCGCCCCGTGCAGGGCAACTGGCCGTTCCTCTATGAGGTTCAGCGGAACCACGTGCGGATCTCGAAGTGCAAGATCTCCGACTACATCGATCCGCCTCGGCACATGCCGCTCGTCGGCCCCGTGCAGCTGCACCACGCCCACTACAAGTGCACCGTCTACTTCCAGGAGGTGACGCGGGTGGGCTGGCCGGTGCCGCACACGCTGGTGGACGAGGACTGCCAGGAAGTGCTCTACATCGACCACGACCACCTGCACATGGTGGGCGACGTCTGCACGGGCTGCGACGCCAACTTCTGATTTTACGCCCGCCGGGCCATCCATGGCCCCGGCGGGCTTGGGCATGCGGAGCCGCAGCCAGAGGTGCGGCTCGCATGCCTGGCGGTCGCCCCTCCTGGCGACCGTGGCGGCCGCGTGGCGGCCGTGTTTGGGAGCAGGCTCGCCCATGGTGGCGAGTCTGCGTGTAAGCCGCCGCAGGCCCGTAGGGATGCGCCGGCGCGAAGGCAGCCCATCCATGGCCCCGGCGGGCTTGGGCATGCGGAGCCGCAGCCAGAGGTGCCGGCGGTCGTGCCGATCGTGCTGGTCGTGACGGCCAGGGGCGTCGGGGCCGAAGGAACGTCCGTCCGGGGCCGACGCGGCCGATGACATCCACGAGGTGCGCCGCCCAAGGGAATGGGCGGGCCTCGCGCGATGGATGCAACCGATGGCGGCTAGAGGGAGAGGGATCTCCGGGCTCGTACGGTCGGCGGCGGCGTGTGCCGCAGTCGCCGCCGCGATCGCCACCCTGCCGTCCGCCGTCGCCCAGCCCTCGCGGGCCTGGGCGGGATCCGATGCGGCGGCCCGCGAGCCCCTGCGCGTCGCGGATCTGCCCGCCGCCAGCCCGCCCGCCCCCGCACCGCGCGAGGGGGCCATTCCGACCGGCAACCTGCTGGCCACGATCCGGGACGGCGGCATCCTCATGGTGCCCTTGCTCGGCTGCTCGTTCGCGCTGGCGGTGTTTGGCATCGAGCGGGCGGTGAGCCTGCGGACGAGCCGCGTGGTGCCGAAGCCGTTCGTGGAGCGGTTCATCGAGCAGGTGCAGGCGCGGCAGCTGGCTCGCGGCACGGCGCTCGATGCGTGCGACGAGAACGGCAGCCCCGTGTCGCGCGTGTTCGCGGCCGCCGTCCGGCGGTGGGGCAAGCCGGCGGTGGAGATCGAGCAGGCGGCGATCGACGCCTGCGAGCGCGAGATCAACCACCTGCGGCGCTACCGCCGCGTGTTCAACGGCGTGGCCACGATCGGGCCGTTGCTGGGCCTGCTGGGAACCGTCTTCGGGCTCATTCGCTCGTTCAACGACGTCGCCGGCGCCGGCGCGATGGGCCGCCACGACCTGCTCGCGCGGGGATTCGGCGAGGCGCTGATCACGACCGCGATGGGCCTGCTGGTGGCGATTCCGGCGATGGTGCTCCATTGGTATTTCACCAGCCGCGTCGATCGGCTCGCGATGCGACTCGACGAGACCTGCCAGCAGGTGATCGACGAAATCTCGCAGGAGGCGCTCGGCGAACCGCGACGTCGGGCGGCGGGCTGAACCATGCCGCTGGTGCGACTCTCCGAAGACGAGGAACCGGCGCCGAACCTCGCGCCGATGATCGACGTGATCCTCGTGCTCACGATCTTCTTCATGTGCGCCACCAAGTTCTCGGGCGACGAGCGGAAGTTCGACCTCGACCTGCCGCAGGCGGGGGGCGCGGCCGTGGTCGATGGAGCCCGCCCCGAGATCGTCGAGGTGGAGGCCTCGGGCGCGGTTCGTCTCGGCCCCGACGACGTCACGCTCGATGATCTCGGCCCGCGGCTCGCGGCGCTCGCGGCGGCGAAGCCCGACCTCGCGATCATGATCCGGGGCGAGACGAGCGTGCCGCACGGGCGGATGGCCGAGGTCTACGAGGCCTGCCGCGGTGCGGGCGTGCGGCACGTCGCGATCTCCGTGCGCACGAGGCCCGAAACGCGACGAAAGTGAGCGCGGCGCGGCATGCAACCGGTCTGGATCGTCTGGGGCGTGCTGGGGGTCGCGACGGCCGTGGGGCTCGCCGTGATCGTGCGCACCCGGTGGCTGCAGTCGCACACGCTGGCGAAGTGCGTGCTGCTCTCGGTCGTGCTGCACGGGGTGCTGGCGGTCGTGTGCGCCTGCGTCGGGGGCCTGATGCCCGCCTCGTGGGGCCGGAACGACGAGGGCCGGATGTCGATGACCGTCATGCTGGCGGAGGAGCCTGCCGGTGAGCGGGAGTCGGCCGAAGCGGCCCTTCCCACGGAGGACGCGGTCGCGGAGCCGCCGGTCGTCGCGGCGGAACCCGCGGCCGACGGGGTGGCGGCCGACAGCGGCCCGGTGGGGCCGCCGGCCGACGCAGCCCTGCCGGCCGACCTCGTGCCGCTGCTCGACGTGATCGCGGAGGATGCCCCCCCGGCGCCGCCCCCTGCATCCGCGGGCAGCGCGGAGGGCGGAGCCGTCGCGCCGGCGCCGCCCGCGG
>JBEIQP010000134.1:0-6841 GCA_040376455.1 Planctomycetaceae bacterium | reverse complement strand
CACGGAGGCGAGCACTGCGCGACGGAGGCCTGGAGAGCGGGCGGGAAGTTCATCGGCGGACCGCTTCAGGGCGTGCGCGAGTCGGCGGACGTCGTCGATCTGCCGTGTCACAGCCTCGGCGTCGTCGCCGGCGAGCAGTCGATGCACCTCGGCCCGTTCTGCGGCGGTGCACTCGTCGAGCGCGTAGGCCGTCAGGAGTTCCTCGCCTCGATCGTTCGGGGCGTCGTGATCGCGTGTCATGGCTGAGCTTTCGTGGTGGCGGAGGAACCGGGAATCAGTTCACGAACGAGCGGGTGACTACGGAGCGCCGCGAGGCCGCGGTGGGCGAGCACGCGGACGTTGCCCTCGGTGCGACCCGAGATCTCGGCGATCTCGCGGTAGGAGAAGCCCTCGCACCAGAGGTCGATAGTCTCCCGCTGGGCCGCTGGCAGATCGCGCAGGAGCCGCCGCAGCCGCGCGGCAAGGTCGCGGTCCTCCGCGGTGCTCGAAGGATCGGGGCTGCGGTCGGCGGGTGGAGCGGTCATCGTGCCGTCGTCGGAGTCGTCGTCGAGCGATCGCTCGCGGCCGGCGCGGCGGAGGTGGTCGAGGGCTCGGTTTCGGCACACGCGAAACAGCCACGGCGCTACGTGGGATTCGACCCTTGTTCGCGATTCCCCGCAGAGTTTCACGAACGCGTGTTGAACGGCGTCGGCGGCGAGATCAACGTCGCCCAGGATCCGTCTCGCATACCGCGTGAGCGGCTGCTCGAACTGGTCCACGGCCTCCAGCACCCAGCCGTGGGCCTCGCTCCTCGACGTCATGGCGTGCTCCTCGCGGGCCGTTTCCCGAGATGGTTATCCGTCGCCGGATCGACCACCACCAAGACAACGGTGGGGGAGCCCCGACGTTACGGCCCGGTCGCGGCCGGCGGTGTCGAGCCCGCGCGGGCCCGCTTGAAGGGATCGACCGTGCCGCCGCCGGGGCCTGGGGGCGGCTCGTTGGCCGACTGGCCGAACGGCACCAGTTTCGGCCACTCCAGGTTCATCCCCGGCCAGGTTTGGGCGGGTGGCGGTGCCGGAAGCGGCGGCTTGGCCGGCCCGGACGCCTCAGGCAGCGGCTGGCTCGTGAGCAGGTCGTGGGGCGTGGGAAACCCTCCCGGCTGGCCGCCTGTCGAGACGGGCATCGCCGGCACGCCAGGGTCGCCGCGTTCGAGGACGCGAACCGAGACATCATCGACAAACGCCTCACCGAGGCCCGTGAGGGCGAACGTCACCGTGACCGGCTCCTCCGACGACTCGGCAGGCACGATGCGATGGAGCACGAGTCGCCGCCAGGTCTTCGTCATCCCCACGCGCTCGCCGAGCGCGGGGCCGCCGAGTGAGTCGAAGACGAACAGCCCATCGACGCTCCCAGCGATCGGCTTGGGAACGAAGACCTGCGCCGAAATCTCGATCAGCTTGCCCGCCGGCGGCTGCAGTGGCGGCGTCGTGACCCACAGCGGCGGTGTCTCCACCACGATCGGCGGGTCTTCCTTGTTGGCGGGCCGCGCCGCCATTCGCAGGCAACCCTGGCCGGCGGCGGGCTTGGCCTGCGAGACCTCGAGCCTCGTGACGATGTCCGACTGCTTGCGGGCGAAGTGCCGCCAGCCGCCCCCCGAAAGATCCTCGATGCGTTCCATGCTGCCGCCGCCCAGGAGCTCGGGCCCCTGCACGACCGCAGCGCGGGCCGACACGAAATGCCATTCTTCGGCAAGCGCGGTGTCAGACGCCGTGAGTGGGCTGGCCACCATCGACCCTTCGGCCTTCACGCCGTTCTCCCAGATCCGGCGCTCGAACTGCCCGGCGATCGCCGCCGCCCGCCGGAGCCTCATGATGGCCGTGGTCGGGTCGGACATGACGAGTGATTCACCCTCCGCCGCAAGGCGACCCGCCTCGGTGAGCATCGGCACGGCGTTGACGGGTGGCGGACCCGAGAACGCCTGCGGTGGCAACCGACCGAGAAGGTCGCCGGAAGCGGCCAGCGCCGTGGCCGCGACCGCGCGGGCCGACGAGAGTTCGACGGCGGTCAGGCCACGGATCCGATCCTGCACGTGCGCCGTCACCGCCGGCTCACCACTGAACAGGATGATCGAATGGGTGAGGAAGTCGTCGAGCGTTACCGACACGCCCCCTGTCACCCGCTGCTGCCGCAGTGGCTTGAGCCCGCCGGCCGCAACCTCCCAGGCCTGATGCGCCTCCGGCACGCCGGGCACGAGGATCGTGAGCGGCGCTTCGTTGGGCGGGATGTCGCTCCCCGCATAGCGGCGGGCGACGATCTGCGAGCCTTGCACGCACCGCCAGGCCACCACCATCCGCGCGCGGGCCGCCTCCATCACGAATGCCTGTACCTCATCGCTGCTGGTCTGCGCCTGGGCGGCGAACCGTCCGGCCGCACCCCATGGCTCGAGCACCTGCAGCCGCAGGTTCATCTCCCGGGCCGCGGCGGCGCGGGCCCGTGCCTCGCGGTCGTCGCCGTCGAGCCGGCGGGTCGATGTGAAGAGGATGCCGCGGGTGCCGGCGGCCAGCGCCGAGAAGGCTGCAAGCGAGAGGCTCTCGCCATCGACGGCGAGGCCGCGGCCGCCGATGCCGGCGATCGCCGCCGCCTGCCGCGCCGCCCGGGGATCGATCTCGGTGGAGATTGTCGCCAGCAGGGGCGTCCCGGGCCGCGTGAGTCGCGGGCGTTCGCGGAGCCACTTCAGGTAGTCCACCAGTTCGAGCGACGTGCCGAGCACGGTCTTTCGGGCGACGAGCATGTCGAGGTGACGCGAGACGGTGCGAAGCCCCGAGTCGGCGGAGCCGATCAGCGGTCGGCCGGCCCGCTGATCGCAGGCTCGCACGCGGCGGCCCCGCTCCGCGAGGGCCTCAACGTCGTCATCGGCGAGCCCGGTGCCCAGATCCCACATCAGCACGCGGTCCCAGTTGCGGAGGATGGGCAACGAGTCGGGCTCGCGGACGTCGACGTCGGGGATCGGGGGCGGCGGGCAGATCACCCACAGCCCGGCTTTCCGCGCGGCGACGAGCTGCTCGGTCGACGCGGGTTCGGCGAACCGCACGCAGTTGAAGCCGAGCGCCGCCAGCGCCTCGAGCGGCTCGCCGTTCCAGTCGATCGACCGAGGAAAGAACGGCAGGCCGTCCACATCGAGGACGCCCCGCGATAGTCCGGCGGGCGGATCGACCGGCGCGGTCATCGTGGCGGCGGCAGGCTGAACGAGTGGATCGGCCACCGACGACGTGGCAGCGGCCATCGCTGGTGGTGGCACCAGGCCCGACACGTGAAGGTCGTCCATCGCGATCTCGAATCGGCCGGGAGTCGGTGGAGCATCGAGCACGAGGTGAGTGGCTCGGGCGCCTTCGGTGCTGCCCGTGCCATGTTCCAGCCGCAGGGCCGGCAGCTGCCGCGTGAGCATTTCGGGCAGCTTGTCTACGTCGAGCAACTCCCAGCGGTCGATGTCGCGGGTGGCCCCGCCGCGGACGAGCACCTCGACGGGCCTGCCCGTGCGGTCTGACACCCACGCGGGCATCACCACCCGCACGGCGAGCCGCACGTCGGGCCGACTGGCTCGCACCCAGACCGAGGCCCGCAGCTCGTCGAGGACCGCGGCGGGGCCGAACGGGAGTTCGATCCGTAGCGGCTGGCCGGCTGTGGTCTCGATGGCGAGACGTTCGCACGATCGGCCGCGATGGGGTGACACCTCCGACCGCTCGTGCACCACCACGCGGCCGGACGTCGGGGCGGCGGCCCACGTGGGCGAGGGGGCCTCGAAGCCGTCGTGCATGTCGCCGGCGCGGCTCGACGGGCCTCCCGTCACGAACATGGCCGCGAGCAGCACAGCCACGGCGCGCACGGGGGTCACGAGAGTGGAAAAACGCACGGCCATGGGAATCCGGGAAAGGTTTGCCCGGCGGGCTTCTAGCAGCCGCGGGCACATCGGTTCCAGTCGAGATGGGGAAAATGGGCAAGCCGGTCGCAAAATAGGCAAATCCGTGGTTTCATGGGGGCTGGTGCCCCTGCACGATTCGCGGTGTCAGCCGCCGTTTTGTCCATGAAGCCGTCAACGGCCGACAACCTGCTCCACCTCGTCGGCGAACTGGAACTCGTCCCGTCGGCGGCCCTCAACGAGACCTTCTCGGAGGCGGGTGGCCACGCGCTCGATGCGGCGACGTTTGGTCAGGCGCTGGTGCGCCGCGAGTTGGTCACCGGCTTCCAGTTGGAGCGACTGCTTCGTGGTGAGCGGGGCGGCTACTACTTCGGCCGGGCGAAGATCCTCTATCAGATCGGCGCCGGCTCCTTCGCCAGGGTCTATCGCGCGATTCATCGCGACACCGGGGCCGTGCTCGCCGTCAAGGTGCTCCGCAACCGGTTCTCCAACGATCCAGACAAGTGCCGGGCGTTCCAGCACGAAGGTGAGATGGGCCGCCTGCTCCGGCATCCCAACATCGTGGCGATCGAGGACGTCGGCCAGGAGAACGGCTCGAGTTACCTCACGATGGAGTTCGTCGAGGGGCAGACGCTCCGCGAACTGGTGAAGATCAGGGGGGCGGTCGATGCGCCGCGGGTGGTCGACCTGATCCACCAGGCCGTCTGCGGCCTTGAATACGCCCATCGCCGCGGCGTGACCCATCGCGACATGAAAGCCTCCAACGTGATCATCTCGTCGACCGGTCGCGCGAAGCTGGTGGACTTTGGTCTCGCCGGCGTTGACGAGTCGGGCGACAAGATGCTCGGCCGCGTGGAGAAGCCGCGGACGATCGACTACGTGGCCCTCGAGAAGATGGCCGGCGTTCGCGACGACAGCGTTCGCAGCGACATCTACTTCCTGGGAACCGTCGCCTACCTGGCCCTCGCGGGTGCCGCGCCGCTGACGGAGTCTCGCGATCGGAGCGTGCGGGGCGACCCGCGGCGGTTCACGCAGGCGGTGCCACTGGGGCAGCGGTGCCCCGACCTGCCGCGGGATGTGGTCGATGTCGTGTCGCGGATGATGCACGTCGACCCGCTCGAGCGGTACCAGACGGCGACCGACGTGAAGCTCGCCCTCGAGGGTCTGATCGCCCGCCAGGGATCGGGCGAGGCAGCGGCCACGGCCGGCCCGGCGGTCGCCGCAGCGAAGCCTGCCGCTCCTGCCAACGCGGCCGCCGCCATGAAGGGGAGCGTCATGCTCGTGGAGTCGGGCGAGAAGGCGCAGCAGGCGCTCCGCGAGTTTTTCTCGAAGCTCGGCTTCCGCGTGCTGCTCACGGAGAATCCGCAGCGGGCCATCGCCCGCTTCTCCTCGATCCCGTTGCCCGCAGACTTCCTCGTGATCAGCAGCCGGGAACTCGGCGCGGCGGCCGTCGAGGCCTTCAACAAACTCTCGACGGAGTCGTATCTGGCCGACGTGCCGGCGATCCTGATGGTGAGCCCGAAGCAGCCGCAGGTGTCGGCCGCGGCCAAGGTTGACGGGCGGCGGAAACTGCTGTCGCTGCCACTGCAGGCGGGCGAACTCTCGAAGGTGCTCGGCGAGATCCTGCCCCGCAAGGCCTAGCCGTTCATGACAGCCCAGTGCCGTGAGGCGTGGTGCGGCGGCAGCGGTCGACGAACGCCGCGTAGTCCTTCGGCGTGTCGATACCGCGGGCCGCGTGGTCGATTCTAGCCACGGCGATGGGAATGCCGGCCTCGATCACACGCAGCTGTTCGAGGCTCTCGAGCGTCGCCAATCGGGAGTCGGGCAGCGAGTTCCACCGCTCGAGCACGCTGCGGCGGTAGGCGTAGAGGCCGACGTGCTGCCAGTAGAAGGGTGGTTCCGCGGTGAGCAGGGAGTCGCTCCAGTCGCGGGCCGCGGGCACCGTCGCGCGGCTGAAGTAGATCGCCCTCCAGCAGCCGGCCTCGTCGCGGCCGTCGGCCTGTCGCCAGGGCGTGAGGACCGCCTTCACGCAGGCCGGATCGCGAAGGTCATCGGCCCGCCGCAGCGGGGTGACGAGGGTGGCCATGCCGGCTTCGGGGCAGCGATGGAGAAGATCGATGGCGGCATCGATGGCGGCGGCCGCGAGTTCCGGCTCGTCTCCCTGCACGTTCACGATCACATCGGCGGAGGGTAGCCGCGACAGTGCCTCGACAATTCGTGCTGTGCCGCTTGGAGCCTCGGGCGAGGTCATCACCGCCGTGCCACCGAAGGCGGTCACCGCGGCAGCGATCTCGTCGCTGTCGGTGGCCACGATCGCGTCGCGGGCCGCACGAGAGCGGCGGGCCGCCTCCCAGGTGTGGGCGATCAGCGGCCGGCCCGTCTCGGCGAGCAGCATCTTCCGCGGCAGGCGGGTGCTCGACAGGCGGGCGGGGATCACGATCACGGCGGAACTGTCGGTGGCGGGCATGGCGGCGACTCCCAGGACGGCTTGTGGATGGCGGGATGATTGATGCGTCGCCGTTTTCGCACCTCTACGAGCGGGGCTTTTCCTGATCGGCCTTGGTGATACGATCAGGGGTCCACTCGCCCGAGTGGCGGAATTGGCAGACGCGCAAGATTCAGGTTCTTGTCCAGGTAACTGGGTGGAGGTTCAAGTCCTCTCTCGGGCATTCTCCGGTGCTACGGCACTGGCACAAGGCGGATCTGCCGGATGTCGCAGGCCGCCTGTTTGGCGATCTTCTCCGGCTTGACCCGGAGCGTATGCTCGCCCGTCGCTGCGATCGTGACGCGGCCGATCGTGCGCGGCCGGAACTCCTGAAAGCCCCCCGTGTCTTCGACGACGAACGGGATGGTTGTCGGCCCTGCCCCGTCGGGATCGAGCGTGACCCTCATGTCGCTGCCGCCCTGGCCGGTGCCACAGCCCTGCAGCACCTCCACGTCGAACGT
>JBEIQP010000116.1:0-8333 GCA_040376455.1 Planctomycetaceae bacterium | reverse complement strand
CTCGTTCGACGTGTCGTTCGGCGAGCGGAACACGGGCGACCCGGCCGTGCTCGTGGACTTCATGCATTGGGCAATCCAAAAGGCGCCGGCGGCGAACTACATGCTGCAATTGTGGGGCCACGGCAGTGGCCTCGAAGGCTCCAATTCTGACAACGAGTCGGGAGGCGACCCGCTCACGATCGACGAGGTGGGGGCGGCCCTGGGCGCGGCGGGCGTGCCCGCCCTGAAGGTGGTTTCCTACGACAACTGCCTGATGGGCATGGCCGAGGTGGGGTTCGCCGTCTCGCAGCGGTTCAACGGCCACTTCGTGGCGTCCGAGGCGTTGATTCCCGGCACGGGACAGGACTACCGAACGGCCTATTCCGCCCTGGCCACGAACCCGGCGGCCACGACGTCGGCATCGATCGGGGCCGGCATGGTGTCGAGTTTCCAGACACAGTACATGGGCGACCCCGAAAAACGTGACACCTTCTCGGCGGTGGCCACCGGCGGTTACCCCCGGCTCATCTCGGCGCTTTCGCAGTTCGTGCAGGCGACCGTTCCGCTGAGTCCCGCCGACCGGACGACGCTGCGGGTCTTGGCGATGGCCACTCCAAATTTTGATCCGGATTTCTGCGACCTTGGCTCGTTCATGACGCTGGTGGCGGCGACCGCGTCGCTGTCGCCGTCGGTGCGGGCGTCGGCCACCGCCGTGAATTCGGCCCTGCTCGCGATGGTATCGACCAAGACGGCTGATGCCCGCTCGAGCAGCGGCATCGGCATCTACCTGCCGACGGACTCGACCAGCCGCTACCTCCCCACATATGGTTCGCTGGCTACGGCGTTCTGTCAGGCCACGGGCTGGGATGCGTTCGCCCGATGGATGGCCACCGGGAGCCGGACGGCGACCGCCGCGGCTTTCGCCCCGGTGCAGCAGAGCGTCAATCCACCCGGCACTCGTGGATTCGCCGAACCTCCGGCGCTGTTCGCCGCAATCCAGTGGGCGGCCTACGGCTCCGACGCCTTGGCCACGGCCGACACCCGTGGCCGGGGGCGGAGCATCAGCCGCATGCGGTGACCGGGTCGCCGACACGCCCCCAGCCCGCTTCCACCGGCCGCGTATTCACCCCCAGCCGGTAGAGGTGGGTCCATCCTGAGGTATCCACCTCCCCTAAAAGGGCCCTTCCCCGGCGGGCCTCGAACGCCTCCCGGAAGCGGGCCGTGACCGCCCCCGTACGGCTGTCCCGGCTCGGCACCACGCACCGACGGCAGACGTTCGCGGCCCGAAAGCGGGCCTCCCCGACCGTGAATTCCCGCGGCTCCGGCGGCGGCAGGTCCGCGTACGGATCGGCCGGGAGGTCGGGGGGCAGGTCGAGGAACAAGGGCTGCAACTCGGGCCGGGCCGGACTCGCCAACGCATCCTCCCAGAAGGCCCCGCAGCCGCCGACCTCCAGGTTCGCCCGAAACCGCCGCCGGGCCTCGTCGCAATCAAACCCGAACCACCGCGCCACCTCCTCCAACGTCGCGGTCGAAATCAGCACCGGCCCCGGAGCCTCGCGGTCGTCCGGAAACCCGCCGTCGGCCCGCTCGAGCAGCAGCACGTCGAGCCCGAGCGCCTGCGACAGCCAGCCACACGGACCGTCTGGCCCGGGCACGAGCGGAAACGACGTGGGCGGCAGGTCTGCCAGCCGAGCCACCCCCGGGATCGCCCCGGCCCGCACCGCCCCCGGATCGACCGCCAGATGGATCACGTTCGCCCCCAGCCGCGGCACGCCTCCCCCCTGCCCCGCCAGATCGAACTCGGCCCGGATCGCGTGCACCAGCGGCGTCCGCTTCGCATTCACCACCCGCCCGTCCATGTCCACGAGCTGCCAGCGGCGGTCGTTTTCCAGGGCCCCGTTCGGCAGCACGCGGCACTCGTCCACCTCGACCCCGTCGAGGCTCTTCACCGGATAAATCGTGATGCGATCGAGCGTGGGCATGGGCCCACACCCTACATCCGGAAGTTGAACGTCTGCCAGAGGAGCCGCAGGAGCCACTGGCCCACCGTGCGGCTGCCCACCTGGATCCGGGCCGTGCCCCGCATCCCCGGCGTGAACAGCTTCTCCGGATCGTCCACGGTCATCATCGCCTCGTAACTGGTCGAGATCGGCACCTCGCGGCCCGACGGATCGGTCTCCGTCGGCACCTGGCCGCCCGCCTTCACGGAGAGCCGCTCCGAGCCGTTCTCGATGTGCGTCTCCGCGATCTCCTCCACCCGCCCCGTGAACGTCCGCCAGGGAAACGCGTCGAGCTTGAGATCGACCCGCTGGCCACGGCCCACGAACTCCACCTCCGACTGGTCCACCACCATCACCGCCTCGAACTGGTCGGGATCGCCCACCATGCACAACACCGTGCCCTCGGTGAACGTCGCCCCGAGATTCCGGTCGTCGAGCGGGTTGCCGGTCCAGGCCGGCAGCTTCCCGGCCGGGTCGGGCTGCGGCTTCACGCTCGGGGCCGGCAGCACGACGCCCTCCCGAGGGGCGGTGAGCACCAGCTCACGCTGGTCCTTCCGCTTCTTCGCCAACTGCTCCTCGACGCTCTTGAGCGACTCCTCGACCGTGCCGATTTCCAGGCCCGCGGCCGGGTCGGTGAACCGCTCCCGCTGCAGGCTCGCCAGCCGCGAGCGCTGCTGCGATGCCTTCCCTTCCAGATCGGCGATCGCCAGCGCCAGGTCGATGCTCGTGAGGCGGGCCAGTTCGGCCCCCTTGCCCACCCGGTCGCCGGGCTTCACGGCCAACTGCTCCAGGCGGCCCGCCTCGGTCACGTAGACCGTCTCCTCGCCGCGGGGCCGCAGTTCGGCCGCACACCACACCCGCTGCGGCAGTGGAACGAGCGCGAGGGCGGCCACGCCCGCCGCCGCCACGGCGGCCGTCACCATCACGTTCACGCTCTTCACCTCGTCACGCCTCCCGGGAACCTTGAGAAACTTGATCATCCCCTGGATCGGCCGCACCACCAAGCCCCACAGGGCCCCGGCGGCGAGCGCCTGCCCCAGCACCTCGAGCCGGTACGGCTTGAAGACGTTCCACACGAACAGAAAGATCGACGCCGTGACGATCCAGCCGTAGATGCTCGACGCCACCGCGTAGAGGGCGAAGAGGCCGAGATTCCGCTGCGGCAGGAACGGATCATCCGGCTGCTTGATCCCCAGGCACCACCGCGAGGCGAGGCGGCCGAGGATGGTGTTGGCCTTCTGCCGCAGGTTCGGGATCTCCAGCACGTCGGAGAGGATGTAGTAGCCGTCATACCGCATCAGCGGATTGGCGTTGAAGAGGATCGTGGAGACGCTGGACACGAACATCACGTCGAGGCAGAGCTGGTTGAACACGCCCGCGTGGGAGTTCCACCAGAGATAGGTGGCGATCGAGGCGATGATCACCTCCACGTACATCCCCGCGGCGCCGATCGCCGCCCGCTTCCACTTGGAGGGGAGCATCCAGCTGTCGGAGACGTCGCAGTAGAGGCAGGGGGTGAAGACGAGGAGCATCATCCCCATCTCGTGACACTCCCCCCCGTAATGCTTGCAGGAGAGGCCGTGGCCGAACTCGTGGAGCACCTTGGTGACGGCCAGGGCGATCGCCAGGTAGAGCCAGTTGCCCGCCGCGAAGAACTGGTGAAACTCCGGCAGCTTCGCCCGAAAGACGTCGAAATTCACGAGCACGAGCAGGACGGCGCTGGCCACGAAGCAGAGCGCGGCCACGATCGCCGCCGGCGAGAAGAGCCAGCCGAACCAGGGATCGAGCCGCTCCAGCATCCAGTCGGGATCGATGCCGCGAAACCGCATCGACATGATGTTGGACAGCCAGGCCATCCACTGCTTCCAGATCCGCTGCCGCCGCCGCTCGAAGAGCTGGGGCCCCTGCCCCGGACGGTCGCCGATCACCAGCCCGCTGCGGTGCAGCGTGGAGATGAACCGCGACAACTCCTCGACGGTGATCCGCCGCGGCGGAAACCTCGCCTCGAACCGCTCCTTGAGCGTCTCCAGGCTCGCCGTGCCGTCGAGCATGTCGAGCAGCGCGTATTCCTCCGGCCGGAACCGGAAATACGCCAGCGCGATCGGATCCTTCACCACCCACCACGCCTGCCCCTGGTAGACCTGCCGGTTGACGACGAGGTCGCCGCGGCGGCGGAGGCCCACCGGCCGGGTCGTGCTGGAGCGGAACGCGTCGGCGGTGGCCATGGGGTCACGGAGCCGGCGGCTGGCCGGAGTGAATCGTCATCGTGGCGGTCTGGCCCGCCCGGAGCAGCCATTGATTCGTCGGCTCGGCCCGCCGGTTCTCCACCTCGGCGAACACGCGGTAGTCGCCGCCGCTCTCGACCAGCGGGCTCACGAAGACGATCCGCCCCTGGAACCGCTCCTGACGATCGTTGGCAAGGGCCACCTCGACGGTCACCGGCCGGCCGCTGACCTGCTCGGGATCCCACTTCGAGGCATCCACGTAGCCCTCGACGCGAAGCTTGTCGGTGCGGACGACGCGGGCCAGCGGATCGCCCGGCTGCATCCATTCCCCCTGATGCGGAAACACCTGCACCACCACGCCGTCGAGCGGCGACTTGATCAAGCGACGCTCGATCGCATTGTCGGCCGCCTCCACCTCCACGCCCTTCGACGTCGCCGCGAGCGCGGCGAGCTTCCGCTCGAGCTCCGCCTGCTCGATCTGGAGGCTCGTCTTCTCCCACTCGAGCCGCAGCCGGTCCACCTCCACCTCGGTCACGGCCTTCTGCGACTCGTAGGCCTGCTTCGCCTTGAGGTAGGCCCGCTCGGCCACCCCTTCGGCCTTCTGCGAATACCGCACGTCCACGTCGCTCTGCGACTTGGCCACGGCCTGATCGTGCTCGGCCTGCGCCTTGCGCTTCTCCATCTGCGGCTGGTTGTCGTCGATCGTGGCGATGACGTCCCCCCGCGACACCGCGTCTCCCTCGCGGGCCGCGAGGGAGACGAGTACGCCCGCCTCGCGGGCCGGCACCTTCGCCTCCTCGACGACCGACACGAGACACCGCTCCAGCACCGGCTCCACCTGCTCCGCCCCGGCGGCGGCCTGCGCCGCCACCAGCGCGATGATCCCGGCCACAACTCGCATCGCTTTCCTCCTCCTCACCAGAGCCGAAACAGGACCTGCGTCTGGATGAACGAGAGCACGTCGTGGAACCAGACGTAGCCCAGGGGCCGCCGGCCGCAGGCGATCCGGGCGGTGACGCTCGCCCCCGCGCCCAGTTCCTCCTTCTCGTGACGATCCGGATCGATCGTCACGCGGACGAGCACCGTGTTGCCCTGCTCGCCCCGCACCTCCGCCTGCTCGTGGATCTCCTTCACCGTGCCGCGGTGCCGGGTGCCCGGGTCGGTGGCGAGAATGTAATCCACCTCCAGCTCCCGGCCCGCCTGCCGCGCCGCGGCGGCCGCCCGGTTGACGTGCCCCAGGCGGTCGTCGGGCATGTGGACCTCGAGCTCCCACTCGCGGCTCTTGTCGGCCACGCTCATCAGCGACTGCCCCTTCTCGACCGGCCGCAACAGGAGCCGATCGCGGACCTGCCAGGTCACGATCACGCCGTCGATGGGGCTCCGCACCTCGAGATCCTTCCGCTTCTCCCGATAGAGCTCCAACTGGTTGCCGAGGCTCTCGATCTCCCGCTGCAACTGCGCGGCGCGGCCGGCCAGGCGGGTCTTTTCGTCGGCCGAGATCTTGTTGTCCTCGAGCAGCGACCGGCGCGTGGCCACCAGCTGCTCCTCGGAACTCGCCTTCCGGCCGAGCACGTCCTCGACGGCCACCTCCAGGTCGGTGTTGCGGAGCGTGGCGAGGAGCTGCCCCTGCTTGACCTCCACCCCGTGCTCGACGCCCGGCTCCAGCTTCTCGACCACCCCGTCGATGCCGGCGAACACCTCGCGGCGATGCACCGGCTCGAGGGTGCCCTTCCCTTCCAGCCGCAGTTCGGCCGGCACCAGGGCCAGTGCCGCCGCCGCCGCGAGCGCGGCCAGGCCGGCCAGCACCGTCCGCGGCAGGTTGCGGGCGGTGGTCAGCACGCGGGACTTCCCGGCGAGATTGAGGAGCGGATAGAGCGGGAGGCTCGTGTGCGCCAGCGCGTTGGCGAGGGCCACCTTGCCGTGCTCCGCGACGAGATCGACGCGGGCCCGCTTGCCGCCGTCGAACGTGCTCGACTGGAACCACTCCGCCACGAGCGCGCCGATCGGCTCGGGCACGGCCCGCGGGGCCGCCTCCGCCTTGGCGACGGCCGTGGCGTCGGTGCCGCCGGGCTTCACGACGGGCGTGGGCCGCGGCTTCTCCAGGGGAATGATCGCCAGCGACGTGGCGTGCGATTCGTCGATGTAGTGCTCGAGCTCCTCCTCGATCTGGGGCGGCAGTTCGCTCGAGGCGTCGGGGTGCCAGAGCGGATCGCCGGCCCGTGCCACGACCCGCACGAGCGCCTCGATCGCCTGCACGGCCGAGGCCCGCCGCTCCACCGACTCCTGCCCGCTGACCGCCTCCAGCCGGAGCGAACGCCCCCGCTTCACCAGCACGCTCACCCGGTCGCAGCCGATGATCCGGCGGGCTTCGTTCGCCAGTACGAACGCCGTCGCGATCGGGTCGAGCGACTCGTGCACCCGGCGGCTGAACTGCTCGACCTGCGACAGCGCCGTCTGCTGATCGACGAGCGCCACCTGCCGCTGCCGGTCGAGGTAGGTGTTGGCCACCTCCGCCACCTGCTCCAGAAACCGGAGGTAGCCCCGCTGCACGTCGTCGGCGTTGGGGTGGTGGAAGACCTCGATGAGGCCGGCCCGACCGCCGCCCCGCTCGACCGGGGCGGCGATCACGAGCAGATCGGTCTCGTTCGTGGCGAGCGTGGCCCCGTCGGGCCCCGTCAGTTGGGCCCGCGGCGGCACGATCAGGCCGCTCGGGCAGTTGAACATCGCCTGCACGAGCGCGTTGTGGGCCGTCTGGTTGTCGGCCGCGGCGGCGATGCCGATCTGGTCCACGCCCGCATGGCAGATCGGCTCCACGCGGCCCGACTCATCCGCGACCCAGACGAGCCCGCCGACGGCCTCCATCGCCGCAAGGGTGCGGTCGAGGAGGCCGCTGAAGAATTCCTGCGCCGTGACGTCGCTGCCCGCCAGACGCTCGATCTCGGCGACGATCGCCAGGATCTGCGCGCGGGCCCGCTCGATCTCGAGGGTTTCTTCGGTGGTGCTCATGGCCGGCTCGCCGGGGGGCGTCAGTCGCTGACGGGAGCGGCTCAGGCCTTCTGGGCCTGCTGGTGCACGACGCGCTTCTGCACGTCCGTCTCCAGCTGGCCGAAGGCCTGCTCGTGGCGAACCACCGCCATCTGCAGCGCGTAGGCGAGCCGCTTGGCGGTGAAGAAGTTGACGATGATCCGCTGGGTGAGCTGGATCGTCTCGGGGCTCGTCCCGCCCACCTGCTTGTTGAGACCGAAATCGACGATCAGTTCCTCGGGCGTGCCCGTCACCCGGCAGAAGTTGGCGTAGGTGGCGACAATGTGCGACTCATCGACGGGCACCTGCATCGGCTCGGGCGAACGGACGGTCTCATCGGCCATGGGAAAACTCCGGAAAAAAGGGGGACAACGGACGTTCGAGGGCTTAAGTGTACCTCCCTACAACGGCGGGGGCCACCGTCACGTCACCGCCAGCCATGGCGATGCAGCCACTCGTCGCTGACAAACCGCCTCATCAGCGACCGAAACGCCCGCAGGGCATCGCGGTTCCACGTCGAGTCAGCGGGATCGCCGCCGGCCTCGAGACCGGAGAACTGCAGCCGGCACGGCCAGCCTCGGCTCTCGGCGACGGCGTTGAACCGCTCGGCGATCCGCAGGGTCCAGGCGGCGCCGAGCGTCTCGCGAAGCGCGAGGTAGGGGGGCTCGATCCGGTCGGCCACGGTGTGCCCTGCCCGGCGGGCGGGCGGCCGCGCCGACTGCACCGCGGCGAGCACCGCCCCGGCGGCGATCAGCCACGCCGCACTGCAGTCGATGGCGGGCGCGGCGAGCGCCTCGGCCGTCGCCACGAAGGGCAGGAACGGCCGCACGAGCGCGAGTTGGCCCGCGGTGACGAGCGTGGCGGCGAGGGCGTGGCGGGTGCCCACGAAGTTCATCCAGCCCACGGCCGCGAGCACGAGGAAGAAGCACCGCTCGAGCATGTGCACGTCGGGAAGCGTGCCCGGCCGGATCAGGGCCGCCGACGCCGCCGGCATCGCCAGGACCACGCCGAGCGTGGCGACGATGAACTGCCAGACGCCGTGCTGCGGTCGCTTGGCGCCGAGGAGCGACATGGCCGGGCACATCGCCAGCGCCGCGGCCGCGAG
>JBEIQP010000083.1:0-11245 GCA_040376455.1 Planctomycetaceae bacterium | reverse complement strand
CGAGGCGGTCGCGGAGCCACGACCCGAGCCGGTTGGCCGCGGCCGCGGCATCCGGACGGTGCGTGCGAATGTGGTCCAGCACCACCGCGGCCGCGGCCTCCACCGACCGGGCCGTGCCCAGGCCCGCCGCGGCGTCGGCCACCGCGAGGCCGGTCTGCACCCGCGCGATCGCGATGCCGAGCCGTTCGCAGTCCGCCGCACCGAGCCGGCCCGCCGCGAAGACGTGATCGAGGCGCTGCGATTCGGCGAAGCGGGCGAGTTTCACCGCCCACTCGATCGGCTCACCGGTGCCATCCACGCGGGGTGCCGCGGGGGTGCCCGTGATCGGGACGACGCCCAGATAGAGCGCCGGCGCGAACCGACCGCTCAGCCGCACCTCCTCGTGACAGAAATGCCGCCGCCGGTCGAGCGTGGTGAAGTCGAGGAAGCCGAGGTCGCACGGCTTCTTGACCTTGTAGACGAACGCGCCGGCGACAAACACCCACGAGATGTGCGTCTCGATCAGGCTGACGGTGTCGGTCGGATGCGGGTAGGCGGCGGGATCGAGCAGCCCCTGAACCAGCGGCGGCTGCCGGGGCGTGGGGGACGTCGCGGTCTCGTGGGCCATGCTCCACCTCCGCCGCCAGCCGGGTCACGGGGCGGTCCGCACGCCGCGCCAGCCGTTTTCGTCCTGCCTTCCCTGTTCGCTGAACGACGCCTCCCGCACCCTGAAGACCGCATGGCTCCGGTCGGAAGACCGCAGGGCCGGCGGCAGATCGCCGAAGAAGCCGCCCCGCAGTCCAGATCCGACCGCGTCGTCCGCTCCCGACTCCTTGCCTCCCTGCCTCGAGTAGTTCGCCGCCGGCCAATCCTCCGGCACGGCGGTGGTTCCGTTTCCGTGGGTGCCTCGAAACGCGCGGCCCTTCGCGTGGCCGACCGTCACCACCGGCTCACGCACGTTGCCGCTGAGTTCGAGGATGCCCCAGTACGACGCCCCGGAGGCGATGCGGCCGCTTTCGGGCGTCGCGAAGATCCCGGCCCGCATCGGACACCCGGGCACCGCCCCGACGCCTCCGCGTGTCGGGCCGCCGAACGAGTCGGGCATCGTGAAGTCGTACTGCGCGTTGCCGGCCGTCGTGCCGGAGCCGTAGTTGGTCACGATCCGTTCGTCGGCCAACCCCTCGTCGGTCACCGTGTAGGGCTGCGTGACGATGGCGGCCGTGCCCCAGGCATACTCGCCGGGAACGGCCGCGCGCGGACCGCGGCAGGCCTTCTCGTATTCCAGTTCGGTCATCGGACGCAGGCCCGCCCAGGCCGCGTACTTCGCGCCGTCCCACCACGAGAGCAGGTTGCAGGCCTGATGCGGCTTGGCCGGCTTCAGGTTGGGCCAGGTGCCCGACAGCCCGTAGCGGCCCGCCGCGGTGTAGATGGCGCCGGCGTGCGCCAGATCGCCGGCCGTGGTGTCCTCGAAGACCGACCGCGGCACGGCGTTGAGGAAGTCGGCGAACGCGCCCCGCGTCACTTCATACCGCATGCAATAGAACGGCTCGTGGCCCGTGGGAAACGCGTCGGCCAGCACGCCCTCCGGGCCGATCGACTCCCCGGCCACGCTCCACAGCCGGCCCGGCTGGTCGCCAATCCGGCGTGCCGGTCCGGCGCCGGCCGGTCGGCTCCAGGCCTCATCCACCAGGAACGGGCGGCCCGCGGCCTCCGACCCGGACCCGGCGGTGAAATCCCCGGCCGCGCCGCCCGTCGAGCCGACCGCGAAGCCACCGCGCGGCACGTGAACCATCTCGATCGCGAAGACCTTCAGGTCGGCCGCGGCGGGATCGGCCACGCCGTCGGCCTCGTGCAGCCATCGGAGGCGGATGTTCTCCAGGTTGAGCGTTCCCTGGCCGACCGCCGAGCGGTAGACGAACACGCCCATCCCCTTGCCGTCCGTCAGCCCGACATCGAGCGCCGCACCGGCGGGCACCGCGTGCTCGCCGCGGGTCGGCGCGAGCGTCGCGTGGGCATAGCCGTCGGCTCCCGGCAGGCGATACTTGGCAAAGATCCACGCCGCGGTCCACGTCTCGACCGGCTCATCGCGGCCGGAGGCGGTGCGGGCTGCCGGCTCGGTCCACGCGGCCCGCCAGGTGTCTGCCCACGACACGTCAAACCGCAGATCGCTCCGCCCGGCGGGTCCATCCTCGCGCCGCACCGGCCCCACCCGGATCTGGTTGACATCGGCCGACCCCCCATGAAACCGTGCCGCCGCTGCCGGATCCTCGAGTTCAACCGGCACCGGCACGGGTGCGGCCTGGGCGGCGAGCATCGTCTCGACCTGCGTCGCGTAGGCCACGAAGGCGTCGAACGTCCAGGTCCAATAGAGGAAGGCCTTGCGGGCGTCGTCGTCGTCTGCCGCCTCGATCTCGGCACGTGCCGCATCGCGGAGGCTCTTCATGCGGGCCACCACCTCCGGCGGCCAGATCTCGCGGAACACGCGGACGGGGATGCGGTTGTCGCCGACGTGCAACGGCCGTTCGATCTCGGCGCGCTGCCAGCGGTCGCACTGGAGTCGGAGCAGTTCGCGGGCGTGCGGCGCCCCCGGACCGAAGAGCCGGCGGCACATCTCGTCGAGCGTGGCATCGACGTCCAGATCGGGATTCCACAGGGCCCGCATCCAGACGTAGGAGGTGGGAGCCGCCGTGATGTGACAAGCTCCGCCGTACGACAGCGCGATCGAGCCGGCAAGCGCGTCGCGATTGTCGCGATAGAAGTCGCGAACGAGGTGCGGGAACTGGACGGGGCCATACGTCCAGTCGCTGGGACTGGCGAAGTCGGTCCAGATCGTGAGCGGGCGGCCCGACGCGCGGCTCCACGCGCGGAGTTTGGCCTCCTCGGCCGCGAGGACCGGCCGCTGGCACATGAGGCCCATCACGTCCATGTTGAGCGCCGTGATCACGAGGTTGTCGGGAAACTCGATTCCTGTGGGGCACTGCGTGTCGGCCCAGGGGGCGTAGATCACAGTCTTGCCGGGCCACCGCCGCTTGACCTCCGCGCAGAGCCGCTGGAGGAAGCGGCCGATCACCAGTGGCCCGCCCCCCTGCTCCACCGCGGCCCGACACGTCGCGCAGTGACAGCTCGATCCGAGCGAGCGGCCGCCCGCGTCCATCGGCGCCCAGACGCTGATGCTCGCCTTCGTGATGCCGCCGGGCCGCGGCCCGGCGCCGCCGTCGCCCCAGGCGCGGTCGAGCCCCGCGAGATAGAAGGCGAGGGTCTCGGGGGCGCCGTAGCAGAAGGCCTCGAAGTCGCGGGTTCCGTCCTCCTTGAGGCGAAAGATCGCCTCGTCGGTCTTCGGCACGCCGGAGGCGTATTCGTAGACTCTCGCCCCCTGTTGCACGGCGTCGTACGGCCAGGCATCGGCGCCGCGCACCAGCCGCATGTGGTGGCCCATCCAGATCGTCGTCGCCCCGGCGGGAAGCACGCCCGGCGGCATGGGCAGCAGCTGCTCGTCGCAGGCGCGGGCCTGCACCCAGTACCAGTCCTGATACATCCTCCGAAACGGAAACACCGGCTGGTCGCTGTAGTGGACCGGGGGAATCACGAGCGCGTCGAGCCGCTCGACCGACCGGCCGCCGTACGGCGTCGGCCAGTACCAGCGCACCCCCACGAACCGCTCGAGAAAGTCGGCCACCGCCCAGGCGGGGCCGCCATTCGGCTTCGGCACCGGAAGCGGCTGCGTGCTGCCCACCAGATAGACGCGGTGGGGGGCGGTCTTGACCACGAAGCCCTCCACGGGAAGCCGCAGGGCGTCGATGCCGGCCGCGCGTGATTCGGGGCAGTCGCCGATCACGATCGCAGGCTGGCCGGCGGCCGGCGGTGCGTCCACCACGGTGAGCGTGGCGCCGGTCGCGAGCCGGATCGTCTCGACCATTTCATCGACGAACTGGCCGAGCAGCGGCGGGAACTCGCCGTGCCGCTTCCGATCATGGGGCTCGCGGGCCTTCGGGTCGGCTACGTAGATCACCGCTCGCGGCTGCCCGTCGCGCACGATCTCGACGGGCTCGTGCCGGAGCGGCTCCAGGCGGGTGACCGGAGTCAGGTCGCGAGGCTCCGTCGCCCCGAGCGGCCGCGACGCGAGCACGACCCCGATCGCTGCGGCCAGACAGGCTCGAATCCACATCGCGATCCCCTTCCACGGCCACGGTTGTCACGAATCGGGCGCCGAAGCGGGGATGAGGATACCACATGCCGATCCCGGCCGCGGCGGCGGGGAGGGGGTGACAAAAAAACTCCCGCGCGGAACACCTGGTCCGCGCGGGAGCGAATGGAACGCGGGCGTGTGCCGCCATCAACGGGCCGCGGCCACGAGCTTCTCGCCGCGCACGACCGATTCGGTGGCCACGATCCGCTCCGACGACGTCTCGTCGGCCACGGAGACGATGCGGCCCTCGCAGCACGAGGGCGCGGACACGATCACGGCCCGCTCCACCCGCACGTACTCGCAGTACGACCGCGTGCAGCCGGTGCAGGGGTCGCGGTACGACACGCACCGCGGCTCGCACGTCGAGACGCAGGCGGTCTCGCAGGCCGGAGCGCACACGGTTTCGCAGGCCGGGGCACAGACCGGAGCGCAGACCGGCTCGCAGGCCGGAACATAACAACAGCACGAGGCTCTCCGGTGATGCCGTCCACAGGCCGCCTCGGCATCCCAGCCACTCGCGGCAACGGCAACACAGGAGAGCGCCCCAACGAACCAAAGCATGTACTTCTTGGCGATCATTGCAGGAAACCCTCTGTGAGTCCCCGGATTGCATGCACACCCCTGCGTGGGGTGGTGTTCCGGGAGCCGGAAACGGTAGGGGCGTGTCGGCTGTGCCGGCAAAGGCCCGCGGCCGCCAGTCAGGCTGGCCCGGCCGCGAAACCGGTCTGTTTGCAGGCGTTTGCGGCACCCGCGACCCGTTTCCGGCCCCGGGTCGGCGGACGCTGCCGCCGGGGCGGGACAGTTGCGCCGCGTCCACGCTCACTCGAGCGGCGAGTAGTCGGTCGGCAC
Source organism: Planctomycetaceae bacterium (assembly GCA_040376455.1). Taxonomy (GTDB): domain Bacteria; phylum Planctomycetota; class Planctomycetia; order Pirellulales; family UBA1268; genus QWPN01. Next base: position 6,231 of record JBEIQP010000083.1, on the reverse strand, counting down.
GAGGAACTCGGAGACCACGCCTCCCTGCGGCGCGGTCAGCGAACCGCCGGCCTTTTCCTCGGACGCCGTTCGGGCCTTCGTCCACTCAGGGTCGTCGCGGAAGGCGGCGAACGAGCCCCGGGCGGCCTCCTGGTTGGCGTGGGCGAGGAGATAGATCAGCGCGGTGTCGGCGGCGGGCTCCTCGGCCGCCAGGTTCCAGTAGATCAGGTTGTGCATGCCGTGCTTCGCGAAGAGCCGCACCGTGTGGTCGCGAAACCGGCCGTTCAGGGCCGGGAGGTTGCCGGGGGTGGCCTTGTAGGTGCGGAGCTCGAACACCCGCGGCGGCGCCTTCTCGATCACGAGCGCGGGGGAATAGTCGGTGGCGTGCATCTGGCATGAGACCGCCTTGGCGACCAAGCGGCCGTCTTTCTCAGACTCGGAAGCGACCCGCTTCCACTCGGGGTCGTCCGCAAACGCCTTCCAGGCGGCGGCTCGGGCTTCGCGATCGGGATAGGAGAGGAAGTAGACGATCTTGCGTTCGGGATTCTCGCCGGCCGGCACGAAGTAGCCGACGTTGGTCATGCCGTGCTTTTCGAAGAGCTTCGTGGTGTGGTTGCGAAACCGGGCATGCAGGGCGTCGAGTTTGCCTTCGGCGGCGTCGTACACCCGCATCTCGTAGAGCCTTCCGGGAGCCTCGCCGGCAAGCCCGGTGGCGGCGGGCAGGAACAGGGACAGGGCGAGCAGTAGGCTGCGCATGAATGAATCCTCCGGGGCGATCAGGGGGTGCGGTCGGAGCACGCTCCAGAATACCCCCACGGGCCCATCACGCGAGCATCTGCCGCCGGCGATCGGATACACTGCCGCCCGGCCGTTCCGTTGACAGGAGTCATTCCATGAACCGACCTCGATATCGTGGAGTTGCCGCCGCGGCCCTCGCGGTATGGATGACCGTCGCCTGCGTGACCGTGACGCGAGCTCCGCTGGCGGCTGCGGCCGAGCCGGCGGCGAAGAAAGCCTCCTGGGAGGCCGGCTATGCGGAACTGCACTGGGCTTGGGCACCGGAGGCGACCCCGCTGCGGGGCATCATCCTCGGCGACACCCGGGGCCTGCTCAACGGGATGAAGATCGTGGGCGAGACGCCCCCCGATGTCTGGCGGGCCTTCTGCGAGCGCAACGCCTTTGCGTGGTGCAACGGCGGCAGCGTGGCGGAACTCAAGGCCATCGGCGAGGCCCTCGGACATCCCGAACTCGTCAATGCGCCGGTGGTGGTCGCCGGGCTGTCGGCCGGCGGCCATGCCTGCCTCGAGAGCGTGATCGGCACCGCCGATCGTGTCATCGCCGCCATCGTCGCCCAGCCGGTCGGCCCCGTCGCCAAGGGCAACGACGGCTTCAACTTCAATCGCTCGCCGGGGCCCACCGATACCGGCAGTCGCTACACCCGCCACGTCGCGATCGACTTCGCCCCGACCTTCGCGGTGCCCGTGTTGATGCAGACATCGCCGCGGGACACGATCGTGGGCCTGGTGCACACCTACGGATTCTTCGAGTACGGCCGGCGGAACAAGGCGCCGTGGACCTACCTCTGCCGTCGCGACATCGGCCACACCACCGCCGTGAAGCCCGAGATCGCGATCGCCTGGCTGGAGGCCGTGCTCTCCCGGCGGCTGCCGTCCGAGATCGACCTCCGGCGCGGCCTCCCCGCGTTGAAGCCCGTCGATGCCGCGACTGGCTGGCTGGGCAACCCGCAGACGCTCGCGATCAGCGACGCCGCGGCGTACGAGGGGGGCCCGGAAACGGCCTGCTGGCTGCCGAACGAGGGCGTCGCCGACCTGTGGCGCGCCGCCTCAGTGGCGATGCCCTTCGCCTTCCCCGCCCAGCCGCTGCGTCAGCCGTCCGGACTGATCGCCGACGTGGTGGTGCACGACCCGAAGAACCCGAAGGTTTTGCCCGCCGACACCATGTCGGGCGGCGCCTGGAAGGTCGTCGCGGATTTGAAGGAGGGGGACGGCTACTGCACGCACCGGACGAACCGCGAGTTTCTCTCGACGGTGGTGGGCCGGGTTCCCAAACGCGTCCGCGGGTGCGACTGGATCAAGCCCGACGGCGTGGCCGTGGAGTTCACGGGCGACACGCTGGTCGAGTTTACCGTCACCCAGGATGCGGTCGTGCACGTCGGTCACGAATCGAACGAGGAAGCGGTCGAGATCCCGGCGTGGCTGGCCGGTTGGACCGACACGGGCGAGGACGTCACGGTCGGCTATTGTGGCGACGAGCACCGGCTGCGGCTATTCACGAAGACGTTCCCCAGCGGCACCCGGGTCGCCTTGGGACCGAACGGCGCCGCCAAGCAGGATCCGAAAGCCGAGCGGTGGCCCTACATCACGATCGCAAAACCAGCCGCGGCCCCGTGACGCGCCGTCCGAACGCCAGCGCCGCGGTCGCCCCGGCCTGCCTCTGGGTGGTCTACATGCTCCGCTGCCGCGACGGGTCGCTCTACACAGGGATCACCAACGACCTCCCGAAGCGGCTGCAGACGCACGCGGCGGGCAAGGCCTCGCGCTACACCCGCAGCCGGCTTCCCGTCTCGCTCGCCTACCAGGAGCGGCAGCCGACCAGGTCGCACGCGCTGCGGCGGGAGGCGGCGATCAAGAAGCTCCGGCGGCAGCAGAAGGAGTCGCTGGCGCGGGAGCCCCGCGGCTGACCCGCCGCCCCGGCCCGATCAGCCGCTGCGACGGCCCGACGTGCGCGACTTCTTCGTGGCCCGCTTCGTGGCCTTGGGCTTCCGCTTCGCCCCGGCGGCTGTCGTGCCCCGGGCCTTCGTGGCGGCCGCCTTGCCGGCGACGCGGCTCTGTTTCGTGCGGGCGGCAGGCTTCTTGGCCGGCTTCTTGGCCGACGCGGCCTTCTTTTTTGGGCGAACCGTTCGCTTCACCGTCTTGGCCTTCGTCACCTCGTCGAGGAACGCGTTGGCGGTCGCGGCGAGATCCGCCACCGACAGCGGTTCGACCTCGTCGATGATGAACAGCGAAAGTTCGCCCCGCTGCTGGGCCACCATGAGCGTCTTGTATTCGGAGAGCGTGAGATCGTCGTGGTCTTCGTCCTCGCTGGTGAGGAACTCGAACCCGACCCGGGCCTTGGCGTCCCAGCCGTCGATGTGGAAGGAAACGCCGTATTCGTGGAACATCACGTTGCGGACGATCGCATATCCGCGGGCCTTGAAGAGCCGCGCCAGGAGGGCGCAGCCCTCGGTCTCGGAGAGAAAATCGCTCATGGTCGGGCCGTTTCCCAGGGTCGGATGGATCGGGTGAACGGGCCGCATGATAGCCGATGGGCCGCGTGTCCGCGACGTGTCACGGCCGGCGGATCACGGGGGCCGCATCACGGCAACGCGACCATTGCGGTCGTGCCGCCAATCGTCGTATCCTGCGGCCATGCATGACATGCATGACATGAACCCGGGCAGCCTGCTGATCGCGGTGGGCGTCGTCGCAGTGGCCCTCGGGCTGTGGTGGAAGTTCGCGCCGGAGGGCTTCCCGCGGTTTCCGCTCGGTCGCCTGCCAGGCGACATCCGGATCGAGCGGGACGGCTTTCGCCTGTACGTGCCGCTGACCACGTGTCTCGTGGTCAGCGGCATCTTCTGGCTCGTGCAGTTCCTGCTCTCTCGCGGCGGCAACTGACTGCCGCCGCGGCTACCGCTTTCACTCGCGGCCCGGCAGCCGTCCGGCACCTTGCCGAGCACGGCGCGACGCCGCGGGCGGCCGCGGGCGTCAACGGCCCCGCAACTCCGCCGTGTGCAGCCGATCGTAGACGGCGCCGTCGCGGTCGAGCCGGCTGGCGTAGAGCTCGACCGAGCCGACTTCGACCCCGCCGGCGGGAAGGTCGGCCAGACGATCGATCTCGGCCAGCAAGTCTCGCGAGGCCTCCGGGCCGGCGCGGTCCCGACCCTTGTCACGCCGCACGCGTCCGAGCGTGATGTGCGGCCGATAGCGGCGTTCCTCGGCCGGATAGCCGAGCGGTTCGAGCACCGCCGCCAGGGCCTCGTGAAGCCGGATCAGGGGCTCGGCTCCCTGCCGGATGCCGATCCAGATCGTGCGGGGATTGGCCGCATCGGGAAAGGCGCCCACGCCGCCGCATTCGATCTCGAACGGCGCGATTCCCGCGCCGGCCTGATCCATGGCGCGGCAGATGGGATGGAGGTCCGCCTCGTCGATGCCGTTGCCGAGAAAGTGGAGCGTGAGATGCAACTGCGCGGGATCGGCCCACGTCGCTTCGACCCCGGTGCGCCGCAGCCGCTCGATGATTCTCCGGGCGTGGGCGGCCGTCTCGGCGGGCGGATCGATCGCGATGAAGAGTCGGAGTCGTGGTGGCATTCGTTGACCCGTGGGGATTCCGTTGCGAACCGTGTCGGCGGCGGTGGGGAGCCGCGGCGATCTTACGGATTGGGATCGAATCGCGGATACCGGTCGGGCTGCGCAGGATCGGCCGTGCCCGGGCCCAGTTGGAGCCAGTGCCGGACGCCATCGGCGCCGTCCGCGTCGAGCACCCAACAATTGAATCCAAAGGCCTCGCCCGCGTGCAATCCCAGGGCGGCCCGCGGCACCCGCAACTCGTACCGCGTCCGCGCGGCGGCGTCGTCCCGCACCACGGCCCGCTCGATGGCTCCCGCCGGCGGCTCGATCTGGAAGGCCGCTCCCCCGGCCGTGCGGGCCAGGATCATGGTCCAGTGCCCGCCCGCCGCGTTGACGACCGCGATCCGCACCGCGTCGGCGGCCTGGATGCCGCCCGGGCCCGAGGCATCGACCTGTCGATCGTCGCGCACCGAAACCGCGACGCACAGCGAGTCGCCGTCGGTGCCCAGGTGCAGGTGTGCGGACGTGTCGTCGCTGCCGCGCCATGGATCCGCGCAATGCGGAGGCACGAAAAACCGCCGCGCGACCGGAAAGACGCTCTCGGCCCCGTCGAGGGTCGCCTGGGCCTCTCTCCAATCGTCGAGGCCGCCGTCAACCGCGATCGGCTTTCGCAGCGCCAAGGGCCGCAGCGTGGCGAGGGCCGGCCACGCCACGACCGGTGCGACACCCGCATCCCCGCGCGGCGCGGTCCGCGCCGCGTGCCAGCCGCCGAAGGAATCGCGCGTGTCGGCGCTGCGGTCGGCGGTCACGCTGTTGGCCAGGCTGCGGCCCGAGGTCCGCAGGTGCCCGACGAAACTGTAGCGACGCTTCTTCAAGTAATGGCCCCGATACGCGACGCCGTCGGAGGCCGACGGCCAGTCCGGCGGCGGGGTGGCGAGGCCGCGGCCGTGCGACCCTTTGAACCCCAGGCCCACGCCGGCCGAGACGAACCGCTCGTAGACATCTCCCGCATTCACGTCGCCGAGTCCCCAGTACGACAGCCCCGCCTCGCCCGGTTCCGGATCGAGCGGCCCGCGCACCGCCTTCTCAAACTCGAGCTCGGTCATCGGCCGCAGGCCGGCCCAGGCGGCGAACGCCGTGCAGTCCGCCCACGACAGCCACGGGACCCGGCCCCGGGGATCGGCTGCCGCATAGGTGCGGGACGGCTTCGCATCGGTTCGCGTGATCACCTGGCCGTGGCCCCTGGCGTGCCAGCGCTCCTCCTGGTGCGGCGCGGTCAGCGTCTCGAGAAATCCCGCGTACAGCGCCTGCGGGATGTGGGCCTGACGCATGCAATAGAAGCCCGCGTAGCCGGTCGGAAAGGCCGCCGGAATCTCGCCTCCATCCATCGGCGCCATGCCCGTCGCCCAGAGCCTGCCCATCTGGCGGCCCGTCGGGATCGGACCGGCTGCCGCCACATGGTAGGGGGGCGTCGGCGGCGGGTCGGCATCCGCGTCCTCGGGATTCCCGCCGGGGTCGCTGAACCGATGAAACCGATTCAGTTCCGCCCCGCCCGATCCGAGAAAGAACGGACCTTCGGCCACGTACACCATCTCGATTCCATACGCCCGCAGTCGCACGTCCGCGTCGGGGCGTGGCCGTGGCCCGAGGTCGCAGACCGCCGTGACCCGGACGGGCCCCACCGTTCCCACGCCGTCAGCCGCTCGCCGGACGAACACGCCGACCAAACCGTCTTCGCCATCCGGCACCACGAACTCCAGCGGCGTGGCCGACCGATCCTGGCCCCATCCCGTCGGATTGACCACCCGGTCCGCGACCAGACGAACCGGCCGCCACTCCCCGTCCGGCGCGGCCTGTGCCTTGAAGAACACCCAGACGGCGTCGTGGAACGTGCCGTGCCGCCAGG
>JBEIQP010000115.1:0-8348 GCA_040376455.1 Planctomycetaceae bacterium | reverse complement strand
GGCGAAGCTCGTGATCCCCTCCTCGAGCGACCGCAGCGTGTCCACGTCGAGATCGTTCGTCGGCTCGTCGAGCAGCAGCAGGTTGGCGCCGCCCCGGAGCAGCTTGGCGAGGTGCACCCGGTTCCGCTCGCCCCCGGACAGCGCACCCACCTTCTTCTGCTGGTCGGGGCCCATGAAGTTGAACTTGGCCACGTAGCTCCGGGCGTTCACCGTCCGCTTGCCGAGCTCGATCGTGTCGTGCCCGCCCGAGATCTCCTCGAACACGGTCTTGTTCGGATCGAGCGCGTCGCGGTTCTGATCGACGTAGCCGATGTCGACCGTGGCACCCACCTTGACCGTGCCCGCGTCGGGCTTCTCGGCGCCGACGAGCATCCGGAAGAGCGTGGTCTTGCCGGCGCCGTTGGGCCCGATGATGCCGACGATGCCCCCCGGCGGCAGCCGGAAGGAGAGGTTCTCGAACAGCAGCTTGTCGCCGAATCCCTTCGAGATGTTTTCCACGTCGATCACCTGATCGCCGAGCGGCCGGCTCGCCGGGATGAAGATTTCGACCTCCGAATCCCGCACCGCGGCCTGTTCCGCGGCCAGCTTCTCGTAGGCCGCCATGCGGGCCTTGCTCTTGGCCTGGCGCGCCTTCGGCGACATCCGCACCCACTCCAGCTCCTTGTCGAGCGTCTTCTGCCGGGCGCTGGCCTGCTTCTCCTCGAGCTCCAGCCGGGCCTTCTTCTGCTCCAGCCACGAGGAGTAGTTGCCCTCGAACGGCATGCCCCGGCCGTGATCGACCTCGAGGATCCACTTGGCGACGTTGTCGAGGAAGTAGCGGTCGTGCGTGACGGCCACCACGGTGCCGACATATTCGGCGAGGTGCCGCTCCAGCCAGTTGACGCTCTCGGCGTCGAGGTGATTCGTCGGCTCGTCGAGCAGCAGGAGGTCGGGCTTCTCCAGCAGCAGCTTGCACAGGGCCACGCGGCGCCGTTCGCCGCCCGACAGGTTCGCCACCCCCCAGTCGCCTGGAGGCAGGTTCATGGCGTCCATCGCGATCTCCACCTGGCGGTCGAGATCCCACGCGTTCTTCGACTCGATCAGGTCCTGGACGGCCGCCTGCTCGGCGAGCAGCTTCTCCATCTCGTCGTCGCCGAGCGGCTCGCCCAAGCGGGCGTTGATCTCCTCGAAGCGGCGGAGGATCGAGCGGGTGTGATCGACCGCGTCCATGACGTTTTCGAAGACCGTCTTCTGCGGATCGAGCTTCGGCTCCTGCTCGAGGTAGCCCACGGTGTAGCCGTCCGCCAGCCGGGCCTCGCCGTCGAATTCCTTGTCGATGCCCGCCATGATCTTCATGAGCGTGCTCTTGCCGGCGCCGTTGCGACCCAGCAGGCCGATCTTGGCGCCGGGGTAGAAGGCGAGGTTGATGTTCTTGAGCAGTTCGCGCTGGCCGAACTTCTTGTTCAGGTCGGAAATCTGGAAAATGAACGCGGCGCCCATCGGGAAAAAACTCGCTTCGTGCTGAAATGGTCGATCCATGACCACGGCCCGCCTGCCTGGCGGCCGCCGTGTCGGAGGGAATCCTACCGCACGCGGCATGGAGGAACGAGGGTTCTCGCCACCGCCACGCGGCTGGGGACGGCGAGTGTCCCGCGCGACTCGTCTGCCGAGCGGCCAAGGGACGCGGCGTCGTTGCAGCCCGCCAGACGATGCACTACCATTCCGCGGGAGATTTTTCGGCCTGATTTCACGGTCCGCAGTCGAGGAGATTCGCCATGCCCGCCTACGCCCAACCCGAAGTGCTGGTTTCCACCGAATGGGTGGCGGACCACCTCGCCGACCCCGCCGTGCGGATCGTCGAATCGGACGAGGATCGGGCCCTCTACACCCAGGGACACATCCCGGGCGCGGTCGAAATCGACTGGGCGGTCGATCTCCAGGACGCCACCCAACGCGACTACATCGACCGGGCGGCGTTCGAGAAGCTCTGCGCCGAACGGGGCATTTCCAACGACACCACCGTCGTCTTCTACGGCGATAAGAACAACTGGTGGGCCTGCTACGCCTTCTGGGTGTTCAAGCTCTACGGCCACAAGGACTGCCGCATCATGAACGGCGGCCGGAAGCGCTGGGAGTTGGACGGGCGGGCGTGGTCCTCCGACCGCGTCCACTATCCCCACGCCCGCTACACGGCCCAGGAGCAGGACGGCTCGATCCGGGCCATGCGCGACGAGGTGCTCAAGCACCAGCGGGCCGGCAAGCAGTTGCTCGACGTGCGTTCCCCCGAGGAATACCGGGGCGAGCGGATGCACATGCCCGACTACCCCAACGAGGGCGCCGTCCGCGGCGGCCACATTCCGGGCGCCCTCAACGTGCCCTGGCCGATGAACTGCAACGAGGACGGCACGTTCAAGTCGGCCAAGGATCTGGAGAAGCTCTACGTCAAGGAGCTCAAGATGAAGCGCCGCTCGCCCACGATCGCCTACTGCCGGATCGGCGAGCGATCGAGCCTGACCTGGTTCGTGCTGACCTACCTGCTGGGCTTCGGCAACGTGAAGAACTACGACGGCTCCTGGCTGGAGTGGGGCAACTGCGTTCGCGTGCCGATCGTCAAGGGAGCCGCCCCCGGCGGCGCGGTCGCGTCCACTCCCCCGGCCGTGCATGCGTAGCGGATGAACGACGCGCGATCCAAGCTCGACGGGATCATCGGGGAGTTCGCCGATCTCGACGGCCGTGAAAAGCTCGAACTGCTCGTGGACTTCGCCAACGGCCTGCCGGCGCTGACGCCGGAGTACGAGGCCCGCAAGTCCACGGAGGACCGGCGCGTGCACGAGTGCCAGACGCCAGTCTTTCTCTGGACGGAGGTCGATGGCGGCGCCGCCCGCCTCGTCGCCGAGGTGGCCCCGGAGGCGCCGACGGTGAAGGGCTTCGTGGCGATCCTCGCCGAGGCGCTCAACGGCCGGCCCGTGGCGGAGGCGGAGGCGATCCCCGACGACATGCTCGAGCGGATGGGGCTGGCCGACGTGCTCGGCATCCTTCGTTCCCGGGGGCTGCGGGCGATCACGGCCCGCGTGAAGCGTGGCCTCGCGGCCGCGGCCGCGGCCGCCGCCTCTTCCTGACAGCAGCCCATCAACGCCGACATCACGCCGGAACCGCACGCAAGGAGTTTGCCCGTGTCGCCCGTGGAAAAAATCGTCGCCGGAATCGATCTGGGCGGCACCGCGATCAACTACACGTTTCTCGACGAGCGCGGAGCGTTTCTCATCGAGGGCCTCTGCGAGCATCCGGCCCGGAGCGTCGAGGGCCCCGACGTGTGCATGGCCCAGATCGCCGACGGGCTCACGATCGCCGCCGGCCGGGCGGGCGTGCCGCTCCCGAAGGTGGTGGCCGTCGGCCTCGACACCCCAGGCCCGGCGAGCGCCGCCGGGGTTCTCAGCCGCCGCGGATCGACCAACTTCGTCCACCCCGCGTGGGCGGGCTACGACATCCGGGCGGGGCTCGAGAAGCGGCTCGGCCTGCCGGTCACCTACCTCAACGACGGCAACGCCGCGGCACTCTGGGGCCACGTGTCGATCTTCGGCTCGGAGAACGACGCCACGACCGTGTCCGCGATCGTCGGCACGGGGCTGGGCGGCGGCGTGATCACCGGCGGCCGGGTGGTGACCGGCCGCAATGGCTTCGGGGGGGAACTGGGGCACGTGCTCCTGCCGCATGCCTCGATTCCCGGCATCGACGGCCTGGTGCCCGCATGCAACTGCGGCCGGATCGGCGACCTCGAGTCGCTCTGCTCGCTGACGGCCATCCGCCGCAACCTGCTGCCCTATTTTCTCGCCCGGCATCCGGGCCACGACCTGGCGGCGGTGGCCGACATCGGCGAGGCCGCCAAGCAGGTCCGCGGCCTCGCGGAACGGGGCGACGCGATGTGCCGCGAGATCTTCCGCGTGCAGGCCCGGGCGCTCGGCCTGTTCTTCGACGAGATGGTCAACGTGTTCGATCCCGACGCCCTCATCGTCGGCGGCGGCGCGGTGGAGACCGGCGCGGCGTTTCGCGACTGGTTCATCGCCGAGATCCGGGCGGGCATGCCGGCGCAGCGCGAGGAGCAGGCGGCGATCCCGATCCACGTCATGCCCAGCGGCGACTCCGCGGGCGCGCGGGGCGCGGCTCTCGACGCGGCCAGGCTGGTCCGCGAGCGCGGGCTCTGAAGCCGGCCCGGGAGGCCCCGGCGCCACGCGGCATCAGGCCACGCGGTCGAGGATCGGCAGCGCGGGCAGGCCGTTGGGCTGGAGCCGCACGCCCGGGGCAGGGGAGGGAGCGGCTTCGACCTCGGGCTTCGCGCGGGGCGGGCCGAACAGCATGAGCCGCGCCGTCGCGAGCAGGCCGCCGAGCGATCCGAAGGTCGCCTCCACCGCCGCCGGCTCGTAGCCGCAGTGCACCATGCAGTCTTGGCACTTCGGATTGCCGCTGGCGCGGCCGTAGGCGGGCCAGTCGGTCTCCTCCATCAGTTCCCGGAACGTCTTCGCATACCCTTCGTCGAGCAGGTAGCAGGGCCGCTGCCAGCCGAAGAGGTTGTAGGTGGGCGTGCCCCACGGACGGCACTCCAGATCCCACGCGCCTTTGAGAAACTCGAGGAACACCGGCGATTGGTTGAACTTCCAGCGGGCGGGCGCGGCGGCGAGGATCCTGCGAAACAGCGACTGGCTCCGCTGCCGAGGCAGGAAGTGCTCCTGGTCGGGAGCCTTGGAGTAGGAGTAGCCGGGGGAGATCATCATCCCTTCGACGCCCAGTTCCATGACCTCGTCGAAGAAGGCCCGGTACCGCGCCGGATCGGCGTCGGAAAAGAGCGTGGAGTTGGTCGTCACCCGGAAGCCGGCCCTGCGGGCCGCCCGAATCGCCGCCACGGCCGTGTCGAACACGCCCTCGCGACAGACGGCGTGGTCGTGCACCTCGCGCGGACCGTCAAGGTGCACGGAGAAGGCGAAGTAGGGGGACGGCTCGAAGTGCGGCAGCATCTCCTCGAGCTTGATGGCGTTGGTGCAGAGGTAGAGATACCGCTTGCGGGCCACGATGCCCGCCACGATCTGCTCGATCTGCGGGTGCAGGAGCGGCTCGCCTCCCGGTATCGACACGATCGGTGCGTTGCACTCGTCCACCGCGCGGAAACACTGCTCCGGCGTCAGGTGCGACCGCAGCACCTCCGTCGGATGCTGGATCTTGCCGCAGCCGCCACAGGCCAGGTTGCATCGAAAGAGCGGCTCGAGCATCAGCACGAGCGGATACCGGTCGTTGCCCCGCAGCCGCTGCATCGCCACGTGCCGCAGCACGGCCATCATCTGTCCAACAGGCACGCTCATGCGACCCGCTCCTTTCGGCCCGTCGCGGCGTCTGCCGAGGCCGCCGCGTGACGCGCCAGGGCCATGAGCGGGAAGTAGATCGGATAGTAGTGGTAGCGGAGGTAGAACACTTTCGGGAAACCGGTGCCGGTGAACTCGCGTTCCTCCCAGCTGCCATCCGGCTCCTGCCGCTCCACGAGCCACTGCACGCCGCGCTGGGCGGCGCGGGAATCGTGGCGGCCGGCGGCCACCAGCGCCGCGAGCGCCCAGGCCGTCTGCGAGGCGGTGGAGTCGCCCCGGCCGGCCACCCCGGGATCGGCGTAGCTCGCCGGGGTTTCGCCCCACCCGCCGTCGGGCCGCTGGTGGGAAACGAGCCACTCGATGCCGCCGCGCACCGCGGGATCGTCCGCCGCGACGCCCACCGACCGCAGGCCCTCGATCGCCTGCCAGGTGCCGTAGACGTAGTTCACGCCCCAGCGGCCGAACCAGGATCCATCCGACTCCTGGCTGCACCGCAGGTAGCCGATGGCCCGATCCACCGCCGGATGCCCCTCCCGCAGACCGATCTTGCCGAATGCCTCGAGCACGCGGCCGGCCAGGTCGGGCGAGCTCGGATCGATCATCGCGTTGTGGTCGGCGAACGGCACCTTGCAGAGCAGCTCGCAGTTGTTGTCGCGATCGAAGGCGGCCCAGCCGCCGTCGGAATTTTGCATCGCCTCCACCCAGCGCCGCGCCCGCTCCAGGGCCGCCCGCACGCGGGCGTCGCGGGCGGCGTCCGCCCCGTCCGGCGCGGCCGATTTCCGCGACACGGTGTCGAGCCAGGTCGCCAGGCCGATCATCACCATGACCGTGTCGTCGATGTCGGGATAGAACCGGTTGGCGTATTCGAAGCACCAGCCCGACGGGGCGGCATCGACCCGACGCGACCAGTCGCCGCGAAACCGGATCTCGCGATCGAGGAGCCAATCGACGGCCCGATCGAGCGCCTCGTCGCGCGGCCGATCGACGGCCCCGCGGCCGGCGTCGGCCAGGCTGCGCAGGGTGATCGCGGTATCCCAGACGGGCGAGCGGCAAGGCTCGATCCGCGTGGAGCCGTCGGGCTCGCGCTCGATGAGCCCGGCGAGCTGCTTCCAGCACTCGGCCACCTCGGGCGACTCGTCGTCGCAGCCCATGGCGCGGAGCGCGACGATGCTCCAGATGATCGGCGGAAAGATCGCGCCGAGGCCGTCGCTCTCCTGAAAACGGTCGAGCATCCAGCGGCGACACGCATGCACGGCCCGACTCCGCAGCGGCCGGATGCCGATCGCATCGCACGCCTTGACGACCGCGTCCACCCCGCGGAAGAACCGCGCCCAGCCTTCCGAGCCTCCCGTGGGCGGCGGCGAGCGCCGCAGGTCGGCGGCGGAGAAGAGCTCCGCCATGCCCGACTCCGGCGGCAGCCGCCGCAGCGGCTTGAACGCCCAGATCAGCGACAGGGGAACGATCATCGTGCGCGACCAGGCGGACACGCGATGCAGGTTCACCGGAAACCAGTCGGGCAGGAGCACGATCTCGGGCGGAACCGCCGGGCAGGCCGAATAGGGCATCTGCCCGAGCAGCGCCAGGTAGAAGCGCGTGAAACTGTTCACGGCCCACGGGCCGCCGGCATCGTGAATCGCCCGTCGCGCACGGACGAGCGGCTCCGACCGCGGATCGTGACCGGTGAGCTTGAGCGCCAGGTAGGCCTTCACGCTCGCACTGACGTCCACGGGCCCGCCCGGAAAGATGGCCCAGCCACCGCCCGGCAACTGCTCCTGCAGGATCCGCTGCACGCAGCCGGGAACCTCCGGCGCATCGAGCCGGTCCGCCCAGGCGAGCACGAGCAGGTATTCGCTCTCGAGGATCGTGTCCCCCTCGAGCGGCCCACGCCAGTGACCGTCATCCGCCTGTCGGCTCCGCAGCCACCCGCCGGTGCGTCGGGCCGCGTCGAGCACCGCGGCGGCCGCTTCCGGATAGGCTTCGCCATCCCGCGGGCCGACGGGCCGCGGCGATTCCTTCGACCGCTGCCGGGACCACGGCTGGGCCGTCGATTCGAGCGACTCCTGCCGCTGCTCCCCGCGCGTCTCGCCCAGCCCCGCGTTCTCGGCGGGGCACGCGTCCAGTTTCGATCCGGTGAAACTCATGCGAACGTCCCTGCTGCACGTCGTCGGAGGCGATCCATCGCCTGCGGTCTCCAGCCGCGGCCGGAGGATAGAGAAAGCCGGAAAACCCGACAAGTGCGGACCCTCGGGAAATGGCCTGCAAACGGCCGCTGCGCGGCCAAAACCAGCCGTGGCATCACGCCGGGAAAAATGGGCAGACTTTAACGCGCGGTCTCCGCCGCCGGATCGGCCAGCCTCACGGTCACCCGCGTGCCGTGGCCGGGCCGCGACTCCACGCCGATGTCACCCGCGTTGGCCTCGATCAGCCGTCGGGCCTTGGGCAGCCCGAGCCCGATCCCGCGGCCCGCCTCGCGGCCGCTGAAGAACGGATCGAACGCACGCCGCAGGGTCTCGGCATCCATCCCCTTGCCGTCGTCGCTGACGATGATCTCGGCCCCGCCCCCGTCAGCGGCGGCCCGCCCGCGGGCCTCGATCGTCACGCGACCGCCGTCGTCCACCGCCTCGCAGCCGTTGACGACGATCGCCCGCACCGCCTCCGCCACCTGCGCCGCGTCGGCGAGCACGTCCACCGGCGTCGGCGGCGGGCTGTATTCGAGCCGCGCACCGCGGGCCGAGGCCGCCGGCTGCGCCGACTCGACGACCGCGCGGACGATGGCGTCGATCGCCACCACGGTGCGTTGCGGCTTCGGCGGCCGGGCAAAGACCATCAGGCCGCCGATCATGTCGCGGGCCCGGAACGCCTGATCCACGATGGTCGAGAGGCGACGCCGACGCTCCTGGTCCTTCTCGTCGAGGAGCAGGGCCTGCACGAAGCGCCACGTGCGAGCGAGGTCGATGCGAAGCGGGATGTCGTCGCTCGGATCCATCAGGTCGCGGTAGTCGGTGCCGCGACCCTCCG
>JBEIQP010000038.1:0-23031 GCA_040376455.1 Planctomycetaceae bacterium | reverse complement strand
GCAGCAGCGCGAGTTTGCGATGGCGCTCGCGTCGCGCAAGGAGGGAGCCGAGGCGCTCCTGACCCTGGTCGGCGCCGGAAAGGCGTCGCCGCTGCTGCTCCAGGACCGCCAGATTGTCCAGCGGGTGCGGCAGTCGGGCATGGCCGACGCGGACCCGCGAATCCAGGCATTGACGAGCGGCCTTCCCGCGGCCGACGACCGCATCAGGGACATGATCGGCCGGGTGGCGGGCCGCTACGGCACGAAGCCCGGCTCGCCGCAGGTCGGGGCCGAACTGTTCGCGAAGAACTGTGCCGCCTGCCACCGCTATGCGGGCACGGGCGGGCTCGTGGGCCCGCAACTCGACGGCGTGGGGCAGCGGGGCCCGGAACGCCTGCTGGAGGACATCCTCGACCCGAATCGCAACATCGACGAGGCCTTCCGGACGACCACCGTCACGACCGCCGACGGCCGCGTGGTTTCGGGGCTGAAACTCCGCGAGGAGGGGGCCGAGGTGGTGTTCGCCGACTCGGCCGGCAAGGATGTGCGGGTGGCGAAGGGGGACATCGAGGAGACGACGGTGGCCCGACTCTCCCCGATGCCCGCCAACATCGGCGACCAGGTGGGCGAGGCCAACCTGCCCGATCTGCTGGCGTTTCTGCTCCGGCACGGGCAGCCGTCCGGGGCGTCCGTCGGGCCGGCCCCGTAGCGTGTTTGGGCCGCCGGCGGCAGAATGTGGGGCTCAATCGAGGAGCCCCCATGGACGACCAGCCGACACCGCCCGAACTGCCGAAGCAATACGACCACAAGGCCGCACAGGCCCGCTGCCGCGCCCTCTGGGATGCCGGACGCTACTGGCATGCCGAGCCCGCCGCGGGCCGCGTGCCTTTCTCGATCGTCATCCCGCCGCCGAACGTCACCGGCGCCCTGCACCTCGGCCACGCGCTCAATAACACGCTCCAGGACCTCCTCGTCCGCACCCGGCGGATGCAGGGCTTCCTCACGCTCTGGATGCCAGGCACCGACCATGCCGGCATCGCCACGCAGGCCGTCGTGGAGCGCCGGCTCCTGGAGGAGGAAAAGCAGTCCCGGCACGACCTTGGCCGCGAGAACCTCGTGGGACGGATCTGGGCCTGGAAGGAGCAGTACGAGAAGCGGATTCTCGGCCAGTTGCGCGACCTGGGCGCGAGTTGCGATTGGGATCGCGTGCGGTTCACGCTCGACGACCAGTGCGCCGCGGCCGTCCGCGAGGCGTTTTTCCGGCTCTTCAGCAAGGGGCTCGTGCGGCGCGGCAAGCGGCTCGTCAATTGGGACACCTTCCTGCAGACGGCGGTGAGCGACGACGAGGTGTTTCACGAGGAGGTCAAGGGACACTTCTGGCACATCCGCTACGACGTGATCGATCCCCGGCCCGGCGAGCCGGAGAGCGTGACGGTCGCCACGACGCGGCCCGAGACGCTGCTCGGCGACACCGCCGTGGCGGTGCACCCCGCCCCCGCCGCCGCGCTCGACGCGGCCGAGGAGGCGCTCCGCGCGAAGCGGGCCGCCGCGCCGGCCAAGGAGCAGGCCGCGATCGACCGCGAGCTCGAGGACGTGGCCGCCCGGCGGCGCGACCTGCTTGCGGGGCTCGATCGGCTGGCGGCGATGGCCCGGGACGGTCGGGAGGTGCGGCTCCCGCTGCTCGGCCGGCCGATCCCGCTCGTGGCGGACGAGTGGGCCAAGCCCGAGATGGGCTCCGGCTGCGTGAAGATCACCCCCGCCCACGATCCCAACGACTACGAGGTGGGCACGCGCCGCGGCCTGCCGATGCTGAACATCCTCAACCCGGACGGCACCCTCAACGCGGCCGCCGGCCCCTACGCCGGCCTGACGATCCAGAAGGCGCGGACGAAGGTGGTGGCCGATCTGGAGGCGGCCGGCCAACTGGTGCGGGTCGAGGATCGCGTCATCGAGCTGGCCCATTCCGACCGCTCAAAGACGCCGATCGAGCCCTACCTCGCCGACCAGTGGTTCATCCGGATGGACGAACTCGCCCAGCCCGCGCTCGACGCGGTGACCGCGGGACGCGTGCGGATCGTGCCGGACCGCTACGCGCGGAGCTACCTCGACTGGCTGTCGGAAAAGCGCGACTGGCCGGTGAGCCGCCAGCTCTGGTGGGGCCATCGGATCCCGATCTGGCACGTCGAGGGCGTGACGGAGGCGGAGCTCGAAAAGGCCTTCGCCGGCCGCGACACGGTCGCCTGGCGATCCGACGACGGCGGCGGCTGGTTCGTCTGTTCCACCGACGAGTCGCTCGGGCTCGAGGCGGTCGGCGGGCGGCCGTTGGTGCGCGATCCCGACGTGCTCGACACCTGGTTCTCGTCGGCGCTCTGGCCGCACTCCACGCTCGGCTGGCCGGCCCGCACCGCGGAACTGGCGGCCTTCTATCCCACCAGCACGCTCGTCACCAGCCGCGACATCATCACGCTCTGGGTCGCCCGGATGGTGATCATGGGCATCTTCGACACCGGCGAGATCCCGTTCCACGAGGTCTACATCCACCCCAAGATTCTCGACCGGTACGGCGAGACGATGAGCAAGAGCAAGGGGAACGGCGTCGATCCGCTGGACGTGATCGACACGCTCGGGGCCGACGCGCTGCGGTTCGCACTGACGAGCATGGCCACCGAGACGCAGGACGTGCGGATGCCGGTGGAATTCCAGTGCCCGGGATGCGGGCACCTGATCGAGCAGACGGTGCAAAACCGGGTGCGGCCGCGGATCGACTGCCCGAAATGCGGCAAGCCGTTCCGCACGCAGTGGGCGAGCGCGGAGGCCGACCTCGCCCTGCCCCGCGGCCCCGCCGTGAGCGAGCGGTTCGAGTCGGGCCGCAATTTCTCCAACAAGCTCTGGAACGCGACCCGGTTCGTCCTCATGAACCTGGAGGGGTTTGCCGGCGGGCCGCTCGGCGGCTTCGATCCCGCGGCCGGCGCGGGAGTGCCCCTGGAGGACCGCTGGCTCGCCAGCCGGTTGGCGAGCGTCTCCCGCGAGGTGACGGCCGCGATCGACCAGTATCGGTTCGCCGAGGCGGCCCGGCAGCTCTATGCGTTTGCGTGGGACGAGTTCTGCAGCGCCTACCTGGAGCTCTGCAAGGCCCGGCTCGCCGATCCGGCCCGGCGCGATCAGGCGCGGACGATGCTGCTCGCCGGGCTCGACACCATCCTGCGACTCGTGCATCCGATGATGCCGTTCGTGACCGAGGAGATCTGGCAGCACCTGCGGACGGCGGCCGGCGACCGGCGGATGCCGTGGGACGATCCCGCGGCGCCGCTGGCGGAGTCGCTCATGGTGGCCCGCTGGCCGCAGCCCCCGGAGGCGTGGATCGATCCGCGGACCGAAACGCAGTTCGGCACCTTTCTGGGCGTCGTCGGCGCGATCCGCGAGATTCGCGCCCGACAGAACGTGCCGCCGAAGACGCGGGTCGCGGTCGCGATTCGCGCCCCGCGCGAGCAGGCCGACCTCCTCGCCCCGATGCACGCCTCGATCGAGTCGATGGCGGCCGCGAACCTCACCGCCATGGGGCCGGACGTCGCCGGGACGGCGGCGGCGGCGACGGCGTCCGTGCTCGGCTGCGACGTGTTCGTCGATCTCGCCGAGTTCGTCGATGTCGATGCCGAGATCGTGCGGCTCACCAAGGAGGTCGAGAAGACGGAGGGCTTCATTCGGGCCAAGCAGGCGAAGCTCGCCGACGCGAACTTCGCCGCGCGGGCACCCGAGGCGGTGGTGGCCAAGGAGCGGGCGCAGTTGGCGGAGTTGGAGGACAAACTGGCCAAGACCGCGACGTCGCTGGCCGATTTCCGCTCCCGCAAGCGGTGACCGGCGGCGGAGCCTCGGCACGCCGGCTCCGGACGGGTGATTCGCCCGCGATCTTCAGGTAGACTGGGGCGATCGTCGGGCGGACGCGAATGCGGCGAGGCGTTGAACCCGCTGCGACCACTTGGAGCACCTCCCATGAGCGTTCAGATGGAACTCTCGCGGATCATCATCAGCGAGATCAACGACCAGCAAGTGGTCTACCTGAAGGAAGTCGAAGGCGACCGCACGTTTCCGATCCTGATCGGCCTGTTCGAGGCCACCAGCATCGACCGGCGGGTGAAGCACCACCAGTCGCCCCGCCCGCTGACGCACGACCTGCTCGTCGCCGCCGTTGAAATGCTCGGCGGCGAGTTTCAGGACGTGGTGATCTCCGAGATCAAGGAGCACACCTACTTCGCGGTCATCCGCGTGAGCAAGGACGGCGAGGTGGTCGAGATCGACGCCCGCCCGTCCGACGCGATCGCCGTGGCGGTGACCTGCGAGCCCAACCTCCCGATCTACGTGTCGGAGGAGGTTTTGGAGAACGTGCTGGGCTGACGCCGGCGGGCCGCCCCGATCAGGCCGAGCGCGGGCCCGCGGCCCCCAGACCGAAGGCCTTGCGCAGGACCGCGAGCGACGCGTCGCCGTGCTCGGCCCCGACCACGACGTTGAGCCGCACCTCGCTCGTGCTCACGAGGTCGATGTTGATCCCGGCGTCGGCCAGGGGCTTGAAGAGCCGGTCCGCCACGCCCGCGTGACTGCGAATGCCGACCCCCGTGATCGAGAGTTTCGCGACGTGCGGCACGTCCGCCACCTGCGCCCCCCGGGCCGCCGCGATGCGGCCCGCCACGTCGATCGCCCGGTCCCGGGCGCTCGCCGGGACGGTGAACGAAAGTTCGGCGCGGCCGTCCCGCGGATGGCTCTGCACGATCATGTCCACGAACAGGCCGGCCCGCCCCACTTCCTCGAACACGTCGGCCGCCACGCCGGGCGTGTCGGGGAGGTCGGTGAAGGTGACCAGGGCCTGGGAGGAGTCGAGGATGCAGTCCTCGATCGCGAGGTCTTCCATCCCCTCCAGCCGCCGCACGACCTCGAGCGGGCTCGACTTGGCCGCCTTGCCGCCGGCCGCTGCGGGATCGCCGTCGACCGTCGGGGCGTCGAGCCTGAAGGCCCGATGGACGGCGCGGACGGCCGCGGCACCGTCCTTGCGATCGACCAGGACCGAGATCTTGATCTCGCTGGTGGTGATCATGCGGACGTTGATTCCCTCGCGCGACAGCGCCGTGAACATCCGCCCCGCGACGCCCTCCTCCCGCGCCATGCCGACGCCGACGACCGACACCTTGGCCAGTTCGCCGTCGTGCGACACGCCGGTGGCGGCGAGCGACGTGGCGACGCGCCGGGACAGCTCCAGCGCCTCGGCGAGGTCGTCCGCCGGCACGGTGAACGAGATGTCGGCGCGGCCGTTCTGGCCGACGTTCTGCACGATCATGTCCACCGCGATGCCGGAGGCGGCCAGTTGCGAGAACAGCGCGTGGCTGGAGCCGGGCTGGTCGGGCACGTTCTCCAGCGTGATCCGGGCCTCGTCCTTGGCGAGGGCCACGCCGCTGACGGGTCGGGGCGTGGCCTGATCGGCCGAGAGGATCATGGTGCCCGGCATGTCCTTGAAACTCGAGCGCACCATCACCTTCACGCCGAACTTCTTGGCGAACTCGATCGACCGCGAGTGCATCACGCCGGCCCCGAGGCTCGCGAGCTCGAGCATCTCGTCGTAGCTGATGGCGCCGAGGCGGCGGGCCTCCGGCAGCAGCCGCGGGTCGGTCGTGTAGACGCCGTCCACGTCGGTGTAGATCTCGCAGACGTCGGCGTCGAGCACCGCGGCGAGGGCAACGGCGGTCGTGTCGGAGCCGCCCCGGCCGAGCGTGGTGATGTTGCCGTGCTGGTCGATGCCCTGAAAGCCGGCCGCGATCACGATCGCACCGTCGTCGAGGAGCTTGTTGACGTGGTCGGTCGAGATCGACTTGATCCGCGCCTTCGTGTGGGTGCTGTCGGTGCGGATGCCGATCTGGGCGCCGGTGAGGCTGACCGCCTTGTGGCCCAGGGATTGGATCGCCATCGCGAACAGCGCCACGCTCACCTGCTCGCCCGTGGAGAGGAGCATGTCCATCTCGCGGGCGCTGGGCCGCTCGGAAATCTGCCTGGCGAGATCGACGAGGATATCGGTCTGGTGCCCCATGGCGCTCACGACCACCACCACCTTGTCGCCGGCGACGTGCCGCGCGATCGCCTTCTGGGCGGCCGCCTTGATCTTGAGGGCGTCTGCCACGCTCGTTCCGCCGAATTTCTGCACCACGAGAGCCATCGACTCATGCACTCCTGCGCGTCATGCGCGGTTGGAACCTAAAAACGCCCCCATCAATCGCCAGCCGGGCACGATGCGATCCCCCGATGCGGCGCCGGCAGCCTCGTCGTAGGCCGTCTGCCCCGCCGGGGCGATGCCCGTCCCGGCCATCACGAAAGGCACGTGCCCGCGCGAATGGGTCTTGGTGGCGATGAACGTGGGGTGGTCGGGGCAGACCAGAATCCGGTGCTCCCCCGCGGCGGCCAGGTGGGCCGCGATCGGCGCCACGATCTTCGCGTCGATTTCCTCGATGGCCTTCACCTTCGCGGCCGCGTCTCCCTGGTGGCTCGCCTCGTCCGGCGCCTCCACGTGGACGCAGACCAGGTCGGTGGACGCCAGTTCGGCGATCGCCGCCCTGCCCTTCGCGGCGTAGTCGGTGTCGAGGTAGCCGGTCGCCCCCGCGACCTCGAGCCGCTTCCAGCCCGCGAGGGCGGCGAGGCCCCGCAGCAGGTCCACCGCCGTGATCATCGTGCCGCTGGTGCCGTAGCGGGCGGCGAACGGCTCCATGGCCGGAGCCCGTCCCGCGCCCCAGAGCCACACGTGGGTGGCGGGCCGCTTGCCGGCCGCCACCCGGGCGACGTTCACGGGATGCCCCTCGAGCCACGCGGCGCTCCGCGACATGATCTCCGTGAGCAGGCGGCTGCCGGTGCCACGGGGAAAGGAGTCGATCACCGACTGGTCCATGAGATCGTGGGGCGGCGTCGCCTTCAGGTCGGTTCCCAGCACCGCCGCGCCGGGCCCGCCACGGAAGAGCAGCAGATTGCGGTAGCTCACGCCCGGGGTGAACGTCCAGGCGCCGGCGAGCTCGGGAAACTCCGCCTCCAGGCCGCGCTGGGCCGCGGCGAGAAGCTCCGTGGCCTCGGCGGTCGAGACGTGGCCCGCGGTGAAGTCCTCCATCGTCTGGTCGCGGATCGTGACCAGGTTGCAGCGGACGGCCCAGTCGTGCGGGCCGAGGCTGATGCCCTGGGCGGCGGCCTCGAGCGGCGCGCGGCCGGTGAAGTCAACCAGCGGGTCGTAGCCCATCAGGCTCATGCACGCCACCTCCGAGCCCGGCGGCAGGCTGTCGGGCACGTGATTGGTCAGGCCGACGCGGCCGCGGGCCGCGAGCGCATCGAGCGCGGGCGTCCGCGCGGCCTGAAACGGGGTGCGGCCCCCGAGCGACTCCTGCGGGGCGTCGGCCGCGCCGTCGGGAATGATGATCACGTACTTCATGGGGGCGTCCTCGAAAAGCGGCCATTCTGCTGCTTTGTCGGCGGGACGGACAGAGGCGGGCGGGCGGTGACGGGAAAAAGCGGCATGTCCTCGTCCTACTCGTCGAGCACGCTCAGGCAGACGCTCGGCCCGCGGACGGAGTCGCAGCGGTCGATCGCGGCGACCGCCGCCCGTGCCCCGCTCGACGGGCAGCGGTGGGTCATGATGACCAAGGGCACGGTGCCGTCGCCGGCCTCGCCCGCGGCGCCGGCGCCGGGATCGCTGTCGTGCTGGATCACCGACGCGATCGAGATTCCGTGGTCGCCGAGGATGCCGGTGATCTGCGCCAGCACGCCCGGGCGGTCGGTGACCCGGATGCGGAGGAAGTGCCGTTCGTGCATGTCCACGCCGGCGATCCGCGTGGCCGGGCTCTCCGCGTCGAGCACGCCGGTGGTGTGGAACGTGATCGCTGCCCGCCCCACCACCGTGTCGATGATGTCGGCCACGACGGCCGAGGCGGTGGGCATCTGGCCGGCGCCGAGCCCGTGGAAGAACATCCGTCCCACGGCGTCGCCCACGATGCTCACGGCGTTGTAGGCGCCGCGGGTCTCGGCGAGCGGCGTGCCGATCTTCACCAGCGCGGGCGCCACCCGCATCGCGAGCCGCCCGCCGGTGCCGCCGTCGCCGGTGCGGCTGGCCACGGCCACGAGGCGAATCCGGTAGCCGAGTTCGGCGGCGTAGTTCAGCAGGCCGAGGTCGAGCCCCTCGATGCCGGTGCGCGGAATCTCGCCCCACGGCACCCAGACACCGAAGGCCAGGTGGGCCAGGATCGCCAACTTCTGCGTGGCGTCGGTCCCATCGACGTCCATCGCGGGATCGGCTTCGGCGTAGCCCTTGGCCTGGGCCAGCGCGAGCACCTCCGCGTAGTCGGCCCCGTCCTCCTCCATCCGGGTAAGGATGAAGTTGCTCGTGCCGTTGAGGATTCCGCGGATCGACTCGATGCGGTTCGCCGCGAGGCACTCGCCGATGGCGGCGACGATCGGGATGCCCCCCGCCACGGCCGCCTCGAAGGCGATCGAGCGGCCCTTGCGGCGGGCCAGTTCGAAGAGTTCGGGGCCGTGCTCCGCCAGGAGCGCCTTGTTGGCGGTGACCACGTCCTTCCCGTTCTCGAGCAGCTCCACCATCATCGAACGGGCCGGCTCCAGCCCGCCGACGAGCAGCGCCGCCACCGTGATCGATGGATCGCGCGAGATGTCGCGGATGTCGGACGAGACGCGGCCGCCCGGCACCTGGACGCTGCGGGTCTTGGCCACGTCGCGGACGACCGCGCGCTCGACGACGATCGGCCGGCCGGCGTGCCGCGTGATGTGGTCGGCGGAGTCGACCAGGAGGCGGACCACGCCGGATCCAACGGTTCCGAGGCCGACGACGCCGACGCGGACGGGTTCGCTCATGTTGGGGAATCCGGTTCCAAAGGGGAAATCTTGATGGTAGTGAGCGGAGCAGACTGTGGCAAAAGCCAGTTGCGGCGTCGCGTGCCGGCGAGGCATCCGCGGCGGGATCGCCCGGGCGGGGCACGCGCCGTCGGAGGGAGCGGCGGCGGCCGGGGCCGCGGCGGCGGGCCGGCCCGGGAGTGAGCGGAACGGTGTGGGGAGGTTTCCCGGCGGTCGCGTGATCGCGTACAACACTCGCACGTTCGCCATCCTGCAGGAGCCTGAATCGTGGAATCCGCCGCCCGGGAGTTTTTATTCCGCCTCCTCGAAACGCCCAGCCCCTCGGGGTATGAGCAGCCGATCCAGCGGCTGGTTCGCGACTATCTGGCACCCTGCGCCGACAGCGTCATCACCGACTCGCACGGCAACGTGATCGGCGCGAAGAACCCGGGGGCGGCCACCCGGATGCTGCTGGCCGGCCATTGCGACCAGATCGGCCTGATCGTGCAATACATCGACTCCGACGGCTTCATTTCGGTGCAGCCGATCGGCGGCTGGGATCCGATTCAACTGGTGGGCGCGCGGGTCACCGTCTGGACCGCGTCGGGGCCCGTTCCGGGTGTGATCGCGCGGAAGCCGATCCACCTCCTCACCGAAGAGGAGCGCAAGGTCGTTCCGAAGATGAAGGACCTGTGGATCGACATCGGCGCCGCAGACAAGGCGGACTGCGAGTCGGTGATCCGGGTGGGCGACCCCGTCACGTTCGAGCTCAAGGCCCAGACGCTGCGGCGGAATCTCGCCTGCTCGGTGGCCATGGATGACAAGATCGGCCTCTGGGTGGTGCTGGAGGCATTTCGCCGGGCGGCCGCCGCCGGCCCCCTGCCCTGCGCGCTGTTCGTCGCGTCCACGGTGCAGGAGGAAATCGGCCTGCGGGGGGCCCAGACGAGCTGCTATGGCGTCGATCCGCACGTCGCGATCGCGGTGGACGTGACGCACGCGACCGACTGCCCGACGATCGACAAGAAGTCGGAGGGGGACGTGGCCCTCGGCAAGGGGCCGGTCGTGTTCCGGGGCCCGAATATGAATCCGCACGTCGTCGATCGGCTGCTGACGGCCGCCCGGGAGCGCGAGATTCCGGTGCAACTCGGCGCCAGCGGCCGCGCCACTCCGACCGACGCCAACGTCCTGCAGACCACCCGCAGCGGCGTGGCCACGGCCCTCGTGAGCGTGCCGAACCGCTACATGCATTCCGCGGTCGAAACGGTCTCGCTCGACGACGCCGACCGGGCGGCCGACCTGCTGGCGGCGTTCGTCCGCGGTCTGGAGGGGGCGATCTCGTGGGCCCCGTGACCGCTCCTGCCAAAACGGCACACCGGCTGCGTGGCCGGATTGGGTGCCTCGCTCAGAATCGTAGTTTTCGTGGTAGAAATCGGTCTGTTTGCCGGTTTGTACCCACCCGGCACGCGGGTTGCTCCCGTGTGGGGCATCCGCAGCGCGGACTGCCAATCCATTTCGACCCTTCCCGCTGACGTCCTTCGAAGGAGTTTCTCGTGGCAAAACAGATGGTGTTCGACGACGAGGCCCGCCAGCCGCTGCTCGCCGGCGTTTCCAAGCTCGCCAGGGCGGTGAAGAGCACGCTCGGCCCGCGCGGCCGCAACGCGGTGCTCGACAAGGGGTGGGGCTCGCCGAAGGTGACCAAGGACGGCGTGACCGTCGCCGAGGACATCGATCTCGAAGACCCGTACGAGAACCTGGGCGCCCAGCTCGTGAAGGAGGCGGCCAGCAAGACCAACGACGTCGCCGGTGACGGCACCACGACGGCGACGGTCCTCGCCGAGGCCATCTTCCGCGAGGGCATCAAGATGATCGCCGCCGGCGCCGACCCGATGGCGCTGTCGCGGGGCATCCACAAGGCGGTGGAGGCGGTCTCGAAGGCGATCCTGTCGATGGCCACCGGCATCAACGAGAAGAACAAGAAGGAGTTGATGCAGATCGCGACGATTGCGGGCAACAACGACCCGACCATCGGCAACGTGCTCTCCGAAGCCTTCCTCAAGGTGGGCAAGGATGGCGTCATCACGGTCGAGGAGGGCAAGCAGTCGGAGACGACGGTGGACGTCGTCGAGGGCATGCAGTTCGACCGCGGCTTCCTCTCGCCCCACTTCGTGACCGACGCCGACTCGCAGACCTGCGAGCTCGAGAATCCCTACATCCTCGTCTACGAGGACAAGATTTCGAGCGCCAAGAGCCTCGTGCCGCTGCTGGAGGCGATCAGCAAGGCGGGCAAGCCGCTGGTGCTGATCGCGGAGGACGTGGACGGCGAGGCGCTCGCGACGCTGGTCGTCAACAAGCTCCGCGGCATCGTGCAGGCCGTGGCGGTGAAGGCCCCCGGCTACGGCGACCGCCGCAAGGCGATGCTCGGCGACATCGCGGTGCTCACCGGCGGCCAGGCGATCTTCAAGGATCTCGGCATCGCCCTCGACGCGGTGAAGCTGAGCGATCTGGGCCGCGCGAAGAAGGTGACCATCGACGCGGAGAACACCACGATCGTCAGCGGCGCCGGCACCAAGGCGGCGATCGACGGCCGGGTGGCCCAGATTCGCGACGAGATCGAGAGGACCACGAGCGAGTACGACCGGGAGAAGCTGCTCGAGCGGCTCGCCAAGCTGGCCGGCGGCGTGGCCCAGATCAACGTGGGCGCCGCGACCGAGACCGAGATGAAGGAGCGGAAGGCCCTCATCGACGACGCGAAGAGCGCGGTTCAGGCCGCCTTGGCCGAGGGCATCGTGCCGGGTGGCGGCGTGGCCCTGCTCCGCAGCGAGAAGGCGCTCGAGAAGCTCGATCTCGAAGGAGACGAGAAGCTCGGGGCGTCGATCGTGAAGCACGCGCTGCGGTATCCGCTCGAGGCGATCGCGGCCAACGCCGGCGTGGACGGCTCGGTCGTGGTCAACCGCGTGCGGCACATGAAGGGCAAGAACGACGGCTACGACGCCGACAAGGGCGAGTATTGCGATCTCGTCAGTGCCGGCGTGATCGATCCGGCGAAGGTGGTGCGGACGGCCCTGCAAAACGCGGCGAGCGTGGCGGC
Source organism: Planctomycetaceae bacterium (assembly GCA_040376455.1). Lineage (GTDB taxonomy): Bacteria > Planctomycetota > Planctomycetia > Pirellulales > UBA1268 > QWPN01. The sequence goes on along the minus strand of JBEIQP010000038.1, from coordinate 11,105 downwards.
GCTGCTCCTCACCACCGATTCGCTGATCACCGAGATCCCGAAGGCCGAGGAGGCGGGCGGCGATCATGGCATGGGTGGCGACCACCATGGCATGGGCGGCCACGACCACGGCATGGGTGGTATGGGCGGCATGGGTGGTATGGGTATGGGCGGCATGGGCGGCATGATGTGACGCCCGGGCGACCGATCCGCAACGATGTGACATTTCAGTGAATCAATTTCTTTTCCCGTTTTTGGAGAACAACGAGATGGCTGCCAGCAAGAACCTGAAGATCCGTCCGCTCGACGACCGCGTGGTGGTGGAGCCGGTCGAGGCCGAAGAGCGCACCGCCGGGGGCATCGTCCTGCCCGACAGCGCCAAGGAGAAGCCGCAGCGCGGGCACGTCCTCGCCCTGGGCCCGGGCAAGCTCCTGGAGGGCGGCCAGCGTGCGCCGCTGTCGGTGTCGGTCGGCGACGAAGTGATCTACGGCAAGTATTCCGGCAGCGACATCGAGGTTGACGGCCACGAGGTCAAGATCCTCCGCGAGAGCGACATTCTCGCGAAGGTGATGAACTGAGGTCCGTCGCCCCGTCCTTCAACCCCATCCCCCGTACCTGGCTCGTTCCAAGGAGAATTGACCCGTGCCCAAGCAATTGATGTTCGACGACAGTGCCCGCGCCAAACTGCTCAAGGGCGTCGAGAAGCTCGCCGGTGCCGTGGCCGTGACCATGGGGCCGACCGGGCGGAACGTCATCATTGACAAGGCCTACGGCGGCCCGACCGTCACCAAGGACGGCGTCACGGTGAGCAAGGAGGTGGACCTGGAGGACGCGTTCGAGAACATGGGCGCGAAGCTCGTGAACGAGGTGGCCTCGAAGACGTCCGACCTGGCCGGCGACGGCACGACGACGGCCACGGTGCTGGCCCGGGCCATCTTCCGCGAGGGCACGCGCAACGTGGCGGCCGGGAGCAATCCCACCGCCGTGCGGCGGGGCATCGAGAAGGGCGTGGCGGCCGCGGTGCAGCGGCTGATGGAGATGGCCCGCAAGGTGGAGCGGCCGGAGGAGATCGCGCAGGTCGGCGCCATCAGCGCCAACAACGATCGCTCGATCGGCGACCTGCTCGCCAAGGCGCTCCAGAAGGTGGGCAAGGACGGCGTGATCACGGTCGAGGAAGGCAAGACGACCGAAACCGAGGTGCGGTTCGTCGACGGTATGCAGTTTGACAAGGGCTTCGTCTCGCCCTACTTCGTCAATCGGCCGGCCGAGATGGAGTGCCAGCTCGACGACGCCCTGATCCTGATCCACGAGAAGAAGATCTCGAACCTCCGCGACCTGCTCCCGCTCCTGGAGAAGGTGGCGCAGTCGGGCAAGCCGCTGCTGATCATCGCCGAGGACGTCGATGGCGACGCCCTGACGGCCCTGGTCGTGAACAAGCTGCGCGGCGTCCTCAACGTGTGCGCGGCGAAGGCGCCGGGCTTCGGCGACCGGCGCAAGGCGATGCTCGGCGACATCGCCGTGCTCACGGGCGGCACGCTCATCAGCGAGGACCTGGGGCTGAAGCTCGAGAGCCTCGACCTCTCCCACCTCGGCCGTGCCAAGAGCGTGACCGTGGACAAGAACGAGACCACGATCGTCCAGGGGGCGGGCAAGCAGGCCGACGTGCAGGCCCGGGTGCAGCAGATCCGCAATCAGGTCGAGGCGACGGAGAGCGATTACGATCGCGAGAAGCTCCAGGAGCGGCTCGCCAAACTGACCGGGGGCGTGGCGATCGTCTCGGTCGGCGCCGGCACCGAGGCCGAGATGAAGCAGAAGAAGGCGCGGGTCGAGGACGCGCTCCACGCGACCCGGGCCGCCGTCGAGGAGGGGATCGTTCCGGGCGGCGGCGTCGCCCTGCTCCGCTGCCGGGAAGCGGTGGAAAAGGCCCGGTCCCAGGCCAAGGGTGACGAGAAGATCGGCGTGGACATCATCCTCCACGCCCTCGAGGCCCCGATCCGTCAGATCGCCGAGAACGGCGGCATCGACGGCGCGGTCGTGGCGGACGAGGTGGCCGGCAAGGAGATCAACATCGGGTACGACGCCAACAAGGGCGAGTACGTCGACATGCTCAAGGCGGGCATCATCGACCCGGTCAAGGTGGTCCGCGTCGCCCTCACGAACGCGGCCAGCATTTCGGGCCTGCTGCTCACCACGGAAGCGCTGGTCACGAATCTCGACAAGGACGAGGCGAAGAAGCGCCGGGTCGAGGGCAGCGTCCGCTAGGCAGATGTGAGCGAAGTCAGCGTGGGCTTCGCTCGCCGGTGGCGCCGGCGATTCCGTTCGCCGGCGCCGAACCGTCGGGGCGCCGTCCCGGCAGGTGGCAGGTTCGCCCATGGTCGATTCGCGTGACTACTACGAGGTGCTGGGCGTGGAACGCCGCGCCACCTCCGCGCAGATCACCGACGCCTACCGGAAGCTCGCGATCCGGTTTCATCCCGACAAGAACCCCGGCAACGACGAGGCCGCGGTCCGGTTCAAGGAGGCCGCGCGGGCGTTCGAGGTGCTCTCGAACGACGACCTGCGGGCCCGCTACGACCGCTACGGCCACGCCGGCGTGCAGGGGGGGCGGCAGCACGAATTCAACGACATGTCCGACGTCTTCGAGGCGTTCGGCGACCTCTTCGGCGGCGGCATCTTCGGGGAGGCGTTTGGTGGCGGGGGGCGGAAGCGGGGCAACCGGCCGCGGAAGGGCCGCGACGTCTTCGCCCAGGTGACGCTCTCGCTCGTCGAGGCCGCCCGCGGCGCGACGAAGACGGTGGAGTTCAGCCGGCACGAGATGTGCGGCTCCTGCGACGGCACCGGGGCGAAGAAGGGAACCAAGCCGCAGCCGTGCGACTACTGCGGCGGCCAGGGGCAGGTGATCCAGACGGCCGGGGTGTTCCGGCTCCAGACGACCTGCCCGGCGTGCCGCGGCGCGGGCAGCGTGATCCGCGACAAGTGCCCCGACTGCGGCGGCGACGGCGCGACGCAGGAGCAGGTCGAGCGGCGCGTGACGATTCCCGCGGGCGTGGACCGCGACGTCCGTGTCCGGCTCGCCGGCGAGGGGGAACCGGGCGCGAGCGGCGGACCGCCGGGCGACTGCTACTGTGTCATCGAGATCGAGGAACACCCCTTCCTCACCCGTGACGGCCGCGACCTTCACTGCGAGGTCCCCATCACGTTCACGCAGGCGGCGCTCGGGGCCACCGTCGATGTGCCGACGCTCGACGGGCCCAAGCCGCTGGCCGTCGCCCGCGGAACCCAGAGCGGCGACGTGGTGCGGGTGCGGGGCCTCGGCATGCCGGAGGTCCGGGGCCGGGGCATCGGCGACCTGCACGTCCACCTGCACGTCGAGGTGCCGAAAACGCTCTCCCCGCGGGCCGAGCAACTGCTGCGCGACCTGGCCGAGGAGGAGCATGCCGCCGTGAGCCCGAAACGATCCTCGTTCTTCAGCCGGCTGGGCGAGTATTTTCAGGGGAAGGAACCGGCGCCGGAACGCGGCAAGGACGACGAACGCGAGGGGAAGAAAAGATGAACGTGCACGACGACCACGAATTCGACGAGCCCCTTCCGGCCGCCGGCGAGACGCCTGCGAACGGCCCGGAGCTCCAGCCGCTCGAGCAGCAGGTGCGCGAGGCCAACGACCGTGTCTTGCGGGCCCAGGCCGAGTTGGAGAATTACCGCAAGCGTTCCCGTCGCGAGTTCGACGAGGCGCAGCGGTATCGCGAGATCGACCTGCTCCGCGACCTGCTTCCGGTGCTCGACAACGTGCTCCGGGCGATCGACGCGGCGGACAAGACCGCCGACGTGGAGACGCTCCGGTCGGGCTTCCGGATGACGGCGCAGCAGATCGAGAAGGTGCTCGGCAGCCACGGCTGCCAGACGATCGAAACCGACGGTGCGGCGTTCGATCCGACGGTGCACGACGCCATCCTGCAGCAGGTGGTGCCGGGCGTGGCGGCCGGCACGATCGTGGGCACGGCGAGCCGCGGCTACCGACTGCACGACCGGGTGGTCCGGCCGGCCCAGGTGATCGTGGCGAAGGGGGAGTGAGCGATGCCGACGTATGACTACGTGTGCGACGGATGCGGGCACGCCTTCGAGCTGTTTCAGTCGATGACCGACAGCGTGAAGAAGACCTGTCCGAAGTGCGGCAAGAAGAAGCTGCGGAGGCTGATCGGCGCCGGCGGCGCGATCATGTTCAAGGGGTCGGGCTTCTACAAGACCGACTATCGCAGCGAGTCGTACAAGAAGGGGGCGGCGGCCGACTCGGGCGGCAAAACGGCTTCCGGCGACGGGGCCAAGAAGTCGGAATCCAAGGGAAAGTCCGAGGGCTGACCGATGCCGCGTTGCCCCGTGTGCGACACGCACATCGATCTCGAGCGCACCCCGACGGTGCCCTTCTGCAGCGATCGCTGCCGCCTGATCGACCTGGGCCGCTGGCTCGACGAGTCCTACGGCGTTCCCCAGCCCAAGAAGCCCGGGGGCGGCGATCCGGGGGTCCCCGATCCGGACGCGGACGAGGACGGCTGACCCGCTTCGCGCTGCCGAATTTGGAAGGTCTGCGTATACTCCGCCGACGTTCCAGCCCTGTTCGCTCCGAAGGGATAGCAGCATGTCGAGCATGAAAGACCCGTCCGGCGGCATCGTCCACGAAGTCCGCTGGGGCGAGGCCCTGCCTTGGTGGATCCTGTTCCGGGCCGCGGGTGCCGCCTTTTCTCCCACGGTGATTCTGCTCGCGGCGCTGGGGGCCGTGGCCACCTGGGCCGGGTTGTCGCTCGCCGATCAGTTGGGGCTCTTGGGAGCCGACGTCGCCGCGGACGTGATCGCCGACGCGAAGATGGCGGGCGACTTGCTGCTGCCGCCGCAGGACGGCGCTGCCGCGGGGCCGGGGGCCCTGACGGTGAGCGGCCGGGCCGCGCCGTGGATCCGCGGCCTGACCGACCGGCTGCCGGAGGTGGTCCGCGAGGTGATCCGGCTTCTGGCCGTGCCCTTCCGTCCGACCGCGTCGCTTCAGCAGATGGGCGGCGCGCTTGCGCGGATCGGCTGGTTCGTCCTGGTGTGGTCGATTTTCGGCACCGCCATCGCGCGGCACGTGGCGCTCAAACTGGTGGGCGAGGAGGCGCCCGGGCTCCTCGGTGCGACCTGGTTCGGCACCCGCAAGTGGCTCGCCGCCTTCAATTCGGTGGTCTTCGTGCTCGTGGGTATCGCGGCCCTGAGCCTTCCGGGCGCCCTGCTCGGGCTCCTGATGCGGACCGAGTGGGGCCTGGCGTTCGCGGGCGCGATCTGGCCGCTCGTGCTCCTCGGGGCGGTGGTGCTCGCGATTCTCGCCGTGGGCATGATGGTCGGGTGGCCGCTGATGGTCGCCTGCGTGGGCGTGGAACGCGGCGACAGTTTTCAGGCGATCTCGACCGCGTTCTCCTACCTCTACCAGCGGCCGCTGCACTATGCGTTTTACGGACTGGTGGCCCTGCTCGTCGCGGTGCCCACGCTCGTCGCCGCGGTGTTCTTCGCCGATGCGACTGCGACGCTCGCGATGTGGGCCGCCAGTTTCGGCATGGGGCACGAGCGGACCGCGGCGGTGGTGGACGGCCTCTCGGCCGTCGGCCCGGCCGCCGATCAGTGGGGAATCCGGGCGATCGGCTTCTGGACGCGGGGGCTGGAAACGCTGCTGTCGTCGTTCGGCTGGGGCTACTTCTGGGCGATCGCGACGGCCGCGTATCTCCTGCTGCGGCAGGACGTCGATGGCACCGAGCTCGACGAGGTGGTCATCGACGAGCCGGCTGGCACCAGCGGCTGACGAGGGCGGGAAACGCGCCCAGCAGTTCGCCGCGGCTGACGGCGTCGTCCGCACCGGCCGCCAACGCGTCGTCGAGCCGCTGCTTCGCCACGTGCGGCCCAAACGCCACGATCCTCGTGGGCCGTCCCGCATCGTCGGCGCCGGCCCGGGCGGCGACCACGCTCCGCACCTCCGCCATCCGCTCGGCCACCGTGCCGGAGAAGCCCTGCAGATCGACCAGCGCGATGTCGACGGGGCCACCGGCCGGCGCGGCCGCGAGGCTGCCGAGCGTTTCGACGGCGGCGTTCGCGGAGGGGCCCAGCCCGGCAATCCGGCTGGCGATCATCAGGTCGGGCGAGATCAGGAGAATGCGCACCGGCTCACTCATGGAGACCCTCATACGGCTTCGGGGCCGCGGACATCGCGGTAAATCTGCACGGCGTCGTGCATCGGGATCACGAACAGGCGGTCGGCGCCGGCGCCCGTCGCGGACAGCGCCGCGGCGATGGTGTCCACGGTGCGGTCGAGGAAGTCGTCGTTGACGGCGATCTCCATCACCGCCTCCTGCGCGACCCCGTCCGACGCGGCCAGATCGTAGCCGTGCGCGTCGCTGATCGTCAGCCGCGTGACGTGAACGGCCGCCAGCGCCTGTCGCACGCTCTCGACCTGCGCGGGTTTGAGGATCGCCACGACCAGCCTCACGCCACCATCTCCTGTCGCCCGTCAGGGCCGGGGGAGTGCCAGATCGGCGTCGAGCACCTTGCGGATCCGGGCCTGAAGTTCGCCGAGATGCGCCCGGGAGGTGTCGTCGAGCCTGACGTCGGCCTTGCCGAGCAGGGCCGCGATCCGGGAATCGAGCGTCCGCAGCTGCCCGGCCGCGAGGGCCTGCGCGTCCGGATTGGACGCCGCCGGGGACATCGCCAGGCCCGCCAGGCGGGCGACGTAGGCCCGCTGCAGCCCGCGGCGAATGCTCGCGATGGCCGGCTTCCGGAGCGTGTAGTCGCCCGGAGCGGTCGCCTCCAGTTCCGCCATCACGGCCTTGGTCAGACGGTCGAGCAGTTCGGCCGTCGTCAGGGCGTCCTGATCGGCGGGAACCTTCAGTTCACCGTCGCGAATCCGGGCGAGCGTGTGGGGGTCGAGGAGCCTGCCGAGCACGCGGTCCTGCCACATCAGGATCACGTCGTGAACGGGATAGTCGTCGCGCTCGGCGGGGGTGGCGCCCCAGTGCATCCAGCGCGTGGCGACGAGCTGGTTGTAGAGTTCGGGGGGGAACGAGAAGGGCTCGGCGCTGAACATCCGCTGCGCGAGCAGGTCGAGGGCCGCCCGCTGCCGCTTCACGTCCACCACCCGGAACGGAGGTTGGGCAGCGGCGTCTCCCTTGTGGCTGCGCGTCGTGTGCAGGCCGCCCACGAGCCGCGAGGCGGTGTACATCGCCTGCCCGTACGTCGAGAGCAGGACGCCGAACGCCTGCCGCACCCGTTCATAGCCGGGCGTTCGGCCATGCTCGTCCTTGGCGGTCATCCGGTCCGCGATCGACGGCATGACCTGGGCGACCAGCGTGGCGCGGCTGGCGGCGAATTCCAGCGGGTCGTCGCCGAGGTCGAACCGGTTGGACAGCGGATCCGGATCGCCCCACTCGGTGTCTTCGTCGGTCGCGTAGGCGAGCGCCGGTTCGCCGCTCCGCGACGCGATCTTCTCCAGTTCGGGCAGTTCGGCCTCCGGGGTGCCACCGGCCACGGTCTTGTAGCCGTACTCGATCGCCCAGAGGTCATACGGCCCGAGTCGGGCCGCGAAGTAGTCGCCCTGCGTGGTGCCCTTGGGCATGATGTTGGCGGGGAGGTAGTCCATCACGCTCGCGCTGCCCCCCGCCGCCGCCGTCTTCGCGACATCGTTGAAATCGGCGAGCGAACGGGCCGAGCTTCCCTTGAAGTTGTGCCGCAGGCCGAGCGTGTGCCCCACTTCGTGCATGGTGACCAGCTTCACACCCTGCACCACGAGCTTCTCCTTCTCCGCGTCGGAGAGCCCGGCGTCGCCGTTGACCGTCAGGGCGGTGGCCGCGAACGCGGTCTCCCGCGCGTGACCGTCGAAGAGCCGGCATGCCGGGCAGCAGCCGATCCCGTGGAGACGCGATCCGGGGGCATCGCCGGGGCTGCCGCCGGTGAGGAGGGCGATCGACTGCGGCGTGAAGGTCTCGTAGGAGGTGCGCCAGAACTGGAGGAAGTCGCCGTCAAAAATGATGTCGGCGTCGAGGATCTGCCCCGTCCGCGGATTCACCCGCGAGGGCCCCATCGCGAAACTGGCGCCGGCCGTGATCCAGCGGAAGGTGTTGTAGTTGACGTCCTCCGGATCCCAGTCGGTGACATCTGGCTGCTGGCGGACCTCGATCGCGCTGGCGAACCCGGCCTTTTCGAAGGCCTCGTTCCAGGCTTCGATTCCCTCGCGGATCGGCTGGCGGTAGCGGAACGGCACGGTCTTTTCGATCCAGAAGACGATCGGCTTCCGCGGCGGCGAGAGCGGCGCGGACGGATCGGCCTTCTCCAGGTGCCAGCGGTTGACGTAGCGGACGAAGCGGTCTTCATCCACGTTCTGCGAGAAGTCCTTGAGCGCCGTCACGAAGTAGCCGACGCGGTCGTCGGCGAGCCGCGGCTTGTAGGCGTTTTGGGGCAGCAGGCTGATCGAGTAGTGAACGTTGACGGTGGCGCCGCGCGAGTCGGGAACCGTGTCGATGACCTGGGTGCCGCTCGAGCCGTAGGTGGCGGCCACCTCGATCTCGATGTTGTCGGGAAACGCCTTGACTCGGCCCCACGTGGAACGGTCGCGGGCGAACGAAAAGCCGGGGAGCAGCGCCGCGATCTGCGGCAGATCGGTGAGGAAGATCGGCGACAGGTCGACGACGTGGCCGCCCGAGGGGCTGGTGGTGGCGATCGGCACGCTGAACAACACGCTGTCGGTGTAGGCGAGATCGACCGCCTTCTCCTCCGGGCTCCCCTTGTCGGCGAAGAAGCGGACGTTTTTCCGGACGATCTGGATGTTGTCGTCGACCTTGCGGAACTGCCAGACCCAGTCGTCGCCGTCGTTCCAGCTCATGCCGCCGAGCAGGAACCGGTCGCCGATGCCCTTGGCGATCGAGATCAGCACGAAAAAATCCTTGCCCAGCAGGCTGTCGGAAAGCTCCGCATAGACCTTGTCGTCCTTGCGGTGGAGCGGGATCAGCCCGGGCAGCTTGGTCGCGTCCTTGAGCAGCACCGCGAAGGCCGGCTTGCCGGCTTTGGCCTCCGGCGGTGTCGCCGCTGCATCCTTCGCCGGCGTGGCGGGCGTGGCCGGCGCGGGGGCGGCCTCGGCCTTCGCGGGGGCGCTTGCCGCCGCCGGTTCCTCGCCGCGGCCGGGCCCGGCCCAGAGGGCCGCCGCCACGGCAATCGCAAGCAGGGCGTGCATCCGGCGGCCGGTCGCAACGAGCGAGGTGTGTCGTGCCATGCAGTGCTCCGCGGTGTTCCTGGTCACTTCGGTAGCGCCGGCCGAATCGCTCCGTCGCCTGACCGAAAAGGGTAGCATCGCGGAACGTCGCCGACCAATGTTTGGATGGAGGTTCATCCGATGATCGAGTCTGCCGGCGCCGCAGCCGTCGCGCGGTTCGTCGGCGGGGCGTTCCTGGCCGACCTCGGCGAGCCCGTCCCGCTGGCCGGTTCCGGATTCAGCGGGGCGGCGGTGTTTTCGGTCCGCGCGGCGGCGGGTGGCGAGCGGTTCGTGCTCAAGGCATGTGCGCCAGGGCTCGAGCGCCGCCGCGCCGAATGGGTGCACCGGATGATGCGGCACCTGCGGGCCTCGGGACTGCCGGAGGTGCCCGCGGTGCACGGCGCCCGTGGCGGCGGCACGCTGGTGTCCGATCCATCGGGAACGCTCTGGGAGTTGATCGGGTTCGTGCCAGGCGCGCCGGTCGAGATGCCGACGCAGGCCCAAGCCGAAGCGGCGATGGCGACCCTCGCCCGGATGCATCTGGCGGCGGCGGCCTGGCCGGAGTCGCCCCCGTCGCGCGGGCCGTCCCCAGGTATCGACCGGCGGATCGAGCAGGCGCGGCGGCTGCTGGCCGACCCGTGGGCGGCACGACGGTCGCGGCTGTCAGGCAACGCGGCGGAGGCCGCGCTGCCGGGCCACGGCGCCGAACTGCGCGGCCTGTTCGACGCCGCCATCGCCATCGTCGCCGATCGCGGCACCCGGGGGGTCGGCAGGATCGCGCGGTGCGGCCCGACGCCGGTCCTCGCGCAGGCGGTGATCCGCGACATCTGGAGCGATCACGTCTTGTTCGTCGGGGGCGGCGACGTGGTTGGCGGAATCATCGACTACCACGCCGCCGGCATCGACACGCCCGCCACCGACGTCGCGCGGCTGCTGGGGAGTTGGCGGGCCGCCGCCACCGGGCCCGACGGAGCTCTCGCCGATCGGTGGCCGACGGCGGTCGCCGCCTACGAACGGCACCGGCCGCTTTCGCCGGCCGAACGGCGGCTGATGGAGTTCCTGCACGCCTCCGCGGTGGTCTGCGGCCTCGACCACTGGTTTCGCTGGACGCTGGACGAACGCCGGGCATTCGGTCGGCCCGATCGGGTTTTGGGCCGAATTGGCCGGTTGCTGGAGGAATTGCCCTCGGCCCTACGGCTGTTGGATCAGGCGGATTGGGCCGGTTTGACCGGCTGAAATTGCAGTTTGTAGACTTGATGGGTCGACAACCCAAGGGATTGGGTCCCGCCAGACATTCGCGGGGCGGAGAACGTGCCGCCTCCGGGCCTTTGCCTCGATGGATCGCATGCGAATTTTCACTGTCTCCCTGGGCGTTATGGCGGCTTTGGCGGCGGTGCTGGTGCCGTCGGCCCTCGTGTGCAACGCCGCCGCGGAGGATCTGGCGGGCCGGCTCGGCGGCCTCGGTCCCGGGGCGGTCGACCCGCTGGCGGCCATTCACGAGGCGCTCGGCAGCCCCGTGGGCGTTGCCGCGGTCATCGAGCCTGGAACGGGCGGCAAGCCCGACGTGCTGGCGGTCACCGCCACGCTCGAGCCCGGCTGGCACCTCTATTCGATCACCCAGAAGCCGGGCGGCCCGCGGCCGACGACGATCACGATCGCGGCCGATTCGCCGCGTCGGGTCGCCGGCGCGTTCGCTCCCGACACGGCTCCGCACGTCCGGACGGTGGACGACGTGCCGGCCTGGAAGGGGCTGTCGATCGAGGAGCACGAGGGGAGCGTGACGTGGCGCGCCCCGCTCGCCCCGGCGGCGGCCAGCGACGTGCGCGGGTCGGTGAGCCTGCAGTTGTGTCGCGACAACGCCTGCGTGCCGCCCGAG
>JBEIQP010000076.1:0-12707 GCA_040376455.1 Planctomycetaceae bacterium | reverse complement strand
TGGCCGAAACGTTGTTCGAGAAGTCGAAGGCGTTCGAGCCGAAGACCAAGGAATGGCAGGAGGCGCTCGAGCGATCGACGAAGCTGCACCAGGCGATCGCCGAGAAGGATCCCGACAAGGGGGGCGGCGCGCTCGCCCGGCTGTATCAGGGCCGAAATCTCGCCCTGCTCGGCGACGACGCGGCCGCGAAGCAGGCGCTGGGCGACATCATGGCGATCGCGTCGGAGGTGCCGTTCGCCTTGTCGCTCAAGGCCCGGGCGCTCAACGTGCTCCTCGGGATCTGGCTGAAGGAGAAGCAGGAGGGCTTTGAGCAGTTCGACGACAAGTTGGTGAAGTTCGCGCTCGCCCCCGTCAAGCTGCCGAACAGGCTCGACGCCGACTGGCTGGGGATGAAGTATCAGGCGGCGGCGCTCCTCGATGCCCGCGCCGAGGCGCTCCCGGCGACCGAAAAGACCAAGCGAGCCGGCTTCCTGCGGGATGCGAAGACGCTGGCCGCGGAGGTCGCCAAGGCCAACAAGGATTTCGCCAAGGAGGCTCGGGCCCTGGTGGCGAAGCTCTCCGGCCGGGAGCCTGCGGAGGGTGTCGCCGAGGAGGAGACCTTCGACACGGTCGTGACCGACGCCCGCACCGCCCTGGCTTCGATGCAGGAGAAGCAGGCCGAGATCAAGACGCTCAAGGCGGCCGGCAAGGCCACGGCGGAGACCGAGGTGCAGGCGGCCGCGGACCGCGACAAGGCGGTGCGGTCGCTCGAACGTGCCCTGGCCATGGATTCCGGCGCCGCCGGCGTTGCGAGCCTCGACGCGATCAACAACGCCCGCTACCTGCTCACCTTTCTGCTCTACGACGCGAAGCGGTTTCACGATGCCGCCGCGGTCGGCACGTTCCTGGCGGAGCGGTATCCCAACGCGACGGGGAGCAAGCAGGCCGCCACGATCGCGCTGGCGAGTTTGCAGCAGATGGCCAAGCAGCAGCCCGAGGCGGCCTGGGCGAAGGATGCCAAGGCCCGCGCGGTCGCCTTTGCCGAGTACATGGCTCGTGCCTGGTCCCGGGACACCGAAGGGGGTGACGCGCTGCTCGTGATGCTGGGCTCGGCGATCGAGGCGGGGGATTCCCGGGCGATCGTCGAATTGACCAAGAAGCTTCCGAAGGAGTCGCCGAAACGAACGGAGTTGCTGCAGCGATCCGGTTCCGCCCTCTGGCGACAGGTGCAGGAGAAGCGGCGGCTGGAGGAATCGCTCCGGCCGGACGAGGAGTCGCTCCAGGCGCTCAAGGCGCAGGCCGTGGCGGTGCTCGACGAGGGGCTCGCGGCCGCCACGCCGCCGCCGACGGCGTCGGCCGTGGCGGCGGCATTGTCGCGCGTGCAGATCGCCATCGAGGACGGCGAGATGGATCGCGCGGGCGAGATGCTCGAGAGCCCCGCATTCGGTCCCTGGGCCGCGGTCACGAGCGGCGCCCCGGAGTTTCTCAAGGGAACGCTGGCGGAAGGCTCGCTCACGGCGTCGCTGCGCTACTTCATCCAGAGCCAGCAGCTCGACAAAGCCCAGCAGGCGATGGACTTGCTGGAGAAGGTGGCCGGCGACCCGGCCAAGCTCACCGGCCTGTATCTCGCGATGGGCCGCGATCTCCAGTCGCAGTTGGAGGCGTTGGGCGCGGGCGGCAAGGCGGGCACGGCCGAGGTGCGGGAGCGGGCCGCCGCGATCCTCGCGGGCTTCGAGCAGTTTCTCGACAAGGTCGCCGAGCGCGACTCCAAGATCTCCTCGCAGATGTGGGTGGCCACGACCTACTTGACCCTCGCCTCCGGCAAGGGAACCGGGGCGGTCGTGGCGCCCGAGAAAGCCAAGTCCTACCTCGATCGCGCCGCGTCGGTCTACGACGCGCTGCTGAAGAAGGGTGGGGACGAGGTGGCGAAGTACGAGACCTCGATCCGCCTCAAGATGGCCAACGTGCTTCGCTCCCGGCAGAAGTGGGACGAGGCGCAAGAGCACATCAACTGGATCGTGTCCGATCCCAAGCGGCAGAATTCCCTCGAGGTGCAGGTGCAGGCCGCCGAGTTGCTCCAGGAGGCGGGGCTGAACCTCGCCGCCTCCGACATGCCCAAGGCCGACGGCCTGCTCCGCGAGGCGACGGTGGGCCGCAAGGAAGCCGGCATCTGGGGCTGGGGTGGGATCGCGGCCAGAGTGTCGAAGCAGGTGGGGAACGGCGGGCGGTTCGAGGAAACCTTCTTCGATTCGGAGCTCAACCTCGTCCGTTGCATGGTCGCGCGGGCCCAACTCCCGGGCAAGGAAGAGGCCAAGAAGAACGAGCTGCTCAAGGTGGCGCAGTCCCGCATCGCGGCGAACCGCCGGCTCTACCCGAAGCTGGGAGGCGAGTCGTTCGCCAGGCAGTTCGAGAAGGTGCTCAAGGAAATCCAGAAGTTGAACGGCTCGGCGAGTCCGCGCGGGTTTCTCGAACTCGACGAGCAGGAGGCGGGCGCCGCGGCCAAGGCGGCGTCGTGACGGCGGGCGGTTCGGTGGCACGGTCGTCGTGCCGGTGGGTGCAAGGCAGCAAGACGGAGAAGCAAACGTGTCCGTGAACTCGAAGGCTGGGATGCGCATGGCGGCGGGGAGTCGCCGGGTGGGGTTCCTGTGGGGAATCGCGGCGCTGGTGCTGCTGCCGGCCGGAACGGCCTGGGCGCAGGTGCCCGGCCGGGTGTTCCTGGCCGACGGCCCTGCGGTGTCGGGGAACATCACCGCCGTGTCGCGCGACGGCGTTGAAATCGAGGATCAGAAGGGGGAAGTGCAGAAGCTGTCGATCGACCGCGTGCGCGACGTGGCGTTTTCCGACGAGCCCCGGCCGCTGCAGGCCGCGCGGCAGTTGATCGCCAAGGGACAACCGGGGCAGGCCCTCGCCGAGTTGGGCAAGGTGCAACCGGCGGAGCTGGACGGGGTGGACCAGCTGATCCTCGACGAAATGGACTACGTGAAGGCCGCGGCGCTCGGCGGCAAGGCGGTGCTCACGGGCAACGACCTGCCGGTCGCCGAGAAGTCGCTGCGCGACTATTTGGCGAAGCACGGCCAGAGTCATCACGCCCTGGCGATGCAGGAACTGTTCGGCAACGTGCTCGCCCGGGCGGGCAAGTTTGCCGACGCGGAGGCCGCGTTTGCGGTGATCGCGAAGGGCCCTCCGGCCTACCGCATCCGGGCCGCATCGGCGCGGGCAAACCTGTTTTTCGCGCAGAAGAAATACGACGAGGCGATCAAGGAGTTCACCGCGGCGACCCGGATCGCCTCCGATCCGAAGGACGCGGCCGGCGCGAGGCAGAAGCGGGAGGCCGAACTGGGGGTGGCGCGGTGCCTCTCCCAGCAGGGCAAGGCCGCCGAGGCGCTGGCCGTGGTCGACGGCATCCTCAAGGCGGCGGATCCGGAGGAGAAGGAGCTGCTCGGCCGGGCCTACAACGCCCTCGGCGACGCCTACCGGGCCGCCGGCAAGGATCAAGACGCGTTGATCGCGTATCTCACCGTGGACCTGGTTTACAACGCGGTTCGCGAGAGCCGGGCCGAGGCGTTGTACAACCTCGCGGACCTCTGGGCCCGCGGAAAGTATCCGGAGCGGGGCCGCGAGGCCCGCCAGGAGCTCGAAACCAACTATCCCGACAGTCCCTGGACGAAAAAAGTGGCGAGCGCGGCGGCCAGCCCGTGACGGCGGGCTGCCGGCCGCGGTGCCCCGACGGTCGCCGTGGGGGGATTTCGGCCGGATCGGGATCGGACTTGTGCAGACACGGATTTCCATTCTTCGAGGAGATGATCATGGAGTGCGGTGCGTGTGACGGTGAGCGGGGAGTCGTCCGGTCGTGCGTGGCCGGTGTGCTTCCCTCGTGGCTCGGACGGGGCCTGCTGGCGGCCTGCCTGATGGCGGCGTGGACCGCCGTCACCGTGGCGCCGGTGCTGCTGTCGCCCGCCGCCGCGGTGGCCCAGGATGAGGCCGCCGAAGAGTCAGCGGACGCAGCGGCGGAGCCGGAGGGCAAGAGCTACCTGACGTTCCTGTTCGAGGCCCTCGGCATCAAGTACGTCATCATCTTCCTCCTGCTCTCGTTCGGGCTCGTGGCGCTCCTGGTGATGTGCTTCCTGCAGTTCCGCAAGGCGGTGCTGATCCCCCCCGCCCTGACGCAGCAGTTCGAGCAGCATCTGGAAAACAAGGAATATCAGCAGGCGTTCGAGCTCGTGAAGAACGACGACTCGTACATGGGCCGCGTGCTCGCGGCCGGCATGGGCAAGCTGCAGTCCGGCTACCCGGCCGCCGTCGAGGCGATGCAGGCCGCCCAGGGCGAGGAGGCAATGAAGCTGGAGCACAAGATCAGCTACGTGTCGCTCGTCGGCGCCCTCGCGCCGATGTTCGGACTGCTCGGCACGGTGGACGGGATGGTCGCGGCGTTCATGCTGATCGCACAGCGCGACACGGCCCCGAAGCCCTCGGAGCTCGCGGTCGGCATCTCCCAGGCACTCGTGACGACGCTCATCGGGCTCTGGCTCGCGATCCCGGCCATCGCCTGCTACGGCATCCTGAAGAACTGGCTGCAGCGGTTCAACATGGACGTCGAGGACGAGAGCACGAGGCTCATGGCCCGCTTTCAGGGCATGGGCAAGAAATAGCAGCGGGAGGGCCGCACACGCAGCGGAGCAGGCGAATCCATGGCACGACGAGAGAGTGACGGGCCGACGAAGACCGACATCGACATGACGCCGATGATCGACATGACGTTTCAGTTGATCACGTTCTTCATGTTCACGCTGAATTTTTCCAACGCCGTCCAGGACGACCGCGTGCAGCTGCCGACGAGCCAGCTGGCGAAGCCGGCCGACGCGGCGGCGGAGGACCCGATCACGCTGCAGGTCTGGCCCGACAAGGACGGCCAGACGAAGGTGATCTACAACGGCGAGGCGATCCGCGTGCCGGACATCGGCGGGTACCTCGAGCAGGAGAAGCGGATCCTGGTCGATGCCGGCAGGAAGCCGGCGGAGGCGACGCTGATCGTGCGGGGTGACGGACGCGTGATGACGGGCGAGGTGCAGGATCTGATCAAGATCTGCCAGGAGAAGGGTTTCGAACGGTTCGTTCTGCGGGCGCAGTACGACGAGCGGAAGTGACCGGGCGACCATCCGCGCAGCGAGAGGACATGGCGTGGCCAAGCGAGAATCTCTTCCCGACAAGATCAACATCGACATGACGCCGATGATCGACTGCGTGTTTCAGTTGATCACGTTTTTCATGCTCACGCTCAAGACCGTGTTCGTCGAGGGCGACTTCGACATCCGGATGCCCCTCGGCCCCAGCGGTGGAGCGCCCTCCGAGACGCCGCCGGTGATCGTCCGCGTGAAGATGTCGGCCGATCCGAACGGGGAACTCGCCGGCATCTCGATGAACGGCAGCCCGGTCGGCGGCTTCGACCAGCTCCGGCAGAAGATCGTCGGGATCGTGGGCCTCAACAGCGGTCCGGGAGGCGCCGAGAACACCGAAGTCGAGTTGGATTGCGACTACGGCCTGAAGTACGTCAACGTCGTCAACGCGATCACGGCCGTGTCGGGAGTTCCCCAGGGGGACGGTGCGGTCGTGGAGTTGGTGAAGAAGATCAAGTTCACGGCTCCCAAAAAGCGGAAGTAGGAAGCGGAAGCAGGCCGCGATCCTCCCGGAGGCGAGGCCGCGGGTCAGCGGCGCGGGTGGAACTTCGCGTGCACGGTCTTCAGGCGGCCGGCGTCCACGTGCGTGTACCGCTGTGTCGTGGCGATGCTCGCGTGGCCGAGCATCTCCTGCACGTGCCGGAGATCGACGCCGCCGGCCACCAGATGCGTGGCGAAGCTGTGCCGCAGCGTGTGCGGGCCGATGTCAGGCGGGATGCCGGCCCGGTCGGCGTGCTCCCGGACGATCTCCCAGATCCGCATCCGGGAGAGCCGGTTGCCGCGCGACGAGAGCAGCACCCACGCCGGGTCGCCCCCCGCTCCGGCGGCGAAGGCCTGTCGCGGGCCGTCCAACCAGTCGCGGAGCGCCGCGATCGCCCGGCGGCCGAGTGGCACGACCCGCTCCTTGTTGCCCTTGCCGCGGCAGGTGCAGAAGCTCTCGCCGAGGTGCATGTCGGTGAGCCGCAGCGTGGACACCTCGGAGGCGCGGCAACCGGTGGCGTAGAGGAGTTCGAGGAGCGCCCGGTCGCGGCGGCCCTTGAGCGCGCCGCAGTCGGGGCTCTCGAGCAGCCGATCGACCTGCTGCGGCGAGAGCGTGCCGGGCATGGCGTCGTCGCGCCTGGCCGCGGTGATCAATTCCGCCGGGCTCTCGGCGATCACGCCCTCGAGTTGGAGAAAGGCGTAAAACGTCCGGAGCGTCGCAGCCTGCCGCGCGATGCTCGCGCGGGCCAGGCCCTTCTTCGCGAGGAACGCGAAGTAGTCGCCGAGATCCCGCACATCCAGCGCCGCCGCCGCGCGACCGCCGAGCCAGTCGGTGAAGTCGCGGAGATCGCGGCGGTAGGCCGCCTGCGTGTTGGCGGAGAGGGCGCGTTCGTGCCGCACGTAGTCGAGAAACCGCTGCACGAGCAGCCCCGTCGCCCCCGGGGCCGGTTCGGCGGGGCCGGGGTCGAGCACGATCCGCCGCGTCCGCGGCCGGCGCTTCCCGTCCCCATCGGCCGAAGAGCGAGATCCGTGTTCCATCACGAGCCTCTGCGCCTGTCACCCACGCAGGCGTGGGAACCCGTGGCGTTCCCCTCCGCCCGCCCCCGCGGGACGGGGCCCCGGATGGCCCGCCCCGCGTCCGGTCAGCTGTCGTATCCGAGGTTGGGCGCCAGCCAGCGTTCGACCTCGCCGACCGCCATCCCCTTCCGCGCGGCGTAGGCTTCGACCTGTTCGCGCGTGATGCGGTCCACCGCGAAGTATCGGCTTTCCGGGTGGGCGAAGTAGAGGCCGCTGACGCTCGCCGCCGGCAGCATCGCGCAACTCTCCGTGAGCGTCATTCCCGCCCTGCCCTCCGCATCCAGCCAGGCGAACAGGGCCCGCTTCTCGGTGTGGTCCGGGCAGGCCGGATAGCCCGGGGCCGGACGGATGCCCCGGTATTTCTCCTCGATCAGGTCCTCCGCCGAGAGGTTTTCCACGGCCCCGTAGCCCCACTCGCGGCGGGCCCGGGCGTGGAGCCATTCGGCGAAGGCCTCGGCGAGGCGGTCGGCCAGCGCCTTCACCAGGATCGACGAGTAGTCGTCGTGCTCCCGGTCGTAGCGGCGGCAGAGCTCGTCGCAGCCGTGACCCGCCGTGCAGGCGAAGGCCCCGACGTAGTCGCGGCGGCCGCTCTCCAGCGGGGCGACGAAGTCGGCCAGCGCGTGAAAGACGTCCTGGCCGCGCCGCTCCCACTGCTGGCGGAGCGTGTGGATGCGGCCGATCTCGGCGGTTCGCGTGTCGTCGGCGAACAGCACGATGTCGTCCCCGTCCGAGTTCGCGGGAAAGAAGCCGTAGGCGCCCCTGGCCACCAGGGCCTCGTCGCGGACGATCTCGTCGAGGAGCTGCAGCGCGTCGCGGTGCAGTTTCCGCGCCTCGGTGCCCACGGTCGGGTCGGCGAAGATCGCCGGATACTTCCCCTTCAGCTCCCAGGCCATGAAGAACGGCGACCAGTCGATGAACGGGATCAGTTCCGCGAGCGGCACCGTCTCCAGCGACCGCACGCCGAGGAACTCCGGCGTGGCGATCGGGGCGGCCGACCAGTCGGTCGTCCAGCGCTTCTCGCAGGCGATCGCGTAGGGCACCAGTTTCGTCTGCTGGCGAAGCCGGAAGTTCTCGACGTCGCGGGCCTGCGCCTCCCGGTTGGCGCGGGTGAAATCCTCCCGCGAGGCGGGGTTGAGCAGCTTCTCCACCACGCCCGCCGCCCGCGAGGCGTCGGTCACGTGGATGACGGGGCCCGTGTACTTGGGCGCGATCTTCACCGCGGTGTGCCGCGCCGAGGTGGTCGCTCCGCCGATCAGCAGCGGCACCTTCAGCTTGCCATGCTCGAACTCCTGAGCCACCTGCACCATCTCGTCGAGGCTGGGCGTGATCAGGCCGGAGAGTCCGACGATGTCGGCCTCGTGGCGGAGGGCCTCCTCGATGATCTTGTTGCACGGCACCATCACGCCGAGATCGACCACCTCGTAGCCGTTGCACCCGAGCACCACGCCCACGATGTTCTTGCCGATGTCGTGGACGTCTCCCTTCACGGTGGCCATCAGCACCTTGCCGCGCTTGGCCTGATCGGCCCCCGCGGCGAGCCGCTCCGCCTCCATGTGGGGCAGCAGATGATTCACGGCCCGCTTCATGACGCGGGCGCTTTTCACCACCTGCGGGAGGAACATCTTGCCCTCGCCGAACAGGTCGCCGACGGTCTGCATGCCCCGCATCAGCGGCCCCTCGATGATTTCCAGGCTCGTCGCGTAGTGCTGCCGAGCCTCGTCGACGTCCTCCTCGACGTGGTCCGCGATGCCCTTGACGAGGGCGTGGGTGAGCCGCTCCTCCACGCCGAGGGTCCGCCAGGTGTCGGCCTTCGCCACGTCGGCCGGATCCCGCTTCTTCACGGTCTCGGCATACTCGATGAGGCGGTCGGTGGCGTCGGGCCGCCGGTCGAACAGCACGTCCTCGATCCGGTCGCGCAGTTCCGGCTCGATCTCCTCGTAGACGGCGAGTTGCCCCGCGTTCACGATCCCCATCTCCATCCCGGCCCGGATGGCGTGGTAGAGGAAGGCCGAGTGCATCGCCTCGCGGACGACCTCGTTGCCGCGGAACGAGAACGAGATGTTGCTCACCCCGCCCGACACCTTCACCAGCGGCATGGCCTCCTTGATCCGGCGGGTGGCCTCGATGAAGTTGAGCGCGTAGCGGTTGTGCTCCTCGATGCCGGTGGCCACGGTGAGGATGTTCGGGTCGAAGATGATGTCCTCCGGCGGGAAGCCGGCCTGCTCGGTGAGGAGCCGGTACGCCCGCTTGCAGATCGCCACCCGGCGCTCGACATCGGTCGCCTGCCCCTCTTCGTCGAAGGCCATCACCACCACCGCCGCGCCGTGGCTGCGGACGACCCGGGCGTGTTCCAGGAACGGGGCCTCCCCCTCCTTGAGGCTGATGGAGTTGACGATCCCCTTCCCTTGCACGCACTTCAGGCCGGCCTCGAGCACCTCGAACCGCGAGGAGTCGATCATGATCGGCACGCGCGAGATCTCCGGCTCGCTCGAGAGCAGCGTGAGGAACTTCGTCATCACGGCCACCCCGTCGAGCATCCCCTCGTCCACGTTGACGTCGATGATGTTGGCGCCGTTTTCCACCTGCTGCCGGGCGACGCCGAGCGCCTCCTCGTAGCGCTCCTCCTTGATCAGCCGGGCGAAGGCCCGCGAGCCAGTGATGTTCGTGCGTTCCCCGACGATGGTGAAGCTGCTCTCGGGCCGCAGTTCGAGCATCTCCAGGCCGGAGTAGCGGGAGCGGCGCGGCGGCGCGGCCGGCGTCCGCGGCGGGTACTGCGCCATCGTCTCGGCGATCGCCTTGATGTGCGCGGGCGTGGTGCCGCAGCAGCCGCCGACGATGTTGAGCCAGCCGGCCTCGGCGAATTCCTTCAGGACCGAGGCCATCATCTCGGGCGTCTCGTCGAACCCGCCGAGCGCGTTGGGCAGGCCGGCGTTGGGATAGCAGCTCACCAGCCGCGGCGTGATGCGGGAGAGGTCGGCCACGTGGGTCCGCAATTTTTCCGGCCCGAGCGCGCAGTTGATGCCGGCGCTCAGCAGGTCGATGTGGGAAATGCTCGTCCAGCAGGCCTCGACCGTCTGGGCCGAGAGCGTCCGCCCGCCGTCGAAGATGGTGAAGGAGGCCATGACCGGCAGTTTCACGCCGGTGTCGGCGAAGACCTGCTCGATCGCGTGGAGGCAGCTCTTGAGCACGAGCGTGTCGAACGCCGTCTCGGCCAGCAGGATGTCCACGCCCCCCTCGACGAGCGCCTCGATCTGTTCGCGGTAGGCGGCCACCATCTGGTCGAACGTCACGTCGCGGTGGCCGGGGTCGGCCACGTTGCCGGCGATCGAGAGCTGCTTGTTCGTGGGGCCGATCGAGCCGGCGACGAACCGCGGCTTGTCGGGCGTCTTCGCCGTCGCCGCGTCGGCCGCCTCGCGGGCCAAGCGGGCCGCCACGAGGTTGATCTCACGGGTCTGCTTTTGGAGGCCGAAATCGGCCAGGGCCATGCTCGTCGCCCCGAACGTGTTGGTCTCCACGATATCGGCGCCCGCCTCCAGGTAGGCGGCATGGATGCCGCGGATCGAGTCCCCCTGCGTGAGCGTGAGGACGTCGATGCAGTTCTTCAGGTCCCGGTGGTGGTCGGCGAACCGCGTCCCGCGAAACCCCTGCTCATCGAGCCCCAACTGGTGGACCATCGTCCCCATGGCGCCGTCGAGAATCGCGATGCGTGTGGCGAGGACCGAGCGGAGGAGGTCGTGGCGGCTGGACGGTCTGGAGGTGGTCATCGAGGTCCGCGATTGCAGGGGAATGGGGAAAAGGGCCGGCTTTCCGGCGTTTGGTCATCATAGGCGACTGGGGAGGCGGGGCATACTGCGGAGGCCGTCATACGCGATTGGCCCCCTTCGGCCCGGGTATCGACGCCGGGCCCCCTGCCTTTTTCCGGGAGGCTCAAGAGGTCGATCCATCCGCGACGATGCTCACACCGGATGGGGGAGCAGGTCATGGAGATCATCGCGCGCTTTCCGGCTCTGCCGACGACGCCGGCGGATGCCGGCCTGCCGGAACCGGCTGTGGCTGTCGAGCCGAAGGCCGCACCGTGCCCCGCCGTCGTGACCGCGGTTCCGGCGGTGCGCCGCCGCCGCCACGGGTTTCCCACCTGGTCGGTGGCCGCCCTGGCCTTCGTCGCGGTCGTGGCCTGGTCGCTCGCCTCGTGGCACGAGCAGACGCGGCTCGCCCGCCAGCGGCGGCCGGATCGGCTCGCCCGACACGTGCCGGCGGCCACCCCGCCCGCGGAGACTGCCGCGCCATGACGCTCGACCAACTCGATGCCGCATTCGTGCACCGCTGGGCCGCGGCCCAGATTCGGCAGCCGGCCATCCCGGCGCCGCTGCCGCCGGCGCCGCCCGGTGACCGAGTGCCGGCCTTGGGCCGCGTGGCTCCCGAGCAGCCGCGGCCGGAGGATCCGATTCTCGACCGGTTGCTCGCCGCGGCCGGACCGCAATGGGAGGCGCTCGCAGGGCGGGTCGAGGCGGCCCGCAGCCGTGGACGGCGCGTGATCGCCGTCGCCGGCGGCGAACGCGGCGAGGGCCGCTCGACGATCGTGGCCGGGCTGGTTCGCATGCTGCGGGCCCGCGGCCGCGACGTCGTCCAGATCGATCCTCACGAGTGCGTCGCCGCGGGAGCGGCTGCGGGAGAACCCTCCCACGACCGCCGCGTCATCCTCGTCGATGCGGGGGTCTGGTTTCCGCCGGGGCCGATCCGCCGGCAACGGCTGCTCGTGGCCAGCCTCGGCTGCGATGCCGCGATTCTCACACGCCGGGCCGATCGCACCGTCTCTCCAGCGCGGGAGGCGGCGCTCGAAGCGCTCGGGATCGAGGTGCTCGGCGAGGTGCTCACCTTCGCGCCGCCGGCCGCGGCGTGCGACGGCGCAGGCGGGGAGGCCGCATGACACCTCCCGCAGCGACCGAGCCGCTCACCGACACCCAGCGGGCCGCGGTGGCGAAACTCGCCTGTGCCTGCGAACAGCCGGGCGGGGTGGCCCTCCTCTGCAGCCCCCCCGGCGCGGGCAAGACGACGGTGCTGGCCCATCTGGTTGCCGCCGCCGCGCGGCGGGACCAGTCGAGCGAGATCCGACCGGTCGGCGCGTGGCTGGAAGCGGCGGCCGGTCCGCTGCCCGATGTCGTCTGCGCCGATGCCGCACACGAGGCCGACGAAGCCGCGCTCGTGAGGCTCGTGGACCGCTGCCGGTCGCGGCAACCGGCGGCGAGCGTCGTCTTGGCCGGCGAGGGGCGGCTGCTCACGCTCGTGTCGCGGGATCCGCGGCTCGAACGGGCCGTCTCCCTGCGGGCAACCCTGCGGCCCTTCTCGGCCGACGAAACCCGGCAGCTGCTCGACGCCCGGCTCTTCACGGCGGCCTGCCCGCCGGCCACCGATTCCCGCGACGACGTCGCCCGGACGATCCACGAGATCGCCGCCGGCATTCCCGCGGCCGTCGTCCGGCTGACCGACCTGGCCCGCGTCGTGGCGGAGGCCCGGCCCGACGGGGAACTCACGGTCGATGACATCGAGGCCATCCATCGTCGGCTCACGCTCCAGGCGGCGTGAGCGGGGCGGCCGGCACGACTCCTGATGCGGCTCGCGCTTGAGCCTCGTGCGCGCGGGCACGATGATTGACCGAGTTGGGTTTTCGGTGGGTGACGTCGGGGGTGATGGGTCGGGGCTCCCCATGCCCCGTCGCCGGACGTTCGCTGCGGGCATCCTGCCCTGCGCTCACTCGATGTCGGCTGCGCTGCGACATCCTGTCTGCGCTTGCCGCCAACGCCGGCTCTCGGGACACGGGTAGCCCCTTACGGCCTGCTCGCTGGGCATGCCGTTCCGCGATGCAGGTGGTGGGTGACGTCGGGGGTGATGGGTCGGGGGTCCCCATGCCCCGTCGCCGGACGTTCGCTGCGGGCATCCTGCCCTGCGCTCACTCGATGTCGGCTGCGCTGCGACATCCTGTCTGCGCTTGCCGCCAAC
>JBEIQP010000211.1:0-2811 GCA_040376455.1 Planctomycetaceae bacterium | reverse complement strand
GTGGAACAAGTCTGCCGCCGCAGGATGCGGCGACCGCCGACCGTCGAAAACCTCGGCTTTTCGACCGGTCGGCCACGTGGACAAAGGCCATGGAGGGCTTTGGCCACGGATAGTTAGCGTCGAAAGATCTCCTCGACGTAGCCCTGCCGCCCCCATGAGGGCTGGCGCGCGAGCGGCCGCAGGGCCGATGCCGATCCCAGCAGCGCCGGCAGAAACCCGCCCTCCGCCGAAGCGCCGGCGGGAATCTGGGTCTCCTGGTTGATCGAGAAGAAGAAATCGGCGACCTCGGGAATCCGCGCGAGATACCGGCGGACGGTGGCCAGGTCCATCTCGGGCAGCGAGTCTTGATTCAAGGCCAGGTCGAAGCGGGGCACCGGCGCGGTGAGGAACTCGAAGTCGGGCATGATCCGGATCGCGGCCTCGTCCGCCCGCCAGGGCTCTCCGTGGAGCACGAGCCGGTGATCGGGCAACGCCTGCGCGAGAAAGAACGCCTGCATGGCGTTGAGTTCGGGCAGATCGACCAGGCACAGCCGCGACGCCCCGAGGGCGGCGAGCGAACAGGCGACCAGCCCGATGCCCGGCCCGATCTCGCAGATGCTCATGTCGGCCAGCCGTTTGCCAGTTCGCTCGCCGAGCCACTGACCGATGCGCCACGCGGCGTAGACCGCACAGGCCGACCGCATGTGCACCACGCGGTCGTGCACGGCGATACCGAGAAGCCCCGCGCAGACGTCGGGCACGGCCAGCGGGATGCCGACGGCCCGTTCCACGGCCGCGACGATCGACTCGACCGACGGGCGGGGCATGCCGCCGGCCCGCGACCGCTCCGGACAGTCCACGGCCGACACGCCAACCGCTTCCGCAACCCCGCAGACGCTGTCCATGATCCACACCAGCCGCCGCCGGACCGCCGCCGGATCGGCGCCGGTGGCGGCCATCGTCGCCTTTCCCTGGAAGAAGCCGTGCCCGGCATCGCGGAGCGGCAGTTCCCGCAGGTAGTCGCGGAGCGCCGCCGGCTCCCCGCGCTCCAAGAGCGCGATGAGCTCGCCCATGTAGGTCGAGCGGATGCGTTGCCAGGGGCCGTCGCGGACCACGCCGCGGTCGCGTTCGGCCCGACTGGCCGCGCGGTAGGCGGCGGCGATCCGCTCGAGCATCCCGTCGTCGATCCGGGTGAGGCCGCGGGTGATCCCGGGCTCGAGCGGAAACTCGGCGAGCCACGGCCGCCGGCTCTCGACGAGGCTGACGTAATCCATGCGCCGCCTCAGTCTGAAACGGCTTGGTCCGCAGCCCGTTTTGCGGGCTTCCGCAGCCTGACGCCCAGGCCGCGACACGCGGCGCACGGAACGGGGCCGGCCTCGCGGGCCAGACCAAATCCCAGGCATGCGGCACACGGTCGGTGCGTCACATGCTCACCGCGATTCGTCCCGTGCACCACGGAACCGAAGCCCTTGCATCGCGTGCAGGCCCGCTGGCCGACAGACCGCCTCGTGCCCGTGCCCAGACAGCGCGTGCAGGGCCGGCCGAGTAACGCGGCGACACGGAGCGGCCGCTTGCCCGCGGCGCGGGAGCCCGAACGGGGCGATGCAATCTTTTTGGTCACGCGGACGTGCCTCCTGGCCGGCACAGCATACCCGCATCCGCCGATGCCTGGCGACTCCCTCGCGCCGCAGCCGGCCCGCGACCGCCCTGCAGCCCGTCAGGCCCCCGCACCCGCGGCCGCCATGCGGCGCAGGAACCGCCTCGTGGCCCAGCGACGGTAGGCGAACATCAGGGTCAGGTTGGGCTTCGAGAAGAGCAGCCGCGTGACCACCCCCCAGAAGCCTCGCTTGTGCTCGTACTCGATGTGCTCGCGAATCTCCGTCACCGTGGCGGACACCGGCACGAACGTGTGGGTGTGTTCCCACTTTCGCGCCGGCCCCTCGGTCTGCACGTCGGTGAAGCCCCGGGGCGACACGTTGCGGTGCACCGCCGTCCACCGCAGCGGCAGTGGCCCGACCCAGAGCGTGAACCGCGACACCGATCCCTCGGCCAACGGCTCGATCGCGTGCAACTGCACGATCGTCGGCGGCGGCGTCAATCGCTTCAGGGCGCTCGTGTCGCCGTGAAAGGCCCGCACGGCCTCGAGCGACGCCGGCACGGTGAACGAATAATCGAAGACGGGCATGCCACGTTATAGCAGCGTTGGGGCCACCCGATCAGGGCCCCGGCCGCCGGGATCGCGGCCGGGCTACGCGATCCCCAGCACGTCGCGCATCGAATAGAGGCCGGCGGGCCTGCCCACGAGAAAAGCCGCGGCCGCCAGGGCTCCCCGTGCGTAGCAGTCGCGGTTCGTCGCCCGCACGTTGACGGAGAACGACTCCCCCTCCATGCCGAAGAGGATCGTGTGCTCGCCCGGATTGTCACCGGCGCGGACGGCGTGGTAGCCGATCTCGTCCGCCGGCCGGGCGCCCGGTCGCCCCTCGCGGCCGTGGGCCGCACGGGTCTGCCCCATCGCCTCCTGCACGATCGACCCAAACTTGAGCGCCGTGCCGCTCGGGGAATCCTCCTTGTGCCGATGATGGCACTCGATGATCTCCACGTCGGTGCGGCCCCCCACCCGCGTGAGCAGCGTGCCGGCCCGCCCCACGAGGTCCATCGCGATGTTCACGGCGAGGCTCATGCTCGGCGACTGGAGGACCGCGATCCGCCGGGCGGCCTCGGCGATCGCGCGGCGCTCCCGGTCCTCGAGGCCCGTGGTCGCCACCACCAGCGGCACGTTCTTCCGCACGCACTGGTCCACGATTCCGCAGACCGCCTCCGGCAGCGAGAAGT
>JBEIQP010000021.1:0-31317 GCA_040376455.1 Planctomycetaceae bacterium | reverse complement strand
GCCCATCACCACCTTCCCCTGGGGAATGTCCTTGGGCACGTGGTAGAGCCCGGGCTGCAGCACCGCCGTGGGCGCCACCGGATCGGGTGCCGGCTCGCCATGCTCCCAACCGGCGAACGCCGCGGTGAGCTTCGCGAGCATCTCCTTCTCGTCGAAGTCCCCAGACACCGCCACGATCGCGTTGCCGGGATGGAAGATCCGCCCGTGCATCAGAGCCAGCCGCTCCTTCGTCAGCCGCGCCACGGTGTCTCCCGTGGGCTCGGCCGACTCGAAGTGATCGGTGCCGTAGACCAGCCGCTTCCATTCACGCCCGAGGATCGACGAGGCGTCGTCGTTGCGTTGCTTGAGGGCCTCGATCGTCCGCGCGCGGTTCGTCTCCAGGCGGCCTTCGTCGAAGGCGGGGGTCTTCAGCATGTCGAGAAACAGCCCGAGGCTCTCGTCGAAGTTGGCCTTCAGGCAGTTCATCGTCGCCGTGGTGAAGGCGTCGTCCGCCCCCACCCCGGCCTGCGTGGCGAGAAAGTCGAGCGTCTCGTCGAACGCGGCGGGCTCCATCCGGGACGTGCCTCCCTCACGGACCATCCGCGCCGTCATCGCCGCCAGCCCGGGCACGTCGGCCGGATCGAGCGACGTGCCTCCCTTGAACGTGATCGAGAGATTGATCAGCGGAAACTCGTGCGTGGGCGCGAGGTAGACGACGGTGCCGTCGGGGAGCGTGCGGCGAAAGGTCGCCGCATCGGGCGGCTCGAACGCCAACGGTGCAAACTCGATCTCCTCGGGCCGGGACGGGATGGCGGCCACCGGCGCCGCGACCGTGGTCGCCGGGGTCGTCGCCGGCGCGGCCACCGGCTGCGCGGCCACCTCCCGCCGCCCCTCGGCGCACGCCGGCAGGATCAATGCGACCACCGCACACGCCACCACATCCGCTCCAGCACGCATGTTCATGAATCGAGTCCGCTCACAAAAGGGAGGATGAAACGACCGCCGCCGCACCCGCCGCCTAGTCCGCCTTGCGACGGTAGGTGGCGACGCTGCGGTTGGTCTCTTTGAAGTACTTGTTCGCGACCCGCTTGATGTCGGCGGCCGTCACCGCCTCGTACTTGGCCGGACCTTCGTTGATTTCCCGCCAATCGAGGATCGTCTCCGCGAACGCGAGCTGCACGAGCAGCGACATGTTGTTTTCGAGCTTGCGGTAATTCTGGGCGGCGACCCGGTTCTTCACCTTCCGCAGCTCGCGCTCCGGAAGGTCGTCCTGCTGCAGCTTCGCCAACTCCTCGTACCAGGCCTTCTCCAGCGCGTCGGGATCGGTGTCGCCCCGCGTCGTCGCGGCGACCGAAAACAGGCCGGCGTACTTGCGGGTGTCGGAGTAGGACTGGGCCGACGCCGCGATGCCCCGCCCCTCGACCAGGCCCGCGTAGAGCCTGCCGGTCCGCTCGTTGAGGATCTCGGCCAGCATGTCGAGCGGATAGCTGTCCACGTGCCCGGCGGGCACCGTGTGGTAGCGGATCTCGACCGACGGCGGCACGTCGCCCGCGGCGTTCATCCGCTGCTCGGCGAGCTGATCCACTTCAAGGGTCACCACCGGGGGCGGCTTCCGCGTGCCCGGATCGAGCCGCGCGAAATACTTCCGGATCAACTGCCGGGCCTGCTTCGGGTCGAAGTCGCCCACGAGGATGCCGCAGAGGTTGCCGGGACGGTAGTAGATGTTCCAGTAGTCTTGCGCCTGCTCGAACGTGTAGCTGTTCAGGTCGCTCGGCCAGCCGATCACCGGCCACGCGTAGCCGCAGGAGGCCCAGAACATGGCGTCGAACTGCTCCTCGAACCGTCCGGTGGGCGTGCTCTCCGTCCGCAGCCGCCGCTCCTCGTGGACGACGTCGCGCTCGGAATAAAACTCGCGAAACACGCTGTCGTGAAGCCGGTCGCTCTCCATCCAGGCCCAGAGCTCGAGCTTGTTGGAGGGCACGGTGATGAAGTAGCAGGTCAGGTCGTTGGAGGTGAAGGCGTTCATCCCGCTGCCGCCCTCCTTCGTGTAGACCTGGTCGAACTCATCCTTGACGATCGTGGCGGCCTGCGGCCCCCCGTCGCCCCGCCCCTGCTGGGCCCGGATGAGGGCGTCGAGCTTGCCGCGAAGCACGCGGAGCTCCTGCGTGTCGTTGGCGGGGTTCCATGGATCGTCGATCTCGCCGCGGAGGAACCGGTCGTATTGCTTGGCCCAGACGATCCGGTTGATCTCGTCGCGGATGGCCTGCTGCTCGGCCCGATACTGCGCGTCCTTCTTCGGATCGCGGGTGCCGATCGTGTCGGTGCCCTTGAACATCATGTGTTCGAAAAAGTGGCTGATGCCGGTGATCCCCGGCCGTTCGTTCACGCTGCCGACCCGCGCCACCCAGCCGCCGCTCACCACGTTGGGCTGGTCGCTGCGCGGCACGAGCAGAAACTGCATGCCGTTGTCGAGGGTGAACTCCTCCACCGCCACCTGTTGGGCCTGAGCGGGCCCCGCCCACGTGCAGCAGACGCACGCGGCGATCAGCAGGAAGGTCTTCGGGTCGAATCGCATGAATGGGTTCCTCGGGGGAGAGCCCGGGTTATACCCCACGCCGCACGAATCGCTCCAGCGCCGCGTGCGCACAAAAAGAGCCCGCCCGGATCGGCCGAGCCGATCCGGGCGGGCTGAACGACGGCGTCTGCTCCGAAGCGACGCTTACTTGCTGAGCTTGGTCAGCGTCTCGACCATCGGGCCGACGACCGGGCCGAGCAGATCCTTCACGCCCGGGATGGCCATCGCCGTGTCGATCACCTTCTGGAGCAGGCCCAGGTTCTTGCCGATGAAGCTCGTGAAGGCGGGCTTCTCTTCGGCGGTCAGCTTCCCGGCCTCCGTCTCGAGCGACGAGAGCATCGGGGCCAGCTTTTCCAGCTCCGGCACGGCCAACTTCGCGGTCTCGGGGCTGGTCACGCCCGTGAGCACCGAGGTCAGGCCACTGAACAGCTCGGTGGCGTTCTTGCCCACGCGAACCGCCTCGAGGAACTTCGGATCGATCGAGATCGTCTCCTCGACCGTGTCCGTCACCTTCCGGCCTTGCCGCTCGATCACGTCGGTGCGATCGACGACGACGGGGCCACGCTTCGTGACTTCCTCGCGAACCACCACCTCGCGGCGCGGCTCCTCACGGACGGCCTGGTTCTTGTTCCAGAGCCACCAGCCGAGGCCCAGCAGGGGCAGCAGCAGGAGCGGCCACCACGGGAAGCCGGCCTTCTCGGGCTCGCGGTGCCCATGGGTGTGCACCGTCTCCCGCTCACGGCCGTACTCGCGGGTCTCGCGAACCGGCTCGTTGCCGCGCGGCGCGCTGAAGTCGGCGAGCGACAGGCCCTTCGGCAGCGCGTTGCGGATGTTGCCCGACTGCTCGGAGAACAGCCGCGAGACACCGGCCGCGTCGGGCCGACCCGTGAACTGCTTGGCCACCATGCCCAGGACGACCGGGGCGAGGTAGGTCAGCAGCGTCTTCATGATGCCGGGCTGCATGCCCGCGAAGGTCGCGAGCGTGCCCACCAGGCTCGACAGGTTGCCGCCGCCGAGGAGCGAGTTGAGCAGCGTGCCACCCAGGCTGCCCACGCCCTGCGCCTGGCTGCCGCCGAACAGGCCCGCGAGGTTGCCGAGGCTGCCGAGCATCGACGGGTCGAGGCCGCCGATCGCCTTGACGAGCTGGTCGGCGCCGCTCGGGGTCGAGGCGGTCTTTCCGAACAGGCTCAGCAGCGCCGGGACGGCGGCGCTCGTCGCCGACCGCGTCTGCGACTCGTTGGCACCGATCAGGCCGCCGAGCTTGCTCAGCACGTCGCCGGACGACAGCTGGCTCGAAATCAGATCAGCAAGATTCATCGCGCATCTCCAAAAGGGAAAAAGACCGAACAGAAGGGCTGACAAGAAGAAAGGGAACAGGATTGTCTCGTCGTCCCTGACGAGCACGCCACAAAGCCACGATTTCCCGAGGGAACCGGTGGCCCGCCATCCCTGGACAGATTGTAATCGCCGAGGGGGGGCGGTCGCAAGAAACCCGCACAATTCCCCGGGGTTTCTCCGGGCCTCCGCACGCGGTGCATTCCTCTTACCAGTAGACGTACTGCAGGAACCGCTCGCGATCCGCCTTCGGCAGGTCGTCCACCCGGGGAATCACCCAGCGATTTTCCTCGGTGTCGATCAGCATCTTGCCTTCGCTCCCGAAGTCGGTCGCCTGGCTCTGCGTCCACCGCGCGGTGAACCGGCGGCGGCCGATGTCGGTCTCGACGTCGAAATCGACGTACCCGTGTGCCAGTTTCGCCTCGTGCACACGCAGGATCGGCCGCACGAGCGACCGGCGGGTGAGCGCCGCGCGGATCACCTCGCAGTCCGCCGCCGACCAGCCGTCGAGACCGCGGATGATGCCGTACTCGATCTCCTCGCCCGAGTCGCTCCAGCCGCGGACCGAGAGGTACGCCTCCGGGTGCGTCGCCGGAAACGTCCGCACGATGAACACGCCGGCGGCCACGAGATCGTCCCCGGACCGGAGCTCGATCCGCTCGTGCGGGCCGACCGCGAAGCGATGCCGCGTCGGGTCGAGCCACTCGATCCGAGCCGTTGCCGGCGCCTGGGGATCGGCGGCGTCCGGCGCGGGCGCGGTTTCCTCCTCGGCGAGCAGCGTATCGACCGTCGGCTGCTTCGAGACCTGCGTCTGAATCCGCACGAGCCGGGCGTAGATGCCGTCGGACGCGAGCAGCTCGGCATGCGTGCCCTGCTCCACGAGCCGGCCACGGTCGAAGGCGAGGATGCGATCGGCGTTGCGGAGCGTGGAGAGCCGATGGGCGATCGCGATCGTGGTCCGACCGCGGACGAGCACCGCGAGCGCCTCCTGGATGCTCTTCTCCGCCTCCGCGTCGATGTTGCTCGTGGCCTCGTCGAGCACGAGGATGCGCGGATCGTAGAGCAGGGTCCGGGCGATCGAAAGCCGCTGTTTTTCGCCCCCCGACAGGCCGGCGCCATGCTCGCCCAGGAGCGTCTCGTAGGCCAGCGGCTGCCGGCAGAGGAAGTCGTGGGCCCCGGCCGCCTTGGCGGCCGTCAGCCCCTCCTCGATCGTGGCCTGCGGGCGGCCGTACGAGAGATTCTTCCAGATCGTGCCGCGAAACAGGAACGAATCCTGGAACACGATGCCGAGCTTCTCCCGCAGGTCGCGGGTGGCGAGCTGGCGGATGTCGTGGCCATCGACGGTGATGGCGCCCTCCTGCACGTCGTGAAACCGGGCGAGCAGGCTCACGAGCGTGGTCTTGCCCGAACCGGACCGCCCCACGATGCCGACCATCTCGCCGGGGGCGACCTCGAAGGAGACGTCGTGCAGCACCGGCTGGTTCCGGTCGTAGCCGAAGGTCACGTTGTCGAAGCGGATCGCCCCGCGCACGTCGGGCCACGCCTCGGGCGCCGCCGGCTCGCCGATGAGGGCCGGCGTGTCGAGCAGCTCGAGCACCCGCTTGCTGCCGGAGAGGAAGCTCGTCAGCCAGGTGGTGAAGTTCGAGAGGGCGCCGAGCGGCGCGTAAAACATCGCCAGGTAGGCGAGGAAGGCGATCAGTTGCCCGAGCGTCATGCTGCCGCCGATCACGTCCCGCCCGCCGACGTACCAGACGATCAGGCCGCCCAGCCCGAAGACGATCTGCATCGAGGCGGCGTAGGTGGTGTTGGTGTGCTCCACCCACGCCCGCCAGCGCCGCAGGTGGTCGCTGGCCCCGTGGAAGCGGTCGCTCTCGCGCGTCTCCTGGGCGAACGCCTTGACCACGCGGATGCCCGACAGCATCCCCGAGAGCGTGGACATCTGCTTGCTGGAGGCGTCCCAGAGCCGGTAGTGCCGCGGATAGACGTGCTTCCAGAAGATCCACGACCCGAGGATCACCAGCGGCACCGGAATGAGGGTGAACAGCGCGAGCTTGGGATTGATCCAGACGAGCATCGCGCCCACCCCCACCAGCTGCACGATCTGGAGGAGGAAGCCGCCGGTGATCTGGTGCATGAGGCCGTGCAGCACCTCGCTGTCGTGGGCCACGCGGCTGATCATCGAGCCCACCTGGTGGCGGTCGTAATAGGCCACCGACAGGCTCTGGAGCTTCTTCACCATCTCCTCGCGGAGCGTGGCGGTGAGCCCGGTGCCGATCGCGGTGGCCAGCCGTCCCTTGAGCACGCCCACGACCGAGAGCAGCACGCGCGAGAAGGCGAGCGCCAGCACGACCACGAGGAGGGCCGTCTTGAAATCGGGCAGGGCGCCGGCGGCGCCCCCGGTCTCGCCGGCCCGGGCCGAGAGGATGTCGTCCACCATGTATTGCTGCAGCTTGGGCGGCACGAGTTCCGCGACGACGCCGAGCAGGGTGAGCAGGCAGAGCAGGATGGCGCCCTTGGTGTAGGGGGCGAGCAGTTCGCCGACCCGCCGCACGATCTGCCCCTTCTGCATGCACCGCGGGCAGGAGTCCTCCGCGTGCGCCAGCCGCAGGCCGCAGTCCCCGCACCGCGGCGGGTCGAGCGGCCCGTCGAGGGCTGGCAGGTCGCCCGGCAGCCCGGCGGCGAGGTTTTCCCGCGCCCGCTCGAGCACCCGCGACACCTTGTGAAAGCGGTTCGCCAACGCGTTCGAATAGCGGATGAGATCGACCCAGGCGCCGTCGGTCCGGGCCTGGAGCGTGCCGCCCCCCACGCCGGCCGAGGTCCGCACCTCGGCGATCTCGGGCCAGCCCACGCTCCGCAGCACCCCGTCGCCGTCCGTGACGGACAGATGGTCGGGCGTCACCACCAGCCATTCGCGGGCGGTGGTGCCGGCCAGCGACACGTCGGAATCGACCGCGAGGAGAATCGGGCGGTGGTTCAGGCCGGCAGTGTCCAGCGAGCGGCGCACGGCCTCGGGCGGCAGTTCGCCGGCCGGGTTCGTCCGCCCCGCGGGAGGTGGCATCGTGCCCCCCTTGCCCGTATGATCTCGGCCTGCGACGGTGACGTGGTGAATCGGTTGGTCCTTCACGGCTTTTTCACACACCCGGGTTCGGCCTGACCCCGGGACCAAGGAGTTCGTTCATGGAATACGCACGGCGGACGGTGGTGGTTCGGGGAATGGCGGCGATCCTCTCGCTCGTGGCGTGTCTGGCGGGCCCGGCCCGGCTGGCCGTCGCGGCCGACGACGAAACCGGCTTCGAAAACCTGTTCGACGGCACGAGTCTCGCAGGCTGGCAGGCTCTGGAAAGCCCCTCCAGCTTCAAGATCGCCCACGGGGCCATCGTGGCCCACGGACCACGAAGCCATCTGTACTACGTCGGCCCCGACGCGGCCAAGCCGGTCGAGTTCACGAATTTCCACCTCAAGGCCGAGGTGATGACCAAGCCCAACGCCAATTCGGGGATCTTCTTTCATACGAAGACGCAGCCGGAAGGCTGGCCCGTGAATGGCTACGAGCTCCAGGTCAACAACTCCTACCAGCACGACCCGGTTCGCACCGGCAGCATCTACAACGTCGTCAAGAACTTCACCCCCCCCGCCGAGGACAACACCTGGTTCACGCTGGAGGCGGTCGTCGTCGGCAAGTCGGTGACCGTAAAGGTCAACGGCCGGGCGGTCTACGAGTTCGTGGAGCCCGAGGGCGTGACCGGGACGCGGCGGTTTTCGTCCGGCCTGCTCGCGCTGCAGGCCCATGATCCCGGCAGCGAGGTCCACTACCGGAAGATCCGCATCAAGCGGCTGCCGTAGGCCCCGCCGAGCGATTCACGCCCGCCACGGCGCGCCGGAGGCCGGCCTTCCGTGGGCGCGCTTTGCACCTTTTTTGTGATCGTTCATCAACCGAGAGGAGCCCTGAGATGATGTCTTCCGTTCGCGCGATCGCCCTTGTGCTCGCGACCATCGGCATGGCGCTGGCCGCCGGCACCGCGTCGGCCCAACCGGCCGGCAAGAAGCCGAACATCCTCGTCATCTGGGGAGATGACATCGGCACCTCTAACATCAGCCACAACAATCGGGGCATGATGGGCTACAAGACGCCCAACATCGACCGGATCGCGAAGGAAGGCGTCGCCTTCACCGACTACTACGGCCAGCAGAGCTGCACGGCCGGCCGCGCCGCCTTCCTCGGCGGCAACGTCCCGGTCCGCACCGGCATGACGAAGGTCGGCCTGCCGGGCGCGAAGGAGGGCTGGCAGAAGACCGACGTCACGATCGCGACGGTCATGAAGAGCCTCGGCTACGCCACCGGCCAGTTCGGCAAGAACCACCAGGGCGATCTCGACACGCACCTGCCGACGATGCACGGCTTCGACGAGTTCTTCGGGAACCTCTACCACCTGAACGCGGAGGAGGAGCCGGAAAACCGCGACTATCCGCGCGACATGAAGCTCGCCAACGGCAAGACGTTTCTGGAGACCTACGGCCCCCGCGGCGTGCTCAAGTGCAAGGCCGACGGCAAGGGGGGCCAGACGATCGAGAACACCGGCCCGCTGACGAAGAAGCGGATGGAGACGATCGACGAGGAGACCCTCGCCGCCGCCAAGGATTTCATCGCGCGGCAGCAGGCGGGCGGGAAGCCCTTCTTCTGCTGGTGGAACGCCACCCGGATGCACTTCCGCACCCACGTGAAGGAGGCGCGGCTCGGCGCGAGCGGCCAGGACGAATACGGCGACGGCATGGTGGAGCACGACTCCCACGTGGGCGAACTGCTCGCGGCGCTTGACGCGCTGGGGATCGCCGACGACACGATCGTCTTCTACTCGACCGACAACGGCCCCCACTTCAACACCTGGCCCGATGCCGGCACGACGCCGTTCCGCAGCGAGAAGAACTCCAACTGGGAGGGCGCCTACCGCGTGCCGGCCTTCATCCGCTGGCCGGGGAAACTGCCCGCCGGCGTGACCGTGAACGGCATCGTGTCGCACGAGGATTGGCTGCCGACCTTTGCCGCCGCGGCCGGCGACGTCACGATCAAGGATCGGCTGGCCAAGGGCGTGGAGCTCGAAGGCCGCACCTACCGCAACTACATCGACGGCTACAACCAGCTCGACTACCTGTCGGGCAAGGCGGAGAAGTCGCCGCGCAACGAGTTTTTCTACGTCAACGACGACGGCCAGATCGTGGCGATCCGCTACAGCGACTGGAAGGCCGTGTTTCTGGAGAACCGCGGGCAGGCATTCGGCGTCTGGCGTGAGCCGTTCACCGAACTGCGAGTGCCGTTGATCTTCAATCTCCGCCGCGATCCCTTCGAGCGGGCGCAGCACAACGCCAACACCTACGACGATTGGTTCCTCGACCGGCCGTTCATCGCCGTGCCGATGCAGCAGCTGGCCGCCCGGTTCCTGATGACCATGAAGGACTATCCGCCCAGCCAATCGCCGGGGTCGTTCAACCTCGACAAGATCCAGCGGCAGATCGAGGCCGGCGCGGGCAGGTGATGCCGCGACGGCGCGGCGCGCCTACGGATGGAGGAGCGCCAGGGTGACGACTGCCTGCTCGCGAACGGCGGCATCTTCGTCCTCCAGGAGGTGCCGCACGTGCGGTTCCGCCGCGAGCACCGCCGCGCGGACGCCCTCGATGGCTCGCCTGAACCGTTCGTAGCGGCCGCGATCCGCGGGCGTGGCATCGTCGTAGACGTAGTGGCGCTGCTCGTCGAAGGGACGCGGGTCGATGGTCTCGAGGGCATGGAGGGCCGCTGCCCGCGTCGCCGCGTCGTGCGCGTCGAGCGCCCTGACGATCGCAGGAATCCCCTCCCGCGCCGACGCTTCGAGCGCGGCCACGAAAAAATCGACCCGCGGATCCGCCTCCGCGAATCCCTCGGTCTGCTCGCCGCCATGGTCGAGCCGGGTGTTCGCCACGCGGCCCAGGCCGATGAGCGGCCAGTGCTGGTGCGTTGAGGGACCGGATCCGGCTTCCAGCACCTCCACGAGCGGCCGCACGCCGTCCGGGCCAAGCATCGCCAGCGCCTCGCAGCATTCCGCCTCCATGGCGTCGCCCGTCATCGCCAGCCGCTTGAGTTCGTCCCGCGCGCCGACGGCGGCCGCGCCGAGGTACTTCAGCGGCCCGATCGCTTGCTGACGCACCACCGGATCCGCACTGTCGAGCGCCTGCTTCGAGAGTGCCACGACTCGGTCCAGGGCCACCTTGCGATCCGGATTCGCGCCGGCCCAATGGTCAACCGCCACGAACCGGATGTCGTCCGTCCGCGGCACGTTCGCCGAGGGGTCGATCACGGCATCGTGCAGCGACGTGCGGACCGCCATGCCCAGGAGCATGTCCGCCCCTTCGCGTTGCGTGCGCGGATCGGCGGACCCGAGCCGCTCCGCGATCGCCGGACCCCAGACGTCGCCGCGCGGGTCGATTGCGAGCAGGGCGTTTCCCGGCGCGCCCGACCGGTCATGCGGCAGCATGGAGATGAGCTCGGGGGCAAACCCGATCGCAGCCGGGCCGCAGCGGGCGAGCAGCGCCAGGCCTTCGGCCAGTTCGCCGTCGTCGATCATCCGCCCGGCCGCTTCCGGCGTGGCGGGAGCGACCGGGCCGGCGACCTGAGCCTGCTGCGATGCCGTCGGGCCCGGCCCGACGTTCCGGCCAGGTCCTTCCTGCTGCGGATCGGGTCGCTTCCGCGCGCCGAGCGCGATCCGGGGCGGAAGCGACGAGGCGACGATCGGCGTCGGTGTGGCGGCGGGGACATCCGCGCCGGCCGCGCGGGCACGGAGCAGTTCCGCTGCGAAGCGGTCGTTGAACCGCCGCTTGCCCGCGTCGGTGGCGAGCGGACCGGGCCGCAGGCTCACCAGGCGATGCCAGTCCGTCAGGCCCATCAGGCCCTCGTCGGTCACCTCCGTGCCAAAGAGGCTCACCTTCGCCGCCTGGGGAAACCGCGGGATCGCGAGCAGTGTCTCGTCGGTGACCGGGCAGTTGCTCAGGTCGAGCACCCGCACCTTCCGGCACTGCGCGAGCTGCGCCAGTCCGGTGCCCGTGACGTTCGTGCCTCCCAGTTTCAACCGCTTCAAGCGGGTGCACTGCGCGAGCCTGGCGATGCCTTCGTCCGTGATCCTGGGATTGCCGGTCAGATCGATCGATTCGAGCTGCGTCATGCCGGCCAGCAGGGCGAGATCCTCGTCTTCCAGATCGAGCCCGCGCAGATCGAGCGCGACGACGTGCCGGAGTTTGGCGATGCGCGGCAGCCGCTCCCGGAGCCCCGGCATGGCGGGCAGGGCCAGTTGCTTCGCCGAGGGGCAGCGGGGCAGCAGATCGAGGACGCGGTCGAGCGTGTCGGCGGAGGGCTCGAGGGGCGTGACGCGCTTGCCGCGCGGCCCCCCATCCCACCAGGTGCTCAGCCGCGCCACCTGCTGCAGATCGGCCACCGGCTCGGCGGCGAGGAAGACGACGCTGGCGACCGTCGCACCGAGCAGGAGGGCCGCAGCCACGAATTTTTCCATGCCAACGGGTTTCCGGGAGGGGAGCGATGCGGATGCCGCTTCCGGCGGCGCGGGGGCCGGCGAGACTCCCCGAGTAGAGCCGCGCCGGGGCGACGCGTGCAAATGCCCGGTTCTCGAGCCCCCTCCCGGCGGCTTCCCGTCAGAACTTCTGGATCATGTCGAAGCCGAGGAGGAGCTGGTTGTCGCTCATGCCGTCGTTGTACGGCAGCCGCGTCTGGCCGAAGGGGCCGCCAAAGAAGTCCCAGCGGATCGCCGGCCGCATCAGGAAGTTGCCCGAGGGCACCCAGTTTCCGCCGAACGTGAGCGAGTAGTAGTTGCCCGGCAGCGGCACGTGATTGGGATTGCTCGGCCTGTTCAGGCCCACGCGGGTGCCGTCGGTGTCTTGAAACCATTCGAACCGCAGGCCCCACTTCCAGGTTTCGCTCACCGACCAGTAGAGATACTGGTCGATGCCGGTCCACAACGCGGTGCCGCCGCTGGCGAGGCCGTTGGCCTGCGTGCCCAGCCACTGGTGAAACACGTATTCCAACTGGCTCGTGGGACGCGCCTCGAAGATCAGGCTGTAGCGCGTGCGGTTGGCCGACTCGAGCACCGGCGCGGGTTGATAGAGCGGCGAGAAGTCGTTGCCTTCGTCGCCGGTGACGATCGCGAACGTCGAGGCGAGCGAGTTGTCGGCGTTCTTGACGCGGGCGCGACCGAGAAAGTTGGCCTTGCTGTAGGGCGAGGCGAGTCCGTTCCAGCCATTGACGAGGCCGCCGTTCACCTCGAGGGAGTCATTGGGCCGCCAACTCGCCAGCCCGCCCCAGTGGGTGAAGGGGCCGGCGAACTGGTAGCTGTAGGACTTCAAGTAGAAGAAGTTGCCCACCGCCGGCACGCCCTCGTAGCCCACGATCGTGTAGAAGTGGCCGAGCTTGAACGAGAGCTGCTCGTTGCCCACCTCGCCGTAGAGCTGCGGGATGGCCAAGCCGTAATACTCCCCGCTGTTCCAGTCGCGCGGGCCGGGATTGGTTTCCCATCCCAGCGAGGTGGCCAGGGGGAAGTCCTCGCCGTAGAGCAGATCGACGCGGCCGCCGACGCCGTTCGCGCCGTCCGAGGGGAGCAGCCGCTCGCCGACGAAGTAGACCTGGTTCATCATCGGTTCGTTGGCCCGATCGACGGCGTTGTAGGGACCGTTGAACTTGCTGGCCGGGGCGCCGAAGTTGCCGACGAAGCCGCCGTCGAGCCAGCCGTAGATGCCGCCGCCCTCGGGCTCGCCGAACAGATACCAGTCCTGGCCGGAGGGGATCACGCCGGTCATCACCTCGTCGTTGAGCACGGGATCGAACGCCTCGAACGAGCCGACGCTGCCCGGCTGGCCGACGAAGCCGTTCTCCTGGCCGGCTGCCACCGCCGCGAGGCAGAGCCCGATCGCCACGAACCCCACGCCGCGAGCCCAGATTCCCCCGTGCCGCATGTCGTTCCTCCCGATCGCTCCCGCGGCCACTGCGGACGAAGACGCTCGTCCGCCGCCTCGTGGCCGACACCCGAATCCCCTGGTGGACGTGCATCGGCAGAACGACCGGCAAAACCGTCACCGTGGGCAGATGCGGAGATCAGGTCCCACCTTGCCTCGCCGGAACGCCGAACCGTCAGCCTCGGGCGGAATTCCCCAGACCGCCACGATTCCGGACTGCGACGGCGGCCCGCAGGCGAAAACTCAAGCCGTTCTGCCGGTCGTACCGATTCTTCCGTTTGTTCGGAAAGGGGGAGGCATGCCGCGCCGATCATCTGAATTCGTCACCGTCGCCGCGGTGGTGGCCGCGTGCGCCCTGCTGCTGCCCGGCGGCCGGGCCCTGGGGCAGACGTACGGGATCGACTTCCGCAACACGCTCATGCCCGCATCGGGCGGCATGGCCGGCACGAGCGTCGCCGCGCCGCAGGACTTCCTCTCCGCGATCAACGCCAATCCGGCGGCCCTCACGCAGTACAAGGGCACGCACTTCACCATCGGCGGGGCGTTCGCCGAGGCGACCGTCAACCTGCGGCAGACGGAGCCGATCCCGCTGCTCGGCGTCGCCCCCTTCTCCGCGAAGAGCAGCACGCCCGGCGCGATCGTGCCGGCCATCGGTGTCTCGCAGGAAATCGACGGCCTCGCCCTGCCGACCACGGTCGGCCTCGCCGTGCTCGGGGCGGCGGGGGGCGGTTCCAGCTACGTGCAGCAGCCGGCAAGCAACGCCACCGCCTCCTACCTGCTGCTGCTCGAATTCGCGCCGTCGCTGGCGATTGAATTGACGGAGCGGCTGTCGGTCGGCACGACGCTGTTCGTCGGCGACGGCTACGCATCGGGCCCGTTCGTCGGCACGAGCGGCATGACCAACGCCTATGCACTGCGGGGCGGCTTCGGCATCGACTACCTGCTGGGGGATGCGACGCGGCTGGGCGCCTACTACCAATCGACGCAGGCGTTTCGCTTCCAGGACGAGGCGATCCTGTTTTCGCAACGGCTCCCGCGCACGGTGGACATGGGGCTGCCGCAACAGGTCGGCATGGGGATCGCGA
This sequence comes from Planctomycetaceae bacterium, assembly GCA_040376455.1. Taxonomy (GTDB): domain Bacteria; phylum Planctomycetota; class Planctomycetia; order Pirellulales; family UBA1268; genus QWPN01. The sequence goes on along the minus strand of JBEIQP010000021.1, from coordinate 17,358 downwards.
ACGACTCGTTCATGGATGGCCGGCTGCTGCTGGCCGCCGACGCGCTCTATCTCGACTGGGAGAGCGCCGCCCTCTTCAAGAGCATCTACCGCGGGCAGTGGGTGATGCAGGTGGGTGCCCAGTACAAGGCCAGCGATCGCGTGAAGCTGCGACTCGGCTACGCGCTCGCCGAGAATCCGATCGACCCGTCGGTCGGCACGCGGATCGGACCGATCGATGTGCCGGGGGGCGTCGCCGCGGTGAAGTACCTGCAGTCTCAATTCGCCATCATCAACCAGCACCGCATGGCCGGCGGCTTCGGGGTGACCGACGTCCTTCCCGGGCTCGACTTCGACGCCTTCGCAGGCGGCATGTTTCCGGCCAGCGAATCCCTCGGCGACGCCACCACGGTGGGCGTGGCCAGTTACTGGATCGGCGTCGGCTTCACGTGGCACTTCGATCGGGCGCAGGCCGCCGGATCTTCGCCCCGGACCTGAATGGACGCGCGGCCGGCGCCGCGCGGCCGACCCCCGGCGGCGAAACCCGATCGAGATCGACGATGAGCCCGACGCGACAGCGACTGCTTCCCCTGCTCCTGCTGGCCGCGGCCGCGGCCGCCATGCCGCATCCCTTCGCCGCCGGGCAGGAAGCGGCGGGCCGCGAGGAGGACGAGATCGAGACCGACCGCGACTCGTTCACGTTCGCGACCACCACCGCCGGGGCGGGCCGGTCGATCCTCGAAACCTCCTACTCATTCATCGACAACCGCGTCGGCCCCGAGGCCCACAGCCTCCCGGAGATCGTCGCGCGGCGGGGGATCGGCGACCGGCTCGAACTGCGGTTCGGGTTCAACTACGAGGCCGGCGGGCCCGGCACGGTGTCGGGCAGCGAGGTGGGCGGCGAGGACATCGAGACCGAGGACGAGAGCCGCGTGCTCTACGGCATGAAGGCCGAGACGTCGGACCAAGCGGGCTGGATTCCCGCGTCGGCGCTGATCGTGCAGGGCTACACGCCGACCTACGGCCCTTCGACACAATCGACCATGGTGCTGGGTGAGGCCTTCGGCTGGACGTTCGCCAACGGCTGGACGTGGGACTCGGCCATCCGCTACGGCACGGGCTTCGCCGAGGAAGACGCCTTCAACCAGTGGGCGCCGTCCACGGTGCTCAAGATCCCGGTCGGCGAGCGGTGGAACGTGCACGCCGAATACTTCGGAATCCTCTCGTCGGGCAAGGAGCAGCCGATCAACGCGCAGTACGGCAGCATCGGCGCCCACGTCCTGCTGACCAGGGACTTCGAGTTGGGGCTCCGGGTGGGGTGGGGGCTCAACGACACCTCTCCCGACTTCTTTTCCAACGTCGGCGCCGGCCTGCGGTGGTGAGCGGCCCCGGCCGGCTTCAGTTTCCCGTCCGGATTGCCGATAATGCCGATCATGCCTGATATGACGAGGGCGCGAGCGCGAGGAGGAGACACATGACCGCGACCAAACTGCCGGCCGGGATTCGCGACGACATCACGCAGTGCATCGGCAGGACGCCGCTGGTCCGTCTGCGGCGGGTCACCGAGGGCTGCGTTGCCACGGTCGCCGGCAAGATCGAGAACATGAATCCGCTCTGGAGCGTGAAGGACCGGATCGCCTGCGCGATGATCGACGCGGCGGAGCGGGACAGCCTCATCGGCCCCGACACCATCGTCATCGAGCCCACCAGCGGCAACACGGGCATCGGCCTGGCCTACGTCTGCGCCGCCCGCGGCTACAAGCTCCGCGTCACGATGCCCGAGAGCATGAGCCTCGAGCGCCGCCGGATGCTCAAGGCGCTCGGCGCCGAGCTCGTCCTCACGCCCGCCGCCGAGGGCATGCCGGGCGCGGTCCGCCACGCCGAGGAGATCAACCGCTCGAGCAGCCAGTTCTTCATGCCGCAGCAGTTCAAGAACCCGGCCAACCCCGAGGTCCACCGCCGCACCACGGCTGAGGAAATCTGGCAGGACACCGAGGGGCAGGTGGACATCGTCGTCTGCGGCGTGGGCACCGGCGGCACGATCACCGGCGTGGGCGAGGCACTCAAGAGCAAGAATCCGGCGATCAAGGTGGTGGCCGTCGAGCCGGCCAACAGCCCGGTGATCTCGCAGAAGCTCGCGGGCGAGCCGATCAAGCCGGGCCGGCACACGATCCAGGGCATCGGCGCCGGCTTCATCCCCGACATCCTCAACCTCGACATCATCGACGAGGTGGTGAAGGTGGACGACGAGGACGCGATGGAGACCGCCCGGCAGCTCGCGAAGCGCGAGGGGCTGATGTGCGGCATCTCGTGCGGGGCGGCCGCCTGGGGCGCCCTCCACGTGGCCCGCCGATCGGAAAACGCCGGCAAGCTGGTCGTCGTGGTGCTGCCCGACCTCGGCGAGCGCTACCTCTCGACGCGGCTGTTCCCGGAGTAGTTCGCGGCCCGACCGCCGCGGGCCGGCGAACCGCGGCCGTGCCGCGTCAGGATTCGCGTGCCGTCATGCCTCGTCGGGGCTGTCGCCGAGCACGAGTTTCAGGCGGCGCGGCATCCCCATCCGGGCGAACATCCCCACGGATCCCTTCGGCAGGCCGAGGAACTCCAGGTTCTCGAACCACTGCGGCACCTCGGCACCGAGCGGGCCGACGGCCGTGCCCCGCAGGTCGAGGTGCCTGAGGCCTTTGAGCTCCTTCAGTTGCAGCAGCCCCTCGTCGGTGATCGAGCCGCCCGCCAGATCGAGCACGGCGAGGTCCTTGAGCGACTCGGCGCGGAATCCGATCAGGATCGCGAATACGTCGTCGGCCGACCGGTTCCGCAGCCGGACCGTCACCAGCTTGTCGGCGACGTGGCCGAAATCCTCGCCGAACGACTTCCGCAGCCAGTCGGTCTCCTCCATCTCGATCTCGCCGCCGCGCTCGATCGCCTCGCTCGCCACCTCCTGCTGCTGCGCGTAGGCCTCGATTTTCGAGGCGAGCCATTCGAGTTTGCTGGCCTTGAACTGGACGTAGTCGTTGGCCTCCTCGAACGCCTTCTGGAGCCGGATGAAGTCGTCGGCGTTGCCGCCCCGGTCGGGATGGGCGGCCATCGCCTTGGCGAGATAGGCCTGCTTCACGTCCTCCAGCGTCAGCGGAGGCCGGAGCCCGAGGATCGCCAGACAGGCGGGCACTTCCGGCTCGCCGGCATGGGACGGGGATGGAGGGGGCATGTGGGCGATCTGGGAGGGTGACGGGATTCCGAGAGCGTAAACCAGAGTCGCACCGCCCCGCAATCGCGCGGCGATCCAGCCGACCGCTGGCAACATGGGCGGTTTCGGCTTGATCGCACCCGCCGGATCGCCTATCCCTTGCGCTGGCGTCGGGATCCGACGCGCCGGCAACACACGCCAAGGAGGGCGCCGCGATGACAGGGTCTTGGATCGGTTGGAGGCACGCGCGCGAAATCGGCGCCGCCGTGGCGATCGTCGGAGCGTGCCTCGCATGGCGCGGCCTGTCGGGCGGCCGCGTCGCCGATGCCGTGCCGCCGCAGCCCGCGGCCGCCCCCTCCGCCAACGCGCCGCTTCCACCGGGCGCCAAGCCGATGGCGATCGTCAACGGGACCGAGATCACCGCCGACCAGTTGGCGGCCGAATGCCTCGCCCGCCACGGCACGAGCGTCATGGAGGCGCTCGTCAACCGGCGCATCATCGAACAGGCCTGCCAAGGGGCCGGCATCGCGGTCACCCCGCAGGACGTGGATGCCGAAATCGACGCCATGTCGCGGCGGTTCAACGTGCCGAAGGACAAGTACATCGAGCTGATCCAGCGCGAGCGCGGCGTGACGCCGCGGCAATACGCCGAGGAGATCGTCTGGCCGATGATCGCGCTGCGCCGGCTGGCGGCCGGCACCGCGGAGCCCACGCCCGACGAAATCCAGGACGCCTACGAGAAGCAGTTCGGCCCCGCCGTGAAGGCGCGGATCATCGTCCTGCGGACGCGCCAGGAGGCCGAGACGATCCGCGCCCAGGCGGTCGCCGCCCCGGACGACTTCCCCGGCCTCGCCCGCCGCCACTCGGTGGACGTGGGCAGCGCCAGCGCCGACGGCTGGGTGCAGCCGATCCGCCTCCACTCGGGCGAGCCGCAGTTCGACCGGGCCGCGTTCCAGCTCAAGCCCGGCGACATCTCCGAGGTGGTGCAGGTGGCGGACCAGTTCATCATCATCAAGTGCGAGGGGCACCTGCCCGCCGCGGGCGTGAAACTGGAAGACGCCCGGCCGCACCTGGCCGCGGAACTGCGCGACGCGAAGAGCCGGAAGGCGTCGGGCGACGTGTTTCGCAAGCTGCAGGACGCCGCCCGCGTGGAGAACGTGCTCAACGACCCGGCCGCGGCGGCGAATCCCGGCGTGGCGGCCCGCATCAACGGCCAACCGATCCCGCTCGAGCTGGTGCGGACGACGTGCCTCGATCGCCACGGCGCCGAGGTGCTGGAAATCCTGATCACGCGGAAACTGATCGAGCAGGCCCTCGCCCGCGAACAGCGGCAGGTGGTGCAGGCCGACATCGACGCCGAGATCGCGCGGGCGGCCGAATCGATGGGCTTCAAGAAGCCCGACGGCTCGCCCGATCCGGCGGCTTGGCTGAAACATGTGACGGGCGAGGAGAAGGTGCCGCTGCGGCACTACCTGGAAGACGTGGTCTGGCCGACCGTCGCCCTCAAGAAACTGGTGGGCGGCGTGCCGGTGCTCCAGGACGATCTCGACAAGGCGTTCGCCGCCACCTTCGGCCCGCGGAGCAAGTGCCGCGTGATCGTGCTCGACAACCAGCGGCGGGCGCAGGAGGTCTGGCAGCTGGCCCGCCAGAATCCGACGCTCGACAACATCGGCAATCTCGCCGAAACCTACTCGGTCGATCCGACCACGAAGTCGCTCCGCGGCGAGGTGCCGCCGATCCGCCGCTGGGGCGGCCAGCCGGCCCTCGAACGCGAAGCCTTCGCGCTCAAGCCGGGCGAGCTCTCCGGCGTCGTCCAGGTGGCGGACCGGTTCATGGTGCTCTTCTGCGAGGGCTTCACGGAGCCCGCGGCGGTGTCGTTCGACGAGGTCCGCGACGAGTTGCATGGCGATCTCTTCGAGAAGAAGCAGCGGATCGAGATGGCCCGCTACTTCACCCACATGCGCGAGGCGGCCACCATCGACAACTTCCTCGCCGGCACGAGCCAGTCGCCGACCAGGCCCGCCGCGCAGGCTGCGGCCCTGCCGAAGACGGCGATCTCGCCGCAGGAGGCCGCCGAGTTGGTGAAGCCGCGGGCCGGCAGCGCGAAGGCGGCCCAGGCCCCGCCCGCGGCGGCCGGATCGGGCGTCGTGCCGACCTCGCTCGAAACCCCCGCCCGGCCGCGCTGAACGGCAGCCGAGGCCGACGAGTCAGCCGATCTCGAAGATCGCCTCCACCTCCACCGCCGCGCCGGTCGGCAGCGCGGCGAAGCCGAGCGCGCTGCGGGCGTGGTAGCCCGCCCCCTCCTTGCCGAAGATCTCGTGGAGCAGGTCGGAGCAGCCGTTGATGACCAGATGCTGCTCCGTGAACTCCGGCGCCGAGTTGACGCAGCCGAGCAGCCGGATCACCCGCAGGCCGTCAAGCGTGCCATGGGTGTCATGCACCGACTGCAGCAGCTTCACGCCGCACTCGCGGGCCGCCTGGTAGCCCTCCTCGACCGAAAGGCCGGCGCCGAGCTTCCCCTTCAGGCTGCTCACGTGGCCCGAAGTCAGGAGCTGGTTGCCCGAGCGGATGCAGAGATTCAGGTAGCCCTTGTCGAGCTTCGGAAACGCAATGCCCAACCTGCGGGCCTGTTCTTCGGCGCCCATCGCTGCTGTCCTGCCGGAGTGTCCTGCCGCCGATCCGGACGAAACAGTTCCGCCGGCCGCGGGCCGTTGTGGTATCGGACCCGCGGCGGCGGATCAAGCGGTCACTCCAGTTCCGGCAGCATCGCCTCGGCGGCGGCCGCCTCGCGGAGCTTCTCCAGCGCCTTCGCCTCGATCTGTCGCACCCGCTCCTTGGTCACGCCGAGCGCCGAGCCGACCTCCTTCAGCGTCTGCGGCTCGTGCTCGTGATCGAGCCCGTAGCGGCGGATGATGATCGTCTGCTCCCGCTGGTCGAGGCGGTCGAGGAACTTGCCCACCTGCTGCAGCCGGTCGTTGGCCGCCAGCCGCTGCTGGTACTCGTCGGCCCGCCGGTCGGTGGCGGTCTGCAGCATCTCCATGTCGGCCGCGCGAAAGCGGTCGCGACGACGATGCTCGTCCGGGATCGTGCGGGCGTAATTCTTCATGATCGCCCAGGAGGCATAGGTGCTGAACTTGTTGCCGCGGGCGTAGTCGAACTTCTCCACCGCGCGGATCAGCGACATGTTGCCGTCGCTGACGAGGTCGAAGAAGCTGTCGCCGGGCGAAACCCGCCGCTTCGCGATCGACACCACGAGCCGGAGGTTGGCCCGCACGATCCGGTTCTTGAGCTCCACGATCTCCTCGTAGAGCCGCTCGATCTGGTCCATCAGTCGGGCATTGGGCCGTTCCGGATCGAGCTGCGCCCGCAGCGTCGTCGCCTTGTGTTTGAGATAGTTGAACTTGCGAAACAGCCAGACCTCCTGCTCGCGGGTGAGCAGCGGCACCTCGTAGAGGCTCGCCAGGTAGGCGGGCAGGCCGCTGGGGCGGCGCACCCGCTTCGCTTCGGCGACGCCAGGGAACGGCTGGTTCACCACCCGCTCCGCGCTCTCGCGGCTGAACAGGGCGTTGGGAATGTAGTCGAGCGGGAGCTGGAGGACGTGCTCGGTCCGCTGCGCCAGGATCACGCGGTAGATGCTCGCCTTCGACCGGTGGTAGCGGCGGGCGATCGACTCGACCGGCTCGCCCCGGAGATGGTGCTGGTAGATGCGGGCGCAGTTCTCGGGCCGGAGCTTGCCGTCGCTGGCGGGAAACACCGCCGCGTCGGGATGCTCCTGATCGAACCGCTTGATCGTGTAGCGGATCGTCTCCACGCTGCGGCCGATCCGCTGCGCGATGCGGCGATGCACGTCGGCCGGGCAGGCCCCAGCCACCGCCAGCCGCCGGGCCCAGTTGATGATCTTCTCGTGCTCCTCGTCGGACAGCTGGCTGAACCGGCTGCCGCGCTCGATCCGCAGCGGATTGGTGCGGATGAAGCGATCCACGGCGCTCGACAGGAATCCGACCCGCTTGCGGCCCCCCACGACGTAGCGTTGGGCGACGAGGCCATGCTCGCGCCACCGCGAGATGGTCTTCGTCGAGACGTTGAACTTCCGGGCGAGCTCCTCGATCGAGAGCACCGATTCGCCGGCCGGCACGACGCCGTCCACCGCTTCGTTGAGACCGACCGCGGCCACGGCCGGGCCGCCGAACTTCACCGCCCCGTCGTCGCCCGAATCAGCGCCGAACAGGCGCACGGCATGACCCACAGTATTGGCACGCATGACTTTCCTCCACGCCGGCCATTCCATGCCGACTTTTGTTATCGAAGGACGGAAACCCGACGCCCCTGACACGCCGGGTCACCGCACGCCTTCGTGACCACCGACCGGCCCACGATCACGGCCACGTTCTCCCTGGGGTCATCCATAACCCCGTCGCACCTGCGAGGACGTTGTTTTTATACGCCCCAGCCGCCAAAAGGGTTCGCGGCCGCAACCGAGTTCTTGAGGCTTTTTGCCCCCGCCCTTCCAGGCAGACCAGCCCGCCATTCGGGCGGCCTGCTCGTAAGGTCATGGCGGGATTCGACTTGCGCGGTGCGATGCCCCTTGACCGCAGTCTCATTTTGGGCAAGGCATCGCGTCTTCTCCGCCTGAAAAAAAGTGAAAAATATCGTGGACACCTGGTATCAGCGGGCCGTTCGGACGCCCGCGCCGGGGATGGCCGAGGCCAAAACTGGCGAGGCTGGGAAGGATGATCCGGTCGCGCCGCTTCTGATGGCCGTGCGGGACCGGGTGCGTCGAAGAGAGAGGTGGGCTCGCCGGGCCGGGAGGAACCTCCGATGCAATGGTCGATCGCGTGGAGATGGACGTGGCTTCTGCCCGCGGTGCCTGCGGTGCTCGCAGCGACGCTGGCCGCCGCGGACGACGCCGCACCGACCGCCGCCAGCCGGGTGCGGATGAAAATCGACGCCCGCGGCGAGTTGTTCGCGCCTGCAGGCCGCGGCGCCGAACCGGTCCGTCAGCCGATCGAGATGGAGGCCCGCTTCGACTTCATCGAGGCGGCCCCGCCGGCCGCCGGCGCTGACCAGCCAGCGGCGGCAGCGGTTGTCCGGCGGTATCGCGACGCCAACGCCGCCCTGCACGTGGACGGTCGCTCGTCGAGCACGGCGCTCGCGGACGACGCGCGGACCGTGAGCGTCGCCCTCCTCGGAACGACGCCGGTTCCCTACTTGGCCGCGGGCTTCCTGGCCCGCGACGAGGCCGACCTGCTGGAGACGCCCTTCGACCCGCTGCTGCTCGACCGCCTCCGCCCGACCGACGCCGTGCGGCCCGGCGACACGTGGACCGTTCCGGCCGATGTCGCGGCCGGCCTGCTCGCGATCGACACGGTCGAGTCGGGAAGCCTGGAGGCGAAACTCGAGTCGTGCGCCGCGGGCGAGGCCACGCTCGCGATCAGCGGCATCGTCGATGGCGCGGTGGACGGCGTGCCCACCCACGTCGTCATCGAGGGCACCTGCGTGGCCGAGGCCGGCGCGGCGGAAGACGCCGAGGCCGACGCGACCGCGGCCCGCCGAATCCACGGCCGGGTCGCGAACCTGGCGGTCACGATCCAGGAGCGACGGCAGGCGAGCCACGTGGCGCCCGGATTCGACGTGGAGGCGCGGATCACCGTCGCGCGGGCCGCGGCGCAGGACGCGGAAACCGCGGCCGCCGACGACGCATCGGCCGCGGCCGGGTCGCGGCGCCGACTCGGCGTCGGCAAGCCGGGCTTCGTCTGGTACTGCGATCCGGCGGGGCGGTTCGACCTCGTGCACGATGCCCGGTGGCGCGTGGTGGAGGATGGTCCGTCGGGACTGGTGCTCCGGTTCGTCGATCGCGGTGCCCTCGTGGGCCAGTGCTCGATCACCGCGCTGCCGCCCTCCGACGCCCTCGCCCCGCCCACGATCGCCGAGGTGCAGCGGGACATCGAGCGGTCGCTCGCCGGGCAGTTCGGGCGGTTCGAGCACGCCACGGAAGCGACCCGCAGCGACGGCGTGCGGATCGTCCGCGTCGTGTCGTCCGGCTCCGCCGAAAACCTGCCCTTCCGCTGGATGCACCACGTCATCACCGACGCCCGGGGCCATCGGGCCGCCGCCACCTTCATGCTGGAGGCGCCCCTCGCGAAACGGTTCGCGGAGGCCGACCGGGACCTCGTCGATGGGCTGGCATTCACGGCGGAAAGCCCGTCTCCGGGCGACACTGCGGCCCCGGCGGATCCGGAGCGGCCGGACCCCGACCGAGAGGCACGGCTGCCACGGGAAACCTCCATGCCTTGACGCTGCCCCCGGCGGCTGGGATTATTCCTGTTTGCCGTTGACGACCGGCGGCCGCCCCCGCGGGCCCCGCCGGTTCGATATGACCACAATTCGATCTGTCCCGAGGAGCGCCGCCGGCCCGACGCGCGAAGAACCTGAATTCTTCCCGGCCGACGGAATCCTTCCGCGTCCGGAGTCGTGAGCCATCGACAAGCAGCATCGCATCAACGAGCAGATCCGCATCACGCCGATCCGCGTGATCTCGGCTGAGGGTGGCCAGCTCGGCATCATCCCCACCGAGGAGGCCCTGAACCTCGCCCGCGAGGCGGGCCTCGATCTGGTGGAGGTGGCTCCCAACGAGAAGCCGCCCGTCTGCCGGATCATGGACTTCGGCAAGTTCAAGTACCAACAGAAGAAGAAGCTCCACAAGACCCACGTCCACCACACCAAGATCAAGGAAATCCGCCTGCGGCCCAAGACGGGCGACCACGACATCGAGTTCAAGGTGAATCAGGCGAAGGGATTTCTCCTGCACAAGGACAAGGTGATCGTGTCGGTCGTGTTTCGTGGTCGCGAACTCGCGCACATCGACGAGGGACAGCGGGTCATGAAGAACATCCTCGAACACCTCGATCCCGTCGGCAAAGTCGAGTCGCCCCCGCAGCAAATGGGTCGGCGGCTGGTCTGCACGCTGTCGCCCAAGTAAGCCCGCTCACCGTTCATCCCCAAGGCCATCACTCGAGAAGGAGTTTCCCGATGCCCAAGCAGAAGACCCACAAGGGCGTGAAGAAGCGTTTCCGCATCACCGCCAACGGCAAGGTGAAGCACCGCCGCGCCGGCACGAGCCACCTCCAGGTTCGCCTCACGAGCAAGCGGAAGCGGGACCTCCGCGGCACGGGCGTGCTCGCGGCCCCTGAGACCGCGAAGATCCACGAGGCGCTCGGGAAGTACAGTTACTGAACATACGCCTGCACCGCCCTCCTGGCCGGTGCAGGCTTGTGTCCTTCGCGGTGAACGCCGGAGGGTTCACCGGAAGGACAGGCGGGCCTCCTGCCCTCACCATACGCCTGCACCGCCCTCCTGGCCGGTGTAGGCTTGCGCCCGAGATTTTCCGATCCCCCTTGCAATTGCGTCGAATCAGGGGAAATTTGTAGGTTTGACCCGTTCGTGACCGTTCCGTCCTGAAGGCCCACCGCCATGCGTACCAAAAGCGTCGTTCCCCGCCTCCGTGCCAAGAAGCGTCTCTTCAAGCGAGTGAAGGGGTCGGTGGGCGGCCGGCGCCGCCTGTTGCGGACGGCCAAGGAATCGATCATCCGCGCGGGCGTCTACGCCCGTCGCGACCGCCGCCGCAAGAAGCGTGACTTCCGCCGCCTCTGGATCGTGCGGATCAACGCCGCCGTCCGCGAGCGTGGCCTCCGCTACAGCCAACTCATCGCGGGCCTCGAGAAGATCGGCTGCGAACTCGACCGCCGCACCCTGGCCGAGATGGCCATCGTCGATCCCACCGGCTTTGACACGGTCGTCGCCGCGGTGCGGAAGGCGTTGAACCTTCCGGAGCCGGCAGCCGTCGCCTGACGCCGTGACAGCCGTCGCGCTCGACTCGTTCCTCGGAGAGTTGGATCGGCTCCGCGTCGATGCCGCCTCCGCGATCGCCGCCGCTTCCGATGCGGCCGCCCTCGAGGCCGCCCGCGTGGAGTTCGTGGGCGCCCGCAGCGGGCGTCTGAAGTCGATCCAGAAGATGCTCGGCGGCCTCGCCGTCGCCGACAAGCCTGCCGGTGGGCGGCACTTCAACGACGCGAAGGGGGCGATCACCGAACTGCTCGCCGCGGCCCAGGAGCGGATCGCAACCGCCTCCACCGGCGGCCCCGCCGCCGCGATCGATGTCACGCTCCCCGGCGACGCCGTGCCCCTCGGCCACCTGCATCCGATCACGCAGACCATCCGGCGCGTGCAGGAGATCATGGGCCGGCTCGGCTTCGAGAGCGTCGACGGCCCCGAGGTCGAGGACCAGTGGCACAACTTCGAGGCGCTCGCGATCAGCGCCGAGCACCCGGCCCGCGATCCGCTCGACAACTTCTACCTCGCCGTGGCCCGCGGTGCGGATCCGCTGCTGCTGCGTTCGCAGACGAGCACCGTGCAGATCCGCGTCATGGAAAGCCGGCGGCCGCCGCTGCGGATCGTGTCACTTGGCCGCGTCTACCGGCCCGATACGGCCGACGCCACCCACTATCCGATGTTCCACCAGGTGGAGGGCCTGCTGATCGAGCCCGGCACCACCATGGCCCACCTCAAGAGCGTGCTCCGCTTGTTCGCGTCGAGCTTTCTCGGCGGTGACGTGCACGTGCGGTTTCGCCCCTCGTTCTTCCCCTTCACCGAGCCGAGCGTGGAGGTTGACATGGAGTGGGGCGGCCGCTGGATCGAGATGGGAGGCGCCGGCATGGTCGATCCGGCGGTGCTGGAGGCGGTGGGCTACGACCCCGCCGAGGTTTCCGGATTCGCGTTCGGCCTGGGCGTGGAACGGATCGCGGCCCGCCGCTACGGCGTGGCCGACATCCGCGACTTCTACCGCAACGACGTCCGCTTCCTGAGACAGTTCTGACCCATCCTTCGCTCCTGCTTCCGCCTTGGCGGCTCGGCATGGCTCCCCTGAAAGCGGCTTCGTTCCGATGATCATCTCGACCAACTGGCTCGCCGATTACGTGCAGGTTCCGGGTTCGACCGACGAACTGGTCGAGCGGCTGCTGATGTCGGGGCTCAACCACGAGTCGACGCAACCGGTGGGCGCCGACGAGGCGGTCGAGATCGAGGTCACGAGCAATCGCCCCGATTGCCTGGGCCACATCGGCGTGGCCCGCGAGGCGGCGCTGCTCTTCGATCGGCCGCTGCACGTGCCCGATCCGCGGCCGCTGGAAGGGCCAACCGCCGCGGCCCGCAGCATCGCCGTGGAGATCCTGTCGCCCGACATCTGTCCGTTCTATTCCGCCCGCGTGATCCGCGGCGTGCGGGTCGGCCCCAGCCCGCAATGGCTCGTCGATCGGCTGCGGACGGTGGGGGTGGCGAGCGTCAACAACGTCGTCGATGTCACCAATTACGTGATGCTCGAGTCGGGCCAGCCGCTGCACGCCTTCGATCTCGCCGCCATCCGCGGCGGCAGGATCGTCATCCGACGGGCCGTGGCCGGCGAGCCCTTCACGGCGATCAACCACAAGACCTACGCGCTCACCGACCGGATGTGCGTGATCGCCGACGCCGAGCGGCCCGTGGCCCTGGCCGGGGTGATGGGGGGCGCCGACACGGAAGTCGCCGCGACCACGACCGACATCCTGCTCGAATCGGCCCAGTTCGCGCCGCTCCCGGTGCGAGCGGCGGCCCGCGGCCTCGTCCTTGCGAGCGCGTCGTCGTATCGGTTCGAGCGCGGGCCCGATCCCGCGATGGTGGATTGGGCGAGCCGCCGGGCGGCGGCGCTGATCCTCGAATTGGCCGGCGGTTCTCTGGAGCGTGGCGCGGTGGAGGTGGGCAGTCTCGCCTGCACGCCGGCGGTGATCGCGCTCGCCCCCGGACGCGTGGCCGAGGTGCTCGGCACCGAGGTGGCGGCCGACCGCCAGCGGGCGATCCTCACCGGCCTCGGCTTCGTCGAGGAGCCGACGGCCGATCGCGGGGCCGGCGCCGCGGCGCGGTGGCGGGCCCCCACCTGGCGGCGCGATGCCTGGCGGGAGATCGATCTCGTCGAGGAGATCGCCCGGATCGAGGGCTACGATCGCGTGGCCGAGGATATGCCGATCGCCGCCCGCCCGGTCGAATGGTCCGATCGCGAGACGACCGTGCGCCGCGCCGGCGAGGTGCTCGTGGCGGTCGGATTCTGCGAGGCGATGACGCGGAGCGTGGTCAGCGAGGCGTTCGAGAAGACCGCGTCTCCCTGGGGCGCGGCGCCGCCGCTGGTGATCGCGCCCGCGCTGGTGCGCGGGGCCGACCGGTTGCGACGCACGCTGCTGCCGAGCCTGCTCGAGGCCCGCGCGGCCAATGCCGCGGTCGGCACTGACGACGCCAGCCTGTTCGAGATCGCTCGGGCCTACATCGCCCGTCCCGGCTCGGCTGCGGCCGACGATCCGGCGGCGGCGTCGCCGCTCGAGGAGCCGCTGCTGCTGGCCCTCGTCACGGGCGGGGCGTTTGCCCGGGGCAAGGGGCTGGCAGACGCCGTGTTCGCGCGGCTGGGGATCGGCGGCGGCGACGCGCGACTCGACTATCGGCCGGTCGATCTCGACCTCTTCGCACCGGGCAGGGCCGCCGAGGTGATCCTCCACCGGCCCGGCCACGAGGCCTGCCGGGTGGGCGTGGTCGGCGAGGCGGCCGCGGCGGTGCTCGACCGGTTCTCGCTCGAGGGCCCCGTGGCCGTCGCGGAACTGCGGCTCGACCGCCTCGAATTCGCGGCCGGAATCGAGCGCCGGCTCGTGCGACCGAGCGACTTCCCCGCCGTGCAACGGGACATCAACCTCGTCGTCGCCGATGGGGTGCCGTGGGGCGACATCGAGGCGGCGATCCGGCGGGCGGGCGGCGGGCTGCTGGACGACTGCCGGCTGGTGCAGGTCTGGCAGGATGCCGAGCGGCTCGGGGCGGGGCGGAAAAGCGTGGTCGTGTCACTGCGGCTGCGAAGCGACACCGGCACGCTCTCCGGCGACGACGCGACCAAGACGGTCGAGGCGATCGTGGCCGCATGTGGCCGCGACGTCGGCGCCGTGCTCCGCGGCTGAAGGCGGCCCGGCCGGTCGCCGCGCGGCGGCATGCGGAAGCAGCCGGGAGGCGATGGCCCGCGCCACGGCCCGCAGTTCGTCTTCGGTCAGAAACACCACGAGCACCGCGACGATGACCGGCTGGAAGAGCTGGATCGTCATCGCGTACTCGAGCCCGACGTGCATCAGCACCAGCGCCGCGAGCGCGGCGCGGCGGGTCTCCCGAAACCAGACCAGGAACGGGGCGAGCAGTTCGACCGCCAGCGTGGACCACGTCGCGATCCTGCTGAACCAGAGCGTGTGGGCGAAGTCGGGGAGCGGAAACCGTTCGAACTGCCCGAGTTGATGGACGACGAACACCGCCGAGCCGTCCATCCACATCGAGCCGGAGGCCTTCCAGTAGCCGGTCGCGAAGTAGACGAGGCAGAGTTGCAGCTGGATCAGCCGGAAGGCGGTCGGCGGAATCGGCCGGGAGACGTCCGCGGCCTCCAGCCCGCGCCGCACGCGGATCAAGCGATCGAGGCTGAACGCGGCGCCGCTGGGGGCGAGCATCAGCAGGAAGCTCATCAGTCGGAAGATCGTGTCGCCCGACGAGAGGATGTGGATGTTGCGATGGTGGAGCGTGACCGTGGCGAGAAACAGCACGATGGTCGCCGCCCGCGAGCAGAGGCCCAGCGCCGTCAGAATCGCCGCGACCATGAAGGCGGCGAACACGCCATACACGGCCGTCGGCGTCGAGCCGGTCCAGGCGAGGATGTCGAGCCGGCCGGTGCCGATGCTGTAGGGGACGAGTTCGGCGGGCATCAGGCCGTCGTCGCCGAACCAGACGAGCAGGTCGGGCGCGAGCAGCGCGCCGTTCACCACCGACAGGATCCCGAACAGGCAGCGGTAGACGCCGAGCGGGAGCGGCGACACGGGCCGGGTGAGAAAATTCCAGGCGGCGACCGCGCAGGCCCTGAGTTCCATGGACGTCACCGCGTGAGCAGTTCCTCGTGGAAGGCGTAGCGCTCCCAGCCCGACCGCGCCGGCACCGACCCGTCCGGTTCGGGCAGCGAAGCGGGCCGGCTGTGCCGGTGCAGGACCAGCCGCACCACCCGCTGCCCATGCTCGCGCTCGAGCGCGGCCGCGAACCAGCGTGCCGCGGCGGACCAGAGGTGGCTGTTGGCGTTGAGCCGCAAGTGATCGTTGCAGTAGCGCCGCCACCGCTCCTTGGCGTAGCGCGTGAAGCAGTCGAAGCGGTCCATCCGGGTGACCTCCCATTCGACCGTCGTCCCGTCCTCCAGCGTGCCGACGACCGAGACGAAGGCGTCGGCGGTGATCGGATTGGGCGCGAACATGTCCCAGCCCTGCCAGAGCCCGAGGAACATGAAGGGGCGTTCCGCCAGCGCCACCACCACGGGCCGGAGCGGAAACGATTCGGGCATCGACCACCAGAAGGCGGCGACGATGTAGGCCGCCGCCAGGCCGACTTTGACCGCCTCGATCAGCCGCTTCACGGGCTCCTCCTCCGCGGGATGCAGCCTCGCTTCCGCCGCTCAGCGATCGTCGTAGACCCGCGTGATCTCTTCCTTCGTGATCGGCGTGGGATGATCCGCGCTGACGACCTGCACCTGCACCCGCTGGTCGCCGGCCCGCTGGCCGCGGGCCCGGACGCGAAAGATCGTCTCCTCGGAGGGGGCCAACTTGGCCAGCGGCTCGAACACCACCGTCAGATTCTCCACGCGATGGGCCGCGGGCCCCTGCGCGTCGACCGGCTCCAGGTCGCCGAGCAGGCTCGCGCTGACGCGCACGCCGGTGGCGGGCTTGGTGCCCTGATTGCGGACGCGGATGACGTATTCGGTCAGCCCGTTCACCTCGACCGGATCCTCGCTGTCGGCGACTTCGAAGAAGAGCGCCGCGAGCCCCTCGACCTCGCAGACCTGCGCCACCTGATCCGAGAGGCCGTCGGCGCTCCGCGCCGCTGCCACGATCTTCTGCGGCCCCAGATCGACCGGCATCACCACCACCTCGACCGTGCCGGTTTCGCCGGGGGGCAGCTCCTCGAGATTCCAGAGCACGCGATGGGTGCGTTCGTCGTGCCAGCCGGCGTTGTTGGCCCGCACGAACTTCATGCCGGGAGGCAGTTGTGCCGCCAGTTCGATCGCCCGCGCCGGCGCGGTGCCGGCGTTCACCATCGAGATCGTGCAGGTCGCGGGCCGCTGTAGGAACCGGCGCACCGGCATGTCCACGGCCATTTCCAGCGTCGGCGCCGTGACTTCCAGCTTCACCGCATGCTGCACCTCGAGGCCGCCGTCGGCCCGGGCCGCCAGCCGGGCCGTATGCACGCCCGGCCCGCGCGAGCCGAGCACGAGGTCGATCGTCTTCGACTCGCCCGGTCGGAGCTGACCGACGTCGAACTCCAATTCCTTCCCCGCGCGATGGGAGACGTTCTCGGGCAGGAATCCCTCGAGCACGACCCCGGTCGCGATTCCCGAGCCCGTGTTCGTGACCTTGATCGTGAGCTGCATGTCGCGGCCGATGAGCACGGCCTTCGGCTCGGTCGCCTCCAGCCGCAGATCGGGCTTGGTCGCCCGCGATCGGACCGAGGCATCGGCGCGGAAGCTCACGCTCGCCACGCTGCCGATCTCTCCCTCGACCTGCGGCATCACCTCCATCACGACCCGCGCCTGCCCGCCGGGGGCGAGCGTGCCGAGCGGCCAGAGCAGTTCGCCTTCGGCGGCGGCGCCCGAGGCGGTGGAGACCGGACTGGCGGGCGGCGTGGTGGCGACCAGCGCCGTGCCGAACGGGACGGCGTCGCGGAGCGTGACCTCGTGCGCGATGGCGCTCCCGACGTTGCGGACGATGATCTCGTAGCGAATCGGCTTGCCGACCTGCACCTCGCGCGGCCCCCGCTTTTCCACCGACAGTTGCGGCGTTTGCACCCCTTCGAGTTGCATCGGTCCGGGCCGTCCCTGCCCCGGCATCTCGCCGCCATCCGGCCCCGGCGATCCGGACAGGCGGTCCTGATCGGTGGCGGACACGATCGGCGGCGCCGCCGCGTAGGGCATCGCGACCGCGGCCCCCTGCACGCGCGGCTGGGCGACCGGCGGTGTGTCGGGCAGCACCCGGCGGGCGGTCGGGTCGTTGCTGATCGAGCCGGGCGGAGCCGGGGCCGGCGGGACGGGGAACGGCGCGGGCGCCGGCGGCGGCGTGGCCG
>JBEIQP010000173.1:0-4267 GCA_040376455.1 Planctomycetaceae bacterium | reverse complement strand
CGGTCCGCGCTGCCGCGGATCACTGCGGGTCCTCTTCGATTTGAACCGGCTGGCTCGCCGGCTGCGGCGGCGGCTTCACCGCCGGCGTGGGGGGCGTGAAGGGCTTGTTGGCCCCCATGTCTCGCGCGGGCGTGTCGGCCCCGGGCCGATCCTGCACGCGGACCAGCAACATCTGCTCCACCTTGCCGCCGTCGCGATGCACGAGAATCGTCGTTTGCTGCTGCGTGAGGTTGCTCAGGCCCGCCTCGTAGACCGGCGTCGTCTTGCCGGCGAGCGTCCACGCGGCCCGCTGCGTCTTCTTGTCAACCTTGCCCGTGATGTTCATCGTCGAGTCGGAGACGGCGTCGTAGTAGTTGCCGCGCAGGAGCCCGTCCTTGTCGATGGCGAGGCTGATGAAGGTGCCGGGATTCGTCTCCTCCGACCGCGCCAGCGCAAACACTCCGAGCGGCCGCCACTGGTCATCGGCCGGGATCTTCACCTCCGAGCCCCCCTGCCCGGCGAGCGTCGCCGCCTGCTGGGCGTATTCCTCGGGCGTGCCGACGAGCGCTCCCTGCACGTACACCCCGTCATCCTGGTAGCAGACCGTCGTGCCGTAGTTGTAGGAAACCGGCGCCGAACCGTAGCCGCCCCATCCGGCGAGGTCGCTCCAGGCCAGTCCCGTGAGCATCCCCACGCCCACTCCCCAGCCGAAGCCGCCCCACCACGCGCCCGGCCACCACGCGTTGAAGTGGCGGCCATACCAGCCGCGACCGCCGTACCAGCCGTTGTCGTAGAAGTTGTTGCGGATCGTGTCGCCGCGATTGACGAGCGTGTTCATCGAGTAGGGCCTGACGGTCGCGCGGCCGATGCCGTCCCGCGCGGCTCCGCCGAATCCATCGTTGGCGATCCGTCGGAAGTCGGCCCGCGACACCTCGCCGTCGCCCGCGAAGTGGCCGGGGCCGAAATTGCGGCCGCCGTCGAGCGCCGCGCCCCCGTCGAGACGGCCCGCTCCGCCATCGAGCCGCCCGCCGCCGTCGAGCGGTCCGTTTCCGTCGAGCGCCCGCACGTCGTCGGCGTTGCGGCCCCCGTCGAATCCGCGGTCTTCGAAGCCTCTCCCGCCGTCGAACTCCCTGCCGCCGTCGAACTCCCGACCGCCGAAATCACGCGGGCTCACGTCGCGGGCCTCGGAGAAGCCGCCCGACATCGACCGCATGCCCTCGTCGCCGAAGCCGCCCGGCCGACCGCCGCTGAACCCGCCCATGTGGCCGCCACCGCCAAACCCGCCCATGTGGCCGCCGCCGCCGCCATGCGCGTGGACGACAGCGGGCAGCGACGCCTGGGCCACGACGGCCGCGAACGCCAGCGCGATGCCATACCTTCCGCCTCGGGTGCTGGATTTCATCATCGGATCGACTCCCTCGAAACGCAGGTGCTTCTGAAACGTGAACATGAACGACGGATCGCGCCGCCTGACAGCGGCCGACGATCAGCGAATCTTGCGGAAATGCAGCGGCCGGCCGTCCGGCAGGGGAACACCGTCGATGCTGCGCTCGATCGCGTGGAGCGTGAACCGACCGTCGCCGGTCGGGGCGAGCAGTCGCTCCCAGCGGGCCACGCGGCCGGCCACCGAGGCGGCGGGCTTGCCGACGAGCGTCTCGTTGAGCGTCGTGCCGTCCGTCTGAAACACGCCCTCAGCCCGGGCGCCGGTCGAGTCAAACGTCCACGACCGGACGAACCCCGTGTCGCGGTCGGCATGGATCACTTCCAGTCCGTCGATCGTGGGGCCGGATTTCGGCCTGATCTTCGTGCGGCCGACGATCGCATAGCCTCCGAGCGTCTTCTCGTAGGTCGCCTCGACCGCCATGCCGGTGACCGCGTCGGTGGCCTGCCAGTTGCCGAGCACCCAGTCGAAATCGTCGAGCGCCGCCCCGTGGCTCGCCGCCACCAACGACTCCGCCAGCCGCCAGCCGCCCTCCTCGAGCACCCGCAGGCTGGTGAACCGCGACTCCACCGGCTTTTCACCCTGCTGGCGCGTAAAGAGCATCGTGCCCGACACCCGCGCCAGCGGCGCGGCCAGCATCTCGACATCGGTCACCTTGATCTGCAGTCGCGCCTGCGGATGGCGATCCAACCAGCCGCGGATCGAGCCTACGATCCGTTCGCGGCCTTCCACCCGCGCGCCTCCCTCGATCAGTTCCGCCTTCTCGGTCCACTGGCGGGCGAGCGCCTCGTAGTCGCGACCGTTGAAGGCCGTGACGTAGTCGGCCGAGGCCTTGCGGATGGCCTCCACGGCGGCCTGCGGCACAGGCTCCTCGCCGCGAACCGCACCGCAGACCATCGCCAGCAGCACCGGGATCGACCAGGCGCGCACCCCGCGCGGCATCCCCGCCCGCCACCCACCCGTCGCACTCCGCATCATGTCAGAAGCCTCTGCCGTGAATGTCTGAGTCCCGTGCGAGCGCTGCCCGTGGCAACGCCTCGACGATCGTCGGCGCAGCATAAACGAATCACGTCGGGACTGCACCCTTTCGGGCTCTCCCCTGCCGCGGCTCGCCACGCGGCGAGCCTGACGAACGCACCGACAATGACCACCCTTCTGAGGGGTGACGCGTCCGATCGCCGGCGCGCGGACCGTAGCGGATCTGCCAGCGCGGCCGGCCGCGTCCGCGTCGCGTGATTTCGTGAGCCGGGCTTCCGATGATAGGAGTGCGTGCCGGCACCACGAAGGAGGAACAAGCCAGATGCGCACCATGCTGACGGCGGCCCTGATGACGGCCGCGGTTCTTTCCGAGTCCGCGGGGTTGGCCGCGGGCACGGGCTTCGATCCACGCGTGATCACGTTCGGCGAGACCCGCGAGCAGATCAAGGCCACGCCGATCGAGCAGCGGCCCTACCGGCCGCTCCACGTCTACGGCAACAGCCTGCGGCGACGGCACTCCCGCAGCGGCCCTGGGCCGGCCCGCGTCGCCCCGCAGCGCTGAACCCGGTCCGACCGGCCGTTTTGGGCCGTCATTCCCGCGAAAACCGCGATTGTGCCCGGCCCGCCGGTCTGTCACCTTCCGCCCGCACCGACTCGTGCCACGAACGGCGTGGCTGCTCCGAGTCGCCGGTGCGTTTGGGTGGCGGTTCATTCCTGGAGACAAGACAGATGCGTACGTTGATCCTGCTGGGGCTCGTGGTTGGCGGACTCGTGGTTGCCGGCGCCATCCACATCACGCAATCCAACGGAAACATCGAGATTTCGGTCGACAAGCAGAAGGTCGAGGCGGTCACCGGCGAGGTGATCCGCGAGGGGCAGACGCTCCTGCAGAACGCGCAGAACGCCTCCCCGCGGAACGCGACCCAGACCCGCTGACGTCGGCTGCCGCAGCCTCGAGCGGCTCCACCTTGGCGAGCCCGTGCACACGGTACTCCCGGCCGCTCGAGAGTTCGAAGCACTGCCGTCGGGTGCGGAGCGTGCTTCCGGCGCGAAAGACGGTGCCGCTGGAGGTGCGAAAAATCCCGCCGGGAGCGATCTCCTCGACCCGCACGCGGCCCGGATCGACCGGATCGTAGCGGCCCAGGGCGAGCAGGAGGTGCCGATCGCTGCAGGTGGCGGCCGCCAGCCTGCGCATCGACCGCTCCAACGCCGCCTCGATGTCGCCCGGAAGCACGCCGAGCGCGACCACCGGCGCGAGGATGGCCTCGAACTCCCCCTTCCACTCCGGGCCGTGCGGGCGGACGCGGCGGCCCCAGCGGCGGCCCCGCTCGTGCCGCTCCCAGGTCGCCGCATGCGCGATCTCGTGCAGCAGGGTCGTGAGGAAGGCGTAGGGATTGAGATCGTCGTTGATCGAGATCCGATGCGCGGCCCGCCCGCGACCGGGCGGCCTGTGGTCGCCGAGCTTCGACCGCCGCGGCCGCGAGAGCCGCACCTGGAAGGCGTGCCGGCCGAGCAGGTCCTCGACGTAGGCCTCGGTGCCCGCCGGCAGGAAGGGGCGGAGCATGGCGGCGGCGCGACGATCGATCATCACCGGATTCCGGGCTGGGGGCTGGCGGGGGCGGGAGCGCGTGCGTCAGCCGCCCCGGCAGGCACGACCTTAGCAGACTGTGAAACAAAGTCTGCCCGAGCAGGATGCGAAGGCCATCGACCCAGGAAACCCTCGGCGTTTTCTGCGGTCGATCAAGTGGAAAAAGGGCAGGGATGAATTTTTCCACCGACCGCGAGCAGCCCGTCGCGGACATCGACAACGCGGAGATCGCCACGAGCGGCCCGGTGGGGGGGGGGGGCACCCCCCCCCGCCCGTCCTGG